>DASQFD010000001.1:0-23257 GCA_035633255.1 Dermatophilaceae bacterium
CCGCTCGACGGCGAGGACGAACCGCCCGATGAGCCCGGAGGTCATGTCCTTCAGCCGGGCGAGGTCGGCCCGTGAGCCGTCATGGGTGCGAGGCAGCCACCCGGGCGCGAGCAGGCGCTCCAGGGCCGCGCCGAGGTCGTCGGCCGGGAGGTCGGGCGCGTACGCCTCGCCGGCCACCGCGAGGACTCCCGACACCTCGTCGGGGTCGCGCAGCCGACGCGGGTCCAGGCGGCCGGAGGCCACCGCGTCCTCGACGTCGTGCACCGAGTACGCGACGTCGTCCGACCAGTCCATGACCTCGGCCTCGAACGCGCGCCCCCGGGGTGGGGCGCCGTCGCGCAGCCAGGCGAACACCGGGAGGTCGTCGGCGTAGACCCCGAACTTCGCCGTCGCCGCCGGCCCCTCACCGCTGGCCCACGGGTACTTCGTCGCCGCGTCCAGGCTGGCGCGGGTGAGGTTGAGCCCGGCCGGACGGCCGTCGGGGTGGGTGCGCTTGGCCTCCAGCCGGGTGAGCAGCCGCAGCGTCTGGGCGTTGCCCTCGAACCTCCCGATGTGCCCGGCGACCGCGTCGAGGGCCTCCTCGCCGTTGTGGCCGAAGGGCGGGTGGCCGAGGTCGTGCGCGAGGCAGGCGGTGTCCACGACGTCGGCGTCGCAGCCGAGCGCCGCCCCGAACTCGCGCCCGATCTGCGCCACCTCCAGGGAGTGGGTCAGGCGGTTGCGCACGAAGTCGTCGCTGGCCGGCTGGACGACCTGCGTCTTGGCGGCGAGCCGCCTCAGGGACGCGGAGTGCACCACCCGCGCCCGGTCGCGGGCGAAGTCGTCGCGGTCGGCGCGCTGGTGCGCCGGGTCCTCGGCGACCCAGCGCTCACGGTCGCGCACGGCATACGTCACGCCGCCGACCCTACGGCCGCCCCGAACCGCCCCGGCCCTCGGCGTCGTGGGTCGCGGCACCCCTCCCCCGCCCGCTGTCGTCGGCGCCGGTCGCGGTGTCCGCGCCCGCCCCTCGCGCGCTGTCCGCGTCCGCCCCTCGCGCGGCGGCCGCGGCCCGCGCCACCCAGGCGGGCTCCGTGCCGTAGCGCTGCGGGGGGATCAGCCGACCCGCCCGAGCGTCGGCCACGAGCTGGGCGAGCCGCCTGGCCCGGGTGTCCTCACGCTTGGCGTCCTGCAGCCACGCGGCCACGCCCCTGCGGTAGGAGGCGGTGGTCTGGTCCCAGAAGGCGCTCGCCGCCGGGTCGGCCCGCAGCGCCGCCTCCTGCTCCGCGGTCAGGGCCAGGTCGTCGCGCTCGAACGCGTAGATCGCGGTGCGCTCCGGACGCCGCCGCGCGTACGCGGCCAGGCCGGCCGGCCGCATCCGCCCCTCCGCGGCGAGCCGCTCGACGAGCCCGACGTTGACGGCGCTCCAGGTGCTGCTCGCCTTGCGCGGGGTCCAGCGCTGGCGCACCGCGTCGTCGTCGAGGCGCTGCACGACGCTGTCGATCCAGCCGAAGCACAGGGCCTCCGGCACGGCGTCCTCCCAGGTGAGGCCGCGGTCGGGCACGTGCTTCTTGCGCAGGCCCATCCACAGCTCGGTGGCGCCGGCGTGGTGCTCCTCCAGCCAGGCGCGGAACTCCTCCGGCCCGGTGAAGAACAGCGCCGGCCGCTCAGCCGTCCCACCGGGTCTGCCCGCCATCCGCCGAGGATGGCACGAGCCGGCGACCGCCGCCACGACGCACGTAGGCCGTGCGGGTCGTCTGGCCCCGCCAAAGGTGCAAAGGTAGGGAGCATGAGTCATCTCAGTGGGAAACGTGTCGCCTTCCTCGTCGCGCCCGAGGGCATCGAGCGGGTCGAGCTCACCGAGCCGTGGGCCGCGGTCGAGCAGTCCGGGGCCACCCCCGAGCTGATCAGCACCGCGCCGGGCGAGGTCCAGACCTATGACCACCTCGACCGGGCGGAGACCCGGCCGGTCCACCACACGGTCGCCGACGCCTCCGTCGACGACTACGACGCGCTCGTCCTCCCCGGCGGCGTCGCCAACCCCGACGCCCTCCGCACCGACCAGACCGCCGTCGCCTTCGTCCGGGACTTCATGGCCAGCGGCAAGCCCATCGCGGCCATCTGCCACGCCCCCTGGACGCTCATCGAGGCCGACGTCGTGCGCGGGCGCACGCTGACCAGCTGGCCCAGCCTGCAGACCGACCTGCGCAACGCCGGCGCCACCTGGGTCGACCAGAAGGTGGTCGTCGACGAGAACCTCATCACCAGCCGCAACCCGCACGACCTGCCGGCCTTCATCGGCCAGTTCCTCACCGCGCTGGCGCACGGGATCGCCTCCCGCTGACCGCCGGGCCCGACGAGGGGCCGTCGGCTCAGCCGCCGGAGACCGACAGCTCCGCCGTGGCGACCGCCGCGCGCTGCGCGTCGTCGAGGTCCCGCGTGGCGAGCCAGCCGTCGGGCAGGGCGACCCGGCGCGGGGACCCGGCCCGTCCGCGCTGTCCCTCGGCGGGCTGCCCGGGCCACGGCGCCAGTGGGTCGAGCGTGGCCAGCAGGTCGTCCAGCGCGGCGAGCGAGTCGACGAGGGCCAGCCTGCTGCGCAGCTCGGAGCCGGCCGGGAACCCCTTGAGATACCACGCGACGTGCTTGCGGATGTCGCGGCACCCGCGCAGCTCGTCGCCGTCGTAGAAGTCCACGAGGTATGCCGCGTGCCGGCGCATCGTCGCGGCCACCTCTCCCAGCGTGGGCCGGACCCGGACCGCGGACCCGGCGAAGGCGGCGGCGAGGTCGGCGAGGAGCCACGGCCGGCCGAGGCACCCGCGACCGACGACCACCCCGTCGCAGCCGGTCCGCTGCACCATGGCGAGCGCGTCCTCGGCCGACCAGATGTCGCCGTTGCCCAGCACCGGGACGCTGGTCACGGCCTCCTTCAGGCGGGCGATGGCGGACCAGTCGGCCGTGCCGGAGTAGGCCTGGGCCGCGGTGCGGGCGTGCAGGGCCACGGCCGCGACGCCCTCCGCCTCGGCGACGCGGCCCGCGTCGAGGTAGGTCCGGTGCGTCTCGTCGATGCCCACGCGCATCTTGACGGTGACGGGCACGGCATACCGGTCGGCCTCCCGGACCGCGGCGGCCACGATCCCGCGGAACAGCTCGGTCTTCCACGGCAGGGCGGCCCCGCCGCCCTTGCGCGTGACCTTCGGGACCGGGCAGCCGAAGTTGAGGTCGACGTGGTCGGCGCGGTCCTCGGTGACGAGCATGCGGACCGCAAGGCCGACGGTGACCGGGTCGACGCCGTAGAGCTGCACCGAGCGCGGGTGCTCCTGCGGGTCGTGGCCCACCAGGCGCAGCGACTCCGGGGTGCGCTCGACGAGCGCGCGGGAGGTGACCATCTCGCTGACGTAGAGGCTGGTCGCGCCCGTGGCGGCGTCCTCGCCGAGCCCGGCGGCCCGCGACTCACGGCAGAGCCGGCGGAACGCGCGGTTGGTGATGCCCGCCATCGGTGCCAGGACGACGGGCGACGGCACGACGTGCCGGCCTAGCCGGAGCGGCGGCAGCACTGTGGTCGGGGCGGGTGAGGTGGTGCTCATGACCCCTGCAGTCTCCCAGCCCGCCCGGGGTGGCCGACGCCCCGCTCACGGGGCGAGGGCGACCTGGGCCGCCGGGGCGCCCTCCTCCCGGCTCTCCACCGGCAGCTCGGACACCCGCTGGAGGGCCCCGGAGCGGACGTCCCACGCGAGCAGCCGTGAGGTGCCCGCGCCGTCGGAGCGGAGGAGGAGCAGCTGCTGGGTGCCCCACCCCAGGGCGGTGCAGCACCCGGAGGGCCGGCCGGGAGCGTCGGGCGCGGCCAGCACCCGCACGGGCGACAGCGTGGCGACCTGCGCCGCGAGCACCCCCTGCGAGGCTCCCCGGGCAACCGCAGGGCCGGTGGCCGCACGGCCGGCTGCCGCGGCGCCGGCGAGCGCCGGGTCCGAGGCGAGGCGCACGCCGGAGCCGAGCCAGCCCTCGGCGTCGGTGACGCTCCCCCCGACGGTTCCCTCGACGATCCGCGGCCCCGAGCGCGTGCCCGCCGGGGTCCCGTCGGCGGTCAGGACGACGACCTGGCTGCCTCCCGGGGAGGCGCGCAGCAGCGCTGACCCGGGGTGCCCCTCATCGCCGAGCCGCTGGGCGGTGCCGCGGCCGACGTCGACCCGCCACTGCTCGCGGCCCGAGCTCGCGATGACGAACTCGCTGCCGGCGGTGAACCCGGCGCTGGTGAGGAACGGGTCGGGGACCGCGATCCGGCGCACGGCTCCGGTCGCCCCGTCGAGCAGGACGACGGCGCCGGACTGGGCGAAGACCACCTGCCGGTGGTCGTCGGCCACGGACCGCGGGTCGAGTGCCAGCCCGGTGCGTCCGAAGGAGTCCGACGGCTCGCGCAGCACCGTGTCGGCCTCGACGTAGGGGTCGGCCGCGTCCGGTCGGTAGAGGACGGGGCGGAAGGCGGCCGGCCCCACCTGGCGGAGCAGGACCGCCCGCACCGTCGCGGACCCGGCCGTGTCCACGGTCAGGCGCGGGATCCGGGCGTTCGCCTCGAAGCCGAGGCGGGTCGGCAGCCCCAGCCGCGCCTCGCCGTCGGGGTAGAGGGGCAGGCGCGCCTCCGCTGCCGGGGTCGGGCCCGCCACGACGTCCACCCCGTCGACGACGGTGGTCACGGGCCGCCAGCCCACGGTCACCGGCTCGGGGTCCGGCAGGGCGGCCCGCACCCCCGCGACGGCGACCGCGAGCACCGCGACGAGGGCGGCACCGGCCGCCAGCCACCGCCGGCGGTGCCGCGCCCGCTCTCGGGCCAGGCCCCAGGCCGCGGTCACGAGGTCCGGTGCCGGGGCGGCGGCGCCGACGTCGGCGAGGCCCGCGCGGTCGGCGAGGTCGGCGAGGTCGGCGAGGTCGTGGCGCAGGCGGTCCGGGTCCACGTCGGGTGCGGTCACCGACGCGAGGGCGGCCCCGGCCCGCTCGGCGGCGTGCCGGGTCCGCCGCACCGAGCGGCCCAGTACCTCCGGCGCCTCCTCCAGCGGGCGCCCCTCGTGCACCAGCAGGACCAGGGCCGAGCGCTCCTCCGGCGAGAGCGCGCGAAGTGCCCGCCGCAGGCGCTCACGGCGCTCCTCCTCGGGATCCGGGACGGCGTCCCCGGACGGTTCGGCGGACGTGCCCCGCACGGGGTCGGCGGCCACTTCCCACGACGGGTCGGCGGCCACTTCCCACGACGGGTCGGCGGCGACCCCCCACGACGGGTCGGCGGCAGCGCCCCGGCCCGACGGGGAAGCGTCCTCGGGACCGAGGTGCGGCCCGGCACCCGGCGGCGCGACGTCAGCGCGGGCCGGTGAGCGCCCCGCCGCCGCATGGAGGTGCCGCCGGACCAGGTTGTCGGGCCGCTCCTCCGCGTCCGGTCGCCACCGGGCGGCCACCGCTGCGAGCGCCTCCAGGACGGCGGCGTGCGCGGCGTCGTGGTCCACGGTCAGCAGGTATGCCGTGCCCACCAGGGAGCGCTGCCGCGCGCCGGCCCACGCCGCGAAGTCGGCGTCCACGGCATACCGGTCCCTGATCACGACCTCCTCGGGCAGTCCGGCGGACCGCTCCCGCGACCCGGGAGCGGACGTGACCGTTCGGCGTCCTACCCGGCCAGCGTCGCAGACGCGGCGGCGGCGCTTCGGGTATTGGCGGACCCGCCTCAGCAGCCCGGGAGGCGGGCGGCGAGCCAGCCCTCGACCGCGTCGAGGCCGATGCGCTGCTGAGCCATCGAGTCCCGCTCGCGCACCGTCACCGCGTCGTCGTCCAGGGTGTCGAAGTCGACGGTGACGCAGAACGGCGTGCCGATCTCGTCCTGGCGGCGGTACCGGCGGCCGATGGCGCCCGCGTCGTCGAAGTCGACGTTCCAGCTGCGCCGCAGCGCCGCCGCGAGGTCGCGCGCCTTTGGGGAGAGGTCCGCGTTGCGCGACAGCGGCAGCACGGCCACCTTGACCGGGGCCAGCCGCGGGTCCAGCCGCAGGACCACCCGCTTGTCGACCCCGCCCTTGGTGTTGGGCGCCTCGTCCTCGGTGTAGGCGTCGACGAGGAAGGTCATGAGCGAGCGGGAGAGCCCGGCCGCCGGTTCGATGACGTAGGGGGTGTATGCCGTGCCGCTCGCCTGGTCGAAGTAGACCAGCTCCGTGCCGGAGTGCTTGGAGTGCGTGGTCAGGTCGAAGTCGGTGCGGTTGGCGACGCCTTCGAGCTCCCCCCACTCGCTGCCGGCGAAGCGGAAGCGGTACTCGATGTCGACGGTGCGCTTGGAGTAGTGGGAGAGCTTCTCCTGGGGGTGCTCGAAGTGGCGCAGGTTGTCGGCGGCGATGCCCAGGTCGACGTACCAGCGGGTGCGCTCGTCGATCCAGTACTGGTGCCACTCCTCGTCCTCGCCCGGCTGGACGAAGAACTCCATCTCCATCTGCTCGAACTCCCGGGTCCGGAAGATGAAGTTGCCCGGGGTGATCTCGTTGCGGAAGCTCTTGCCGGTCTGGGCGATGCCGAACGGTGGCTTCTTCCGGCTCGCCTGCATGACGTGGAGGAAGTTGACGAAGATGCCCTGGGCGGTCTCGGGCCGCAGGTAGTGCAGGCCCGACTCGTCCTCGAGCACGCCGAGGTGGGTCTTGAGCATCATGTTGAACTCGCGCGGGGCGGTCCACCGGCCGCGCGTCCCACAGCTCGGGCAGGCGATGTCGTCGAGGACGACGTGGTCGGGGTCGACCTCCTTGCCCTTGCGCGCCGCCGCCTCCGCGACCGCCTCCTGCAGGTGGTCGGCCCGGAACCGCTTGTGGCAGGACTGGCACTCGGTCAGGGGGTCGCTGAACTCGCCGACGTGGCCGGAGGCGACCCACGTCTGGCGCGGCAGGATGATCGAGGAGTCCAGCCCGACGACGTCCTCCCGGGCGGTCACCATGGCCTTCCACCACTGCCGGCGGATGTTCTCCTTGAGCTCGACCCCGAGCGGGCCGTAGTCCCACGCCGACCGGGTGCCGCCGTAGATCTCCCCGCACGGGAAGACGAACCCGCGGCGCTTGCAGAGGGAGACGACGGTGTCGACGGTCGAGGTGGGGGCGGCCATGCGCAGAAGGGTAGTCGTGGGGTCCGTAGGCTTGACGTTCGTGTCCTCCCTCCGCACTGCCGTCGAGACGGCCAGCCTCCCGGCCCTGACCCGGCTCAGCCGGCTGCCCCGCGCGGTCCCCTTCCTCGTCGTGCTCGCCCTGATGGTGGCGGGCATCCTGGTCCCCGGCTGGGGCTGGCTGCTGCACGTGCTCGTGGCCGTGCTGCTGCTCTGGCTGCTCTACCTCGGCTGGCCGCAGCTGCGGACCGCGGAGCGGACCATGCGGGTGGCCGTCGTCGCGGTCGTCCTCGCCGTCGCCGTCACCCAGGCGTTCCCCCGCTGACCCCCCGAGGGGGCGGGCCCGCGTCGATTGACAACCCTTCCCGTCGCGTCTGAGAATGGTTGTCATGATCGCGTTCGGCCGACCGCTGCTGACCGTGGCGGCCGCCGCGACCCTCGCGCTGACGGCCGGGTGCGGCGGCTCGCCCGAGGAGGAGGGCGACGCGGGCGGGCGCACCCCCGTGACCGCCGCCTTCTACCCCTTGGCGTATGCCGTCTCGCAAGTCGGCGGGGACCGGGTCGCCGTCAGGAACCTGGCCCGGCCCGGCGCGGAGGCGCACGACCTGGAGCTGGCACCGCGGGACGTCGCCGGCCTGGCGCGCTCGGCGCTCGTCGTCCACCTGCGCGGGTTCCAGCCAGCGGTCGACGACGCCATCGCCAGCCAGGTCCCGGCGGACGCGGCCCACGACGTGACCGGTGACGCCGACCTCACGCTGCGGGCCGAGGCGGACGGGACCGAGAAGGAGGGCGACGCCGCTTCGGTGACCGACGGCGCCGACCCGCACTTCTGGCTCGACCCCGTCCGCTACGCGCAGGTCGTCAAGGGCATCGGAGCGCGGCTGGAGGGGGTCGACCCGGAGCAGGGCACGGCATACCGGCAAGGGACCGACGCCTTCGTCGCCCAGCTGGGCGCGCTGGACACGGAGTTCCGCACCGGGCTGGCCTCCTGCCGGAGCCGGCAGCTGGTGACCGGGCACACGGCGTTCGGCTACCTCGCCGAGCGGTACGACCTGACCCAGACCGGCATCGCGGGCGTGAAGCCCAAGGCCGAGCCCAACGCCGCCACCATGGCCGCGATCGTCGACCTCGTCCGGCGGGAGAAGGTGACGACGGTCTTCGCCGAGACCACGCTGAGCCCGGCCTTCACGCGCGCGATCGCCGAGGAGACCGGGGCGAAGGTGGCCGTGCTGGACCCGGTGGAGACGGTGAGCGACGCCTCGCCGGGGGACGACTACCTCGAGGTGATGCGGGCCAACCTCACGGCCCTGCGCACCGGGCTGGGGTGCACGTGACCACCGGCCGGTGGGCCGGCTCGCCGCCGCTGCTCGAGGTGCGAGACGGCAGCTTCGGCTACGGCGAGCGGGCGGTCGTGAGGGACATCTCGCTGACCGTGCACCCGGGCGAGGTCGTGGCCCTGCTGGGGCCAAACGCCTCCGGCAAGTCGACCCTCGTGAAGGGGGTGCTAGGCCTCGCCGAGACCCTGCACGGCGAGGTGCTCCTCCTGGGCGAGCCCGCCGAGCAGCTCGCCGACCGGACCCGGATCGGCTACGTCCCCCAACGGCACTCGCTGTCCACCTCGGTCCGCGCCACGGTGCGCGAGGTCGTCGAGGTCGGTCGGCTGCCGCACCGCCCCTGGTGGCGCGCCGCCTCCGCGACCGACCGACGCGTCGTCGACGGCGCCATCGAGGCGGTGGGGCTGGCGGACCGCGCCGGCGAGCCGGTCGCCACGCTGTCCGGCGGCCAGCAGCGCCGGGTGCTCATCGCGAGGGCGCTTGCCGGGCAGCCGGACCTGCTCCTCATGGACGAGCCGACGGCCGGGGTCGACCTCGCGAGCCAGCGCGTCCTCGCGGACGTCCTCGCCCGCCTCGCCGCCGCGGGCACGTCGATGGTCGTCGTGACCCATGAGCTGGCGACTCTGTACCACGTCGTGACCCGGGTCGTGTGCCTCGACGCCGGCCGCGTCGACTTCGACGGGACGCCCGAGGAGTACGACGCGCAGCACCCCGACCACGACGCCTCGCGGGGCCACCACCACGACCGCGAAGGTGACCGGTATGGCGGCCGGCCCCGTGCCGCGGGCGCCGTCGTCCCCACTGCCCCCCTCGACCGACCGGAGAGCCGCCGTGGCTGAGCTGCTGTCCCTTGACTTCATGCGGCAGGCGCTCCTCGCCGCCCTCCTGGTGGGGCTGGCCGCCCCCCTCGTCGGCGTCTTCCTCGTCCAGCGCCGGATGTCGCTCATCGGTGACGGGATGGGCCACGTGGCGCTGGCGGGGGTGGCGGTGGGGGTGCTCACCGGGCAGGCGCCGGTGTTGACCGCGCTCGCCGCAGCGGTCCTCGCCGCCGTGGCCATCGAGGTGCTGCGGGTGCAGGGCCGGACCAACGGCGACATCGCGCTCGCGGTGATGTTCTACGGCGGCATCGCGCTCGGCGTCGTGCTCATCTCGATGTCCGGGTCGTCCTCGACGGCGAACCTCACCGGGTACCTCTTCGGGGCGATCCTCACCACCAGCCGTGCCGACATCGTCGTCTTCGCCGTGCTCGCCGTCGTGGTGGTCGCGGTCACCCTCGCGCTGCGGGGTCGGCTGTTCGCGGTGGCGAACGACGAGGAGTACGCCCGGGCCGCCGGCCTGCCGGTCCTGCGCTACAACCTCGTGCTCGCCATCCTCACCGCGGTCACCGTCGTGGTGTCCATGCGGGTCGTGGGGCTGCTCCTGATCAGTGCGCTGATGATCATCCCGAACGCGACCGCGCAGCTGGTCTCCCGCAGCTTCGCTGCGAGCCTGCGGTATGCCGTGCTGGTCGGCGTCGCGTGCAGCGTCGGTGGCGTCGTGCTCTCCTACTACGCCGGAACCCCGTCGGGGGGGACCATCGTGCTGCTCGCCATCGCCTGCTTCGTGCTCGCCAGCGCGGCGGCCACCGCGCTGGCTCGGGTGCGGCGGCGCTCGCACGCCCGGGCCGAGCGGCACGAGCACGAGCACGGACCGGGGTGCGGGCACGTCGCCGTGGCGCACGACGGGCACGTCGACTACCTCCACGACGGCCACCGGCACGCGCCGCACGCCGACCACTACGACGAGCACCACACCGCCGCACCGACCCCGGGCGGCCGGCCGTGAGCCGGTCCGCTCCGGCCCGGCCGGAGCGTCGGCCCACCCGGCAGCGGGCGGCGCTGACGGCGGCGCTCGCGGACCGCACCGAGTTCCTGTCGGCGCAGGAGATCCACGGGCGGCTCGCGGCGGCGGGGGAGCGCGTCGGCCTCGCCACCGTCTACCGGAACCTGCAGGCGATGGCGGCCGACGGCGAGCTGGACGTGCTGCGCACCGACGACGGCGAGGCCGTCTACCGGGCGTGCAGCGAGGAGCACCACCACCACCTGGTGTGCCGGGTGTGCGGCCGCACGGTCGAGGTCACGGCGCCGTCGGTGGAGCGCTGGGCGGCGGCCGTCAGCGCCGACCACGGGTTCACGGACGTCAGCCACACGGTCGAGGTCGTCGGCACCTGCTCGGACTGCAGCAGGCCCGCGCCGCGCTGACCCCCGCCGCCGTTCCGACCCCGCCGCCGTTCCGACCCCGCGCCGGACGCGCCGGGGACCGCGAGCGGCCTCGGCGGACGGCGGTCAGCGGGACAGGCCCGCGGCGTCCACGGCGCCGCCGTACCGACGGTCGCGGGCGGCATACGTCTCGATCGCCCGCCACAGGTCGCGCCGGTCGAAGTCCGGCCACAGGGTGTCGAGGAAGACCATCTCGGCGTACGCGCTCTGCCACAGCAGGAAGTTGCTGGTCCGCTGTTCCCCCGAGCTGCGCACGAACAGGTCCACGTCCGGCATACCGGGCTCGGGCAGGTAGCGCGCCACGGTCCGCTCGTCCACGGAGCCGGCCCGGAGCCGGCCGGCGGCGACGTCCTCGGCGATCGCGCGGGCCGCGTCCCCGATCTCCGCGCGCCCGCCGTAGTTGACGCAGAAGTAGAGCGTGAGCCCGCGGTTGTGGCGGGTCCGCTCCTGGGCCACCTCGAGCTCGGCGATGACCGAGCGCCAGAGGCGCGGCCGGCGGCCGACCCAGCGCATCCGCACGCCCCACTCGTCCAGCTGGTCGCGCCGGCGGCGGATCACATCGCGGTTGAAGCCCATGAGGAAGCGCACCTCGTCCGGGCTGCGCTTCCAGTTCTCGGTGGAGAAGGCGTAGGCCGAGAGGTGGGTCACGCCGACCTCGATGGCGCCGGCGACGACGTCGAGCAGGGCCGCCTCCCCGGCCTCGTGGCCCTTGGTCCGCGGCAGGTCGCGCTGGTTGGCCCAGCGGCCGTTGCCGTCCATGACCACGGCGACGTGCCGGGGCAGCATCGCGGCCGGGATCGCCGGTGGTCGGGCGCCGCTGGGGTGCGGGAAGGGCGGCGAGGTCACCGTTCCACCATACGGAGGGAGCGCACGGCGCGTTCGAGGTGCCACTGGAGGAACGCGCTGGTCAGGCCGCTGCCCTCGATCCGGTGGCGCGGCTGCGAGGCGTCGGCGACGTCCCAGTCACCCGCCAGCAGGGCCGCGAGCAGGCGCAGCGTCTCGGGAGCGGGCGCGGCCGACCCCGGGGTTCGGCACGCCGGGCAGACGACCCCGCCGGAGGCCGGGGCGAAGGCGCGGTGCGGCCCGACCGCTCCGCACCGGGCGCAGTCGTGGAAGCTCGGCGCCCACCCCGCGACGGCGAGCGCCCGGAGCAGGTAGGCGTCGAGGACGAGGGGCGCGTCGTGCTCGCCGCCGGCCAGGCTGCGCAGCGCCCCGGACAGCAGGAGGAACTGCTGCAGCGCGGGGGCCCGCTCCTCGGTGAGCCGGTCGCAGGTCTCCAGGGCCGCCGACGCGGCGGTCCACGAGGCGTAGTCCCGGGCGATCGCGTCGCCCCACGGCTCGAGGGTCTCGGCCTGGGTGACGGTGTCGAGGTTGCGCCCCTCGTGGCACTGCAGGTCCACGAGCATCGCCGGCTCGAGCCGGGCGCCGAAGCGGCTCTTGGTGCGCCGCACCCCCTTGCCGACGGTGCGGACCTTGCCGAACCGCCGGGTGAGCACGGTGATGATGCGGTCGGCCTCACCCAGCTTCTGGGTGCGCAGGACGATCCCCTCGTCACGGTAGAGCGGCACCCGCCCATTGTCGGTGCTCCGGCCGACATCCCGGCCCACCCGCGGCGGTGGGTCGCCGGCTCCGGTATGCCGGCTGGGCGGCATACCGTCATCTCATGAGCGAGCGCGAGCCCTTCTTCCTGCCGGTCCCGACCAGCGAGCCGGACGTCGAGGAGGGGCCCCGCAGCTACCACGATGTGCCGTTCGCCCCGCCCGAGCACGTGGCCGGCGTGACGGTCGCGCTCGACGCGCCGGTCGCCCGCACGCCCGACACCGTGGTGCGGCTCGAGCGGGTCACGTGCTACCCGCGCGGCCTCGCCATCGCGCTGGACACCTGGCTACGACCCACGACCGAGCCGGGCGAGGTGGACTGGCGCCGGCCAGGCGGGCTCGAGCCTCGGGTGGGCGTCCAGCTCGAGGACGGCTCCCGACTCGGCGCGGACCCCGGCGGGGACCTGCCCGAGCCGGAGGGGGACGGGGAGGCCGGCACTCCCATGCCGCCAGTGGGCATCGCGCTGCGCGAGTCGTCCTCCTCGACGGCGCTGCACGGGACCACGACGGTCTGGGTCTTCCCCTTCCCGGAGGGGGATCGCGCGGACCTGGTGCTCGCGTGGCCTGCTCGCGACATCGACGAGACCTTCGTGCCGGTGGACCTCGCGGCGCTGCGGCGGGCGATGGAGGGGGCCGAGATGCTGTGGCCGCTGCCCCAGCCGGAGAACGAGCACTTCGGGTGGTTCTCCTACGGCCCGGTCCTGGGCCGGACCCCACCGGCCGGGTCCGGCGGGTGACACCACGGCCGCGCGTCAGCGCAGCGCCGGCGACCAACTCTGGGGTGACGCATTCCCAGCGCGCCTGACTGTCGGTTCCGGGGGCCTGGGGGCCCCCAGAACTGACAGTGAAGACTCGCAGCACTCGAACTGGCGTTCGACTCCGTGCTATCGTCCCGTCATGGCGGTGCTGCAGGGGTCGCTGTTGGACGTGGGCGTCGAGCCGTCGGTCGGGCCGCTTGCCCCGGGGTTCGAGCGGTTGACGCTCAGCAGGGGCGCGTGGCTCGACGTCCGGCGCGGCTGGCTGGTGGGCGCCGACGAGGTCTTCGAGACGTTGCTGACCGACGTGCCGTGGGAGTCCGAGCGGCGCCAGATGTACGACAACGTCGTCGACGTGCCGCGGCTGGCCCGCTTCTACACCGAGCGCGAGACGCTCCCCCACCCGGTGCTCGCCGCGGCGCGGACGGCGCTCTCCGAGCACTACGCCGGGGAGCTGGGCGAGCCGTTCCTGACCGCCGGGATGTGCCTCTACCGCGACGGGCGGGACTCGGTCGCGTGGCACGGCGACCGGTTCGGCCGCGGACGTGACCTCGACACGATGGTGGGGATCCTCTCTCTGGGCGCGCCGCGAGCACTCGCCCTGCGCCCGCGTGGCGGAGGTGAGTCGATGCGCGTCGAGATGGCGTCGGGCGACCTGCTCGTCATGGGGGGGTCGTGCCAGCGGACCTGGGACCACGCCGTCCCGAAGACCGCGAGGCCCGTGGGCCCGAGGATGTCCGTGCAGTTCCGCCCTCGCGCCGTGCGCTGACGCCGCTGGCCTTGCCCGCCCCGCTCGCTGTGCCCGCCCCGCCCGCCTTGCCCGCCCCGCTCGCTGTGCCCGCCCCGCTCGCCTTGAGCCCGGCTGCTCGACTCGCCCGCCGCTCCCGCTCCTGCGTCGCCGCCACCAGCAGTGCCAGCTCCTGGCCGAGGTGCTCGGCGAGCAGGTCGAGGTCGGGCACCACCTCGCGGGCCGCGACCAGGCCGACGTCCAGCCCGTCGCGGTAGCCGATCAGCGTAAGGTTGAGCGCCATGCCGTCGGTCACCGCCGAGAGCGGGTAGTGCGCCAGCAGCTCGGCGCCCGCCAGGTAGACCGGGACGTTCGGGCCCGGCACGTTCGAGACGACGACGTTGAACGCCGGCAGCCGGTTGAGCACCCGGCTGCCGAAGATCATCCGGGCCACCCGGCCGGTCAGCGCCGGCGGGGAGAAGTCCGTGACGTGGTCGACCAGCCCCTGCGGCACCGCCGCCTGCTGCGCCTTGGCGACCACGGTCGCCCGGTGGGCCACCCCGAGCCGCTCGACCGGGTCGGCCACGTGGGTCGGCAGCGTCGCCAGCATGGCCGAGACCTTGTTGCCCTTGAAGTCCGAGGAGGTCTGGCGGATCGAGATGGGCACCATCGCCACCAGCGGCGTCTCGGGGAGGGCGTCGCGGGCGAGCAGCCACCGCCGCAGCGCTCCGGCGGCGATCGCCATGACCACGTCGTTCACCGACACGCCGAAGGCGTTCTTGACCCGCTTGACGTCGGTCAGCGACAGCGTCACGGGGGCGAACCGCCGGTGCGGTGAGATCGAGACGTTCAGAGGAGTGCGGGGAGCCGGCCCCGCGGCGGTCAGGGCGGCACCGTCGGGTGACCGGGCGAAGGTGGCCGCGACGGCGGGGCCCAGCACCGGCAGCGCGCTGGGCAGCGTCGTCGCGGCGTGCGCCAGGACCCGGCTGAGCTCGTAGGGTCGCATCGCCAGCCGCGAGGCGGTCATCGCCACCAGACCCAGCTGCGAGGGCGCACTGCGGGGCAGGAAGGGTTCCGGCGCGTTCCCGGCGTCCGCCGGGCGGCCGTCGCGGTCGAGGTCGAAGAGGATCGTGAGCAGCTCGGCGCCGCTCACGCCGTCGACCGCGGCGTGGTGGATCTTGGTGTAGACGGCGGCCCGGCCGCCCTCCAGGCCGGTGACGAAGTACAGCTCCCACAGCGGCCGGGAGCGGTCCAGGGGGCGGCCGTGGATCCGCGCCACCTGCTCGGCGAGCTGCCCCATGGTGCCCGGCGTCGGCAGCCCGATCTCACGCACGTGGTAGCCGATGTCGAAGTGCTCGTCGTCCACCCACACCGGCTGGTCCAGCCCGAGGGGCACACCCATCAGCCGCTGCCGCATGACCGGGACCTGGCCGAGCCGGCCCTCGATGAGCCGGGTCAGCGACGCGAGGTCCAGCCGCTCCCGCGCCGACGACGGGTCGAGCAGGCTCAGCCCCCCGACGTGCCCGGTGCTGCTCGGGGTCTCGAGCGCGAGGAACGCCGCGTCCAGCCCGGACAGCCGGCGCACCTCAGCCCCCGCCCGGGCCGGCCGAGGCCGGCGCGTCGGTCGCGTGGGTCGCGTCGGTCGACCCGGTCGCGTCGGTCGCGTGGGTCGACTCGCTCGACCCGGTCGCGTCGATGGACCCGGTATGCCGGGAGAGCCAGTCCGTGACCAGCGCCGCGACGCGCTCCGGCGCCTCCAGCTGCGGGGTGTGCCCGGCGTCGGGAAGGACGTGCGCCTCCCAGCGGGGGAACCGCCGCGCGGCCTCGCGGGCGCTCGCCACGGCCACCAGCCGGTCCTTCTCCCCGTGCAGGAGCAGCACGGGCTGGCGCAGCGAGCCGAGCATCGACCAGTAGGACCCCCGGTTGGCGAGGACCTTGAGCAGCGAGCGGGCCGCCCTCATGAACGACTCCTCGACGCCCTCCTGCTCCCGCCTCACCTCGGCGAGCCGGGTGCCGACGGCGAGCACCTCGGGGTCGATCCGCGCCGGGTCGGCGAAGCACAGCTGCAGCAGGTCCCGGGTCAACGTCTCGGGCGAGCGCGTCCGCCGCGAGTGGCGCATCGCCGCCTCGCCGAGGAACGGCAGGGCGAACAGCGCGAACCGCCCCGTCACCTCACGGTCCCCGCCCAGCCGCACCAGCGGCAGTGCCGGGTCGACCAGCACGAGCCCGGGGACGAGGTCGGGCCGCTCGGCGGCCACCATCGCCGACACCATGCCCCCCATCGAGTTGCCGACCAGCACCGCCGGACGTCCGACGACCTCCTCGAGGAAGCGGACCAGCACGGCCGCGTTGCCGTGCACGCTGCTGTCCCGCCGGTGCCCCGGGCTCAGCCCGAAGCCCGGCAGGTCCACCGCCCGCACGTCCCGCTCCCCCGACCAGAGCGGCGCGACCGCCGTCCAGTTCAGGTGCGAGCCGCCGAGCCCGTGGACCAGCACCAGCGGGGCGGGGCCGCGCGCAGCGACCTGCTCCGGACCGGGCGTGAAGTCACCTCCGGGAGCGCCCCAGTGCACCCAGTGCACGGGGCCGTCGAGGTCGGTGAGGTAGCCCTGCGCCCCCGAGCCCTTGGCGAAGGAGTGCTCCGCCGCCACCGTTGGTCCTGCCGTGCTCGTCGTCGTCCCCGTGTCGCTCACGAGACCCGACCGTAGAACGTCCGCAGCGCCCGTGGGGGGTCGAACCTCTCCCACCTTCCCTCGGACTGGGACAGCCGGTCGGCGACGACCCACAGCGTGGCGGGGTCGAAGCCGTAGCCGAGGTGCGAGCACCGCACCTCCACGTTCTGGGTGGTGTCGCCGGCCTCGGTCAGGCAGGCGCGCCAGGAGACGATGCCGTCCAGCCGGGAGTAGACCGAGGTCGAGGGCACCGCCAGCGGCTCGGCGAGGGAGGACCGCACCGGGAGCCGCTCGTGCTCGTGGGCGTGCAGCGGCGCCAGCCGGTCGTAGGTGCGGTCGGCCCGGGTGCGGTGGCCGTGCGCCACCCCGAACGGGCTGCCGAGGGTGATGACCTGGCGGACCAGGTCGGGGTGGTCGCGGGCCAGGGTGCGGGCGAAGATGCCGCCCATGCTCCACCCGATGACGTCGACGGTCCCGCCGGTGCGGTCGGCGAGGGCCTCCAGCCCCCCGGGGAGCCCGTCGAGGATGGCGGCGCTCGGCCCGATGTTGCGGCCGAGCCGCCAGCCCCGCACGTAGTAGCCGCGGCGCTTGAGGTAGGCCCGCAGCGGCTTGGTGCTCCGGTCGTCGGCCAGCAGCCCCGGCAGGACGAGCACGCCGTGGCCGTCGCCGTTCCTCGCCGCGGCCAGCCAGGGCGTCGCCGCCACCAGCAGCGCCGCGTCGGCGGCGCCACGCACCGGCTCGGTCAGCCACAGGCCGAAGCCGGGCACCTTGCCCAGGCGCCGGAGGTGCTCCGGCACCGGGTCGGGCGCGGCGGTGAGCGCACGCTCCCCGCCCGGCTCCGGGGATGCCGTCACCCGCGTCTCGCCTCGTTGCGCCACGGCCGGAGGATAACGCGCTCGGCTCCGTCCGGGGCGATCCCGGCAGATCCCGCGCGTCCCGCAACGACCGCGCCTCCGCGCCCGCGCCCGCGCCCGCGCCCGCGGCAGCGGCCGTGCCGGCACGGCATACCGGCCCTGCCTCAGGCAGGCTGGGAGTCGCGTTCCGCCCGGTTGAGGGCCGACATGATGGCCCGCAGCGAGGCCTTGATGATGCTCTCGTGGAGGCCGACCCCCCACAGCACCCGCTCGCCCACCGCGCACTCGACGTAGGCCGCGGCCCGGGCGTCGCCACCGGCGGACAGCGCGTGCTCGGCGTAGTCCAGGACGCGGACGTCGACGCCGACGTGCCCCAGGGCGTCGATGAAGGCGGCGATCGGGCCGTTGCCCGTGCCGGTGATGGTCACCGGGTGGCCGCGGTCGGTGATGGTGGACTCGATGTGGTCCATGCCGTCCTCGGCGCCGGTGATGGTCGAGCGGACCGGTGCGAAGCGGCCCCAGCGCTGGTCGAGGTGCTCGGAGTGCAGGTACTCGTCGGAGAACATCGCCCAGATCTCCGCGGCGCCGAGCTCACCGCCCTCGCTGTCGGTGCGCTGCTGGACGACCCGGCTGAACTCGACCTGGAGGCGGCGCGGCAGCTCCAGGCCGTGCTCGCTCTTGAGCAGGTAGGCCACGCCGCCCTTGCCGGACTGGCTGTTGACGCGGACGACGGCCTCGTAGGACCGGCCGATGTCGTGCGGGTCGATCGGCAGGTAGGGCACGCCCCAGTCCAGGTCGTCCAGCGTCGTCCCGGCCGCGCGGCTGCGCCGCTCCATGTCCTCCAGGCCCTTCTTGATGGCGTCCTGGTGGGAGCCCGAGAAGGCGGTGTAGACGAGGTCGCCGCCCCAGGGGTGGCGCTCGTGGACCGGCAGCTGGGTGCAGTACTCCACCGTGCGCCGGATCTCGGCCATGTCGGAGAAGTCGATCTGCGGGTCGATGCCCTGGGAGAACAGGTTCATGCCCAAGGTGACCAGGCAGACGTTGCCGGTGCGCTCGCCGTTGCCGAAGAGGCAGCCCTCGATGCGGTCGGCGCCGGCGAGGAAGCCGAGCTCGGCCGCCGCCACGCCCTCGCCGCGGTCGTTGTGCGGGTGGAGGGAGACCACGACGCTGTCCCGGCGCTGCAGGTGCCGGACCATCCACTCGATGGAGTCGGCGTACACGTTGGGCGTGGCCATCTCCACGGTCGCCGGCAGGTTGACGATCATCTTGTGGTCCGGCGTGGGGTCGATGACGTCGATGACCTCGTTGCAGATCCGCACCGCGAACTCGAGCTCGGTGCCGGTGTAGGACTCCGGGGAGTACTCGTAGTAGACCGTCGTCTCCGGCACCGTCTCCTCGAGCTTGCGGCACAGCCGCGCCGCCTGCAGGGCGATGTCGACGATGCCGTCCTGCGGCAGGTCGAAGACCACCCGCCGCTGGAGCACCGAGGTGGAGTTGTAGAAGTGGACGATCGCCTGCCTGCTCCCGCGGATCGCGTCGAAGGTCCGCTCGACCAGGTGGTCCCGGCTCTGGGTGAGCACCTGGATCGTCACGTCGTCGGGCACGTGGCCGCCGTCGATGAGCTCGCGGCAGAAGTCGAAGTCGGTCTGGCTGGCGCTGGGGAAGCCGACCTCGATCTCCTTGTAGCCCATGCGCACGAGCAGCTTGAACATCCGCATCTTGCGCTCGGCGTCCATCGGGTCGATGAGCGCCTGGTTGCCGTCCCGGAGGTCGACAGCGCACCAGCGCGGGGCCTTGGTCATCACCCGGTCCGGCCAGGTGCGGTCCGGGAGGTGGACCTCTATCTGGTCCGCGAAGGGGACGTACTTCTGGGTCGGCATGCCCGAGGGCTGCTGGGGATGGATCATGTGCGGGTCCTCTGGGCTCTGGTCTCGGGGTGCTCAGCCGGACAGCACGTGACGCCGCGACGAGGGGCGGCCGATTCAGGCCCCGCCGCGGCACCCAAGGAGGAGGCGCACCGAACGCACGGGACGAGTATGCCGTGGAGCCACCCCGGCCGTCCACCACCCCTCACGCACGGATGCGCACCGAGAGGCAGGTGACGCAGCCCTCGAGCTTCTCGAACTCGCCGATGTCGACCGTCGTCACGGCATACCCGCGCTCGCGGAACCGGGCGGCCGTGACCGGCGCGCTCGCCGCCATGAGCAGGTGCCGCTCCCCCAGCACGACGACGTGCGCGCCGCCCTCCTCGGGCACGTCCTCGTATGCCGGGAACGCGTCCCGGTCGTCGACGACCGGCCCCCAGCCGACCACCGTGCCGTCCGGCAGCGCGGTGCACGCCGACTTCAGGTGCAGCACCCGGGTCACCGGCACCGCCTGCACGCGCACGCCGAACTCGCGCAGGTGCCCCGCGAGCTGCCGCACCCCCCGGCCGTTGGTGCGCCCACCCAGACCCACGTATGCCGTGCCGCCGGCCCGCAGGACGTCCCCGCCGTCCAGGGTGGCCGGTTCCTCGATGCGGACCACGCGCAGCCCGAGGTCGCGGACGGCCCGCTCCACCCCGTCCACCTCGGCGCGCCGCGGGGGCGCGCCCGGCCGGGTCAGCACGGCGAGGTCGTCGTGGACCACCACGGCGTCCTCGACGAAGACCGCGTCCGGGCAGTCGTCGGCCGGCTCGACCTCCACCACCGACCACCCGGCGTCGGTGAGCGCGCCGGCATACCCCTGCCACTGCCGCAGCGCGAGGGCGACGTCGACGGGGGCCCGCTCGAGGTGGGTGAGCAGGCCGTCGGCGAGCCGGGGACCGGGCCGGCGGAGCAGGGCTCGGGGCGGGGACGTCGGGGACACGTCGAGGACTCTAGGCATCTCTCGCGCGCCCGTCGGGGAGGGTCTAGGTTGGCGCGCACCTCGTCGGTCGAGCAGGAGGTCGGCACCGATGTCCCACACCTCGTCACCCGCGAGCGTCTCGTTGGCGGAGCAGCTGAAGCGGCGCAAGCCGATCGTCTTCCGGCAACACCACCACCCGGGCGAGGAGCTGGGCCGGACCCTGTCGACGTTCCAGCTGATGATGTTCGGCGTCGGCGCGACCGTGGGCACGGGGATCTTCTTCGTCCTCAGCGAGTCGGTCCCCGAGGCCGGGCCGGCGGTCATCGTCAGCTTCCTGCTGGCCGGGCTGGCGGCCGGGCTCTCGGCCCTGTGCTACGCGGAGCTGGCCAGTGCGATCCCGGTGAGCGGGTCGACGTACTCCTACGCCTACCACGCGCTGGGTGAGCTGGCCGCCATGGTCATCGCCGCCTGCGTCGTCCTGGAGTACGGCGTGGCCACCTCGGCGGTGGCGGTCGGCTGGAGCGGCTACTTCAACGAGCTGCTCGACTCGACCATCGGGGTGCAGATCCCCGACGCCCTGTCGTACTCCTTCATCCCCAGCCCGGATGGCGACGTCCCCACCGGCCTGGTCAACCTCCCCGCCGTCGTCCTCGTCTTCCTGTGCATGTTCCTGCTGCTGCGCGGAGCCACCGAGTCGGCCCGGATCAACGCCGTCATGGTGCTCGTCAAGCTCGGCGTGCTCGTCCTCTTCGTCGCCATCGGCATCACGGCGTTCGACGGCAGCCACTTCGACAACTTCTTCGGCAGCGGCATCGGCGGCATCACCGCCGCGGCCGGGACGATCTTCTTCTCCTTCATCGGGCTCGACGCCGTGGCGACCGCCGGTGAGGAGGTCAAGGACCCGCAGCGGTCGCTCCCGCGCGCCATCGTCGGCGCCCTCATCATCGTCACGACCGTCTACGTGCTTGTGGCGATCGCCGGCGTCGCGGCCAAGCCCGTCGAGTTCTTCAGCACCGAGGAGGCGCAGACCGCCGGGCTGTCCCAGATCCTCAACGACGTCACCGGCTCGACGATCTGGGGCACCATCCTGGCGGCGGGTGCCGTCATCTCCATCTTCTCGGTCACGCTCGTGACGCTCTACGGCCAGACCCGCATCCTCTTCGCCATCGGGCGTGACGGACTGATCTCACGCCGGTTCACCCGGGTCAACCCCCGGACCCTCACGCCGACCTACAACACCGTCGTCGTGGCCATCGGGGTGGCGCTCATCGCCGGGCTGACACCCGCCGACTACCTCTGGGACACCGTCTCCATCGGGACCCTGGTCGCCTTCTCCGTGGTCGCGGTCGGCGTGATCGTCCTGCGGCGCACCCACCCCGACCTCGAGCGGCCGTTCCGCATGCCGGGGTACCCGGTGACCCCGGTGCTCAGCACGGCGGTGTGCGTCTGGATCGTCCTCGGGCTGCCCCGCACCACCTGGCTGATCTTCGGTGTCTGGCTGCTCGTGGTGATCGGCTTCTACTTCGCCTACGGCCGACGTCACGCCCTGCTCAACACCTACGTCGAGCCGGAGGAGATCGCCGAGCCGCGCGGGGACGAAGTCGACTGATGCCCTTACTCGCCGCCTACAGCCCGCACACCGACGACCTCGCCGTCCTCGACCTCGCCTGCCAGCTCGCACGCTCGGACCGTGAGTCGGTCCACGCCCTGACCGTCGTCCCCCAGGGGTGGCCCACCCCCGTCGCGGGGGACACCGACCGCGAGTTCGAGCAGTGGGCCGCCGCGGTCGGGCAGGACGCGGCGGCGATGGCGGCCGAGCACCTCGCCACCCACCCCGACGTGCCGAGCGAGGCAAGCTGGGTGGCTGGCCGGTCGGTGCCGCAGGCGCTGCTGGACCAGGTGGGGGCACGAGGCTGCGACCTGGTCGTCGTCGGCTCCGGGGAGGACGTCCCGCACGGCCACGTCGGCATCACGAGCAAGACCGGCCGGCTGCTGCACTCCTCCGACGTGCCGATAGCGATCGCCCCCCGCGGCTACCAGGCCGGGCCGGCCGCGGTGGTCGACCGGGTGACCCTGGCCTTCCGTGGTGACGACGCGACGTGGAGCCTGCTCGACGCCGTGGCGCGCATCGCCCGCCGCGCGGATGCCGCCATGCGCGTGGTGACCTTCGCGATCCGCTCCCGGCCGATGTACCCCCCGCGGGTCAGCGGCGCCGAGGACATGGTGCTCGCCGCCTGGGTCGAGCAGGGCCGGGCGGAGCAGGAGCAGGCGGTCACCCACCTGCGTTCGCTGGGCTTCATCGACGCCACGCTGGCCGTCGAGGTGGCGGTGGGGCGCAGCTGGGGCGGCGCCATGGACTCCCTGGGCTGGGGGCGCAGCGACCTGCTCGTCGTCGGGTCGAGCTCCACGCACCGCCTCGGCCGGGTCTTCCTCGGCTCCAGCGCGGCGAAGATCGTGCGGCACTCCCCCGTGCCCGTGGTCGTCGTCCCCTGAAGCCGGTCCGCGAGGCGCCGGTCAGTTCGGTCAGCCGGTCAGCCGGTCAGCCGGTCAGCCGGTCAGGCTGCGCACGAGCGCGACGTACTCGGTGCGCGCCGTCCCGGCATCCGTGCCCTGCAGCGCCGCCCACGCGTCGTGCTTGGAGCGGCCGACCGGGTTGGTGAAGCCGGGCCGCTTGCCGGCGACGTCGCCCTCGGTGGACTGCTTGTAGAGGGCGTACAGCCGCAGCTTGGTGTCGTTGCCGGGGTCGGTCGGCAGGCCCTTGACCGCCTCGGCCGCGTCGTGGAAGTCCTGCTCGCTCGCGCTCATCGGCCCACCGTAGGGCCGTTGGCCCTGCCGACGCACCGGGTCGGGCCATGCTTCTGCGGTGACCGCCTCGCCGCGGACCCCCGCCCGTACGCCTCCCGCCGGCTGACCATGGCCGGCGCGCCCGCGTCACTTTCCTGCCAATAGGCAAGATGGGTTATCCATTTCACTGCCACCTGCGCGTAGAGTCATCGTGTGCCGTCGCGCGGTCTGCGCTATCCGGGTTCGTATGCGGAGCTGAGGGCGTGGTTCCCCGACGACGAAGCGTGTATGGACTACCTGGACTGGCTGCGGTGGCCCTCCGGCCCGGTGTGCCCGCAGTGCGGGCGAGCAGCCAGGAAGGTGGTGGCCGGCCG
>DASQFD010000002.1:0-87642 GCA_035633255.1 Dermatophilaceae bacterium
GGGGTCGGCGAGCCGTGCGGAGGCTCACGAAGTCCGACACGACGAATATAGTACAACTTTCAACCACTTGTCGAATGGGGCGGGCCGCGCCACCCGGCGGCGCCGTCGTCCCCGTGCCAGACTGACGGCGTGTCGACCCGAGCGAGCGAGCCACGGTGGCTCTCTCCGGAGGAGCAGGGCGCGTGGCGCGCCTACCTGCGGGCCACCCGGGAGCTCGACGTCGCCATGGACCGCGACCTGCAGTGCCACGGCATCAGCCTCCCGGAGTACGAGCTGATCTCGATGCTCTCCGAGGCCCCCGAACGCCAGATGCGGATGTCGCAGCTCGCCGACCTCGTGGTCCAGTCCCGCAGCCGGGTCACCCACACCGCCGCCCGGCTCGAGCGGCGGGGCTGGGTGCACCGGGAGCCGGCCCCCGACGACGGCCGGGGGGTCCTGCTCGTCCTCACCGACGAGGGGTATGCCGTGCTCGGCCGGGTCGCCCGCGAGCACGTCGAGAGCGTGCGGCGGCATCTGGTCGACGTCCTGACCCCGGCCCAGTTCGCCGCCCTCGGGGAGGCCATGCAGGCGGTCCGCGACGCCATCGCCCACGACGTCGTCCGGGCCCGCCCTCCCGCCACCGCCTGACCGAGCGCCCGACCCTGCGCCCGACCCAGCGCCCGCGGGCTCCTCCAGCGGACCCGTCGGGCCGCCCGAGCGGGCAGAGCGGGCGGAGCGGCGAGAATGACGCCATGACCTCGTCCCCTCCCGGCGCCGCCACGCCCGCGCGCCCCGGCCCCCCCACGGCATACCCCTCCGACGCGCCGGCCTCCCGCGCGCTCCTGGACCGGGCCACCGCCGTCGTCCCGGGTGGGGTGAACAGCCCCGTCCGTGCGTTCCGCGCGGTCGGCGGCACGCCGCGCTTCATGGCCTCGGCACGCGGCCCGTGGCTCACCGACGCCGACGGCCGCGACTACGTCGACCTGGTCGGCAGCTGGGGTCCGATGATCCTCGGGCACGCCCACCCCGAGGTCCTGGCGGCCGTGACCGAGGCCGCCGGCCGCGGCTTCTCCTTCGGCACGCCGAGCGAGAACGAGGTGGCCCTGGCCGAGGAGATCGTCGCCCGCGTCGAGCCGGTCGAGCAGGTGCGGCTGGTCTGCAGCGGCACCGAGGCCACCATGAGCGCCATCCGCCTCGCCCGCGGCTTCACCCGGCGGCGGCTGGTGGTGAAGTTCGCCGGCTGCTACCACGGCCACGTCGACTCCCTGCTCGCCGCCGCCGGCTCCGGGGTCGCCACCCTCGCCCTCCCCGACTCCGCCGGCGTGCCCGCCGAGATGACCGCGGAGACGGTCGTGCTCCCCTTCAACGACCTCGGCGCGCTCGAGACCGCCTTCGCCCGGCACGGCGAGGACATCGCCGCGGTGATCACCGAGGCCGCCGCCGGCAACATGGGGGTCGTGCCGCCGGCCCCCGGGTTCACCGAGGGGCTGCGCCGCCTGACCCGCGAGCACGGCGCCCTGCTGGTCTCCGACGAGGTGATGACCGGTTTCCGGTGCAGCCGGGCGGGCTGGTACGGCCTGGAGGGACCGTATGCCGCGGGCCCGCCCGACCTGTTCACCTTCGGCAAGGTCATGGGCGGCGGCTTCCCCACCGCCGCGTTCGGGGGGCGCGCCGACGTCATGGCGCTGCTGGCCCCGCTCGGGCCGGTCTACCAGGCGGGGACGCTCTCCGGGAACCCGGTCGCCACGGCGGCCGGCCTGGCCACCCTGCGCCGCTGCACCGACGAGGTGTACGCCCGGCTGGGCTCGGTCGCCCGGACCATCGCCGACGCGGCCTCCGCCGAGCTGACCCGCGCCGGGGTCCCGCACCGCGTCCAGGAGGCCGGCTCGATGTTCTCGGTGTTCTTCCGCGACGGCGAGGTGCGCGACTACGACGACGCCCGCAGCCAGGACACCGCGGCCTTCGGACGGTTCTTCCACGCGATGCTGGACCGCGGGGTCCACCTGCCGCCGAGCGCCTTCGAGTCGTGGTTCGTCAGCGCCGCCCACGACGAGGCCGCGGTCGACCGGGTGCTGGCCGCCCTGCCGGCGGCGGCCGCGGCGGCCGCCGGCCCGGGCGCCTGACACGCGTCCGGAGCACCCAGCGGGGTTTGCGACAATCGGGCCATGCCCCACGCCGACGCCGAGCCGCGCACCGTGGTGCACCTCGTCCGGCACGGCGAGGTGGAGAACCCCGGCCGCATCCTCTACGGCCGCCTGCCCGGCTACTCCCTCTCCGAGCTGGGCCGGCGGATGGCCGGGCTGGTCGCCGCGCACCTCGCCGACCGGGACGTCACGCACGTGGTGTCCAGCCCCCTCGAGCGCGCCCGCGAGACCGCCGCCCCCATCGCCGAGGCGCACGGGCTGCCGGTGGAGGTCGACGAGCGGGTGCTGGAGGCGGGGAACCTCTTCGAGGGGCTCGCGGTCGCCGGCGGCAAGGGCCTGCTGCGCCACCCACGCCTGCTGCTCCGGACCTACAACCCGATGCGCCCCTCGTGGGGTGAGCCCTACGTCGACCTCGCCGCCCGGATGAGCCTGGCCATCGGCGACGCCCGGCGCGCCGCGGCCGGCCACGAGGCCGTCCTGGTCAGCCACCAGGCCCCGATCTGGCTGGTCCGTCGCGCCGTGGAGGACCGGCGGCTCGCCCACGACCCCCGGCGGCGCCGCTGCACGCTCGCGTCGGTCACCTCCCTGACCTACCTCGGCGAGGACCTGCTCTCCGTCGCCTACGCCGAGCCGGCCGCCGAGCTGCTCCCACTGGCCCGGTCGGGGGCGGGCGCGTGAGCACCGGGCACCGGCGCCGGTATGCCGTGCCGCTGGCCCTCGTCGCCGCGCTCGCCCTCGGGGGCGCCGCCGGCTGCACCGAGGACCCGAACTCCGTGGCGGCGCAGGCGAAGAAGGGTGACAACAAGGGCTACGTCTCCGGCGACGGGCGGGTCGAGCAGATCGCCGCGGAGGAGCGCGAGGAGCCCGTCGACCTGTCCGGCCGGACCCTCACCGGTGAGGCCTGGTCCTCGTCCTCGGCGCGCGGCTCCGTGGTGGTCCTCAACGTGTGGGGGTCGTGGTGCGCCCCCTGCGTGGCGGAGGCCCCGGACCTGCAGCGCAGCTGGGCGGCCTTCGAGAAGAGCGGCAAGCCGGTCCAGTTCATGGGCATCAACTTCCGCGAGGACCCGGCGCGCGGCGCCGCCTTCGCCGCCAAGAGCGGCATGACCTACCCCAGCCTCACCGACGAGTCCGGCGTGCTCATCCTCGCCCTCCAGGGCAAGGCGCCCACCGTCCCCACGACCCTGGTGCTCGACACCGACGGGCGGATCGCCGCGCGGGTCAACGGCACGGTGTCCGAGACCACGCTGACCGGCCTCGTGGACGACGTCCTGGCGCAGCCGTGACCGACACGGTCGCCTCCGGGGCCCTGCCGCTGGCCGTCGCCGTGGCGATGCTGGCCGGGCTGGTGTCCTTCGCCAGCCCCTGCGTCCTGCCGCTCGTGCCCGGCTTCCTCGGCTACGTCACCGGGCTGGGCGACGTCGCCCTCGAGCGCCGCCGCCGGTCCCGGCTGGTGCTCGGGGCGCTGCTCTTCGTCGCCGGGTTCAGCACCGTCTTCGTCCTCGGGTCGATCTTCCTCACCTCCGTCGGCCGGGTCCTGGTCGAGCAGCGCGAGCTGCTGTCCCGGGTGGGCGGCGTGGTGGTGATCGTCCTGGGGCTGGTGTTCGTGGGCCTGGGACCGCAGCACCAGGCCAAGCTCACCTGGCGGCCGCGCGCCGGCCTGCTCGGCGCGCCCCTGCTCGGGGCGGTCTTCGGCCTGGGCTGGGCCCCGTGCACCGGTCCCACCCTGGCCGCGGTGCTCGCCCTCTCGGTGAGCTCCAGCGACCCGAGCACCGCGCGCGCCGCCCTGCTCGCCGGCGCCTACTGCATCGGACTCGGGCTGCCCTTCGTCCTCGTCGCCGCCTTCGTCTCCCGCTACGCGCCGGTGGCCGCCTGGCTGCGCCGGCACGCCCGGGCGGTCCAGGTGGCCGGGGGGACGCTGCTCGTCGTGGTCGGGCTCATGCTCGTCACCGGGTGGTGGGAGGACCTGACCCGGTGGCTTCAGGCCGAGCTCGTCTCCGGCTTCGAGGTGCCCCTGTGAGCGAGCGGCGCGACGTGGTGCAGCCCCGGCTCGGGGCCCTGGGCTGGCTGCGCTACGCGTGGCGGCAGCTGACGAGCATGCGGACGGCGCTGTTCCTCCTCCTCCTGCTCGCGGTGGCGGCGCTGCCCGGGTCCACCTTCCCGCAGCGCTCGATCGACCCGGCCCGCACCGCCGGCTGGATCGCCGCCCACCCGACCGCCGGGCCGGTGCTGGACCGCCTCGGCTTCTTCGAGGTCTACGCCTCCCCGTGGTTCGCCGCGATCTACCTGCTCCTCTTCGTCTCCCTCGTCGGCTGCGTCGTGCCCCGGTCCCGGCTGCACTGGCAGGCCGTGCGGTCCGCGCCGCCGCGCGCCCCGAGTCGTCTCGACCGGCTGCCCGCCTCGGTCCAGCGCCGGGTCGACGCCGAGCCCGAGGCCGCCCTCGCGGCGGCCCGCGCCGCGCTGAAGGCGCGGCGCTACCGCGTCGCCGGCCACGACGACGCGTCGGTCAGCGCCGAGAAGGGCTACCTGAAGGAGACCGGCAACCTGGTCTTCCACCTCGCCCTGCTCGGGGTGATCGTCGGCGTGGCCATCGGTCACCTGTTCGGGTGGAAGGGCGACGTCATCGTCCCGGCCGGCTCCACCTTCGCCAACACCCTCTCCCGCTACGACACCTTCCGCCCCGGCCCGTGGGTGGACCCGGCGGAGCTGAAGCCGTTCACCCTGCGGGTCGACCGGGTGGACGCCACGTTCGAGTCCGACGTCCGCGGCTCCGGCCAGTTCGGCGCCCCGCGGGACTTCACGGCATACACGACGTTCACCCCGGACCCGGCAGCGGCAGCCGAGCAGCGGACCATCAAGGTGAACTCCCCGCTGGAGACCGGCGGCGGCTCGGTCTTCCTCCTCGGCAACGGCTACGCCCCGACGATCACGGTCCGCGACGCCGACGGCACGGTCGTCTACTCCGACGCGACGCCCTTCCTGCCGCAGGACAACAACTACCGCTCGGTCGGCGCGGTGAAGGTGCCGGGCGCCTCGCCCTCGCAGCTCGGCTTCGCCGGCCTCTTCCTGCCCACCGCCACGATCACCGAGGACGGGCCGGTCTCGATCTTCCCGCAGGCGCTGGAGCCGGCCCTGGCGCTGACCGTCTTCGAGGGCACCCTCTTCCCCGACGGCAGCCCGCAGTCGGTGTACACCCTGGACACGAGCGAGATGACCCAGCTGACCGACGCCGAGGGCGAGCCGCTGCGGATCTGGCTCACCCCGGGCCAGACCGTGCAGCTGCCCGGCGGGCGCGGGTCGATCAGCCTCGACGACGTCGACCGGTTCGCGGGGCTGTCCATCCGCGCCGACCCCGGCAAGCTGCTGACCCTGGCCTCCTCGCTCCTCGCACTCGGCGCGCTCGTCGCCTCGCTGGTCGTGCACCGGCGCCGCGTCTTCATCCGGGTGGCCACGGAGGAGGGCACGGGACGTACTGTGGTCTCCGTCGGCGGCCTCGCCAAGGATGACGACGAGGGGATGGACGACGAGGTCCACTCCGTCGCCGACGCCGTCACGGCCGCGCTGCCGACCCGGACGAAGGACACCCACCCCGCATGACGAACACCGCACTCGCCGAGTACGCGAACCTCACGCTCTACTCCGCCATGGCCGTCCTCACGCTGGCGATGGTCGGGTATGCCGCCCACCTGGCGTGGCTGCTGCCGGCGCGGGACCAGGCCCGCACCGACACCGAGGCACGCGCCCGGGTGCTCGTGCGGGCGGGCTCCGGGACCGAGGGCGCCGATGCCGGCGGGGACGAGGCCGGGGCGGAGGACGCCGCCGCGGCCCCGGCGGGCGGGCTCGACCCCGAGCCGCTGCGGTCCCGCAAGGCGGCGGCGATCGCCTGGATGCTCACCCTGCTCGGCACCGTGCTGCTCGTGGTGTCCGCGGTGCTGCGCGGCGTCTCGGTGCAGCGCTGGCCGCTCGGCAACATGTTCGAGTTCGCCGTCGTCGGCTGCATGTTCCTCATGCTGGCCTACTGCGCGTGGGGGCTGCGCCGCGACGTCCGGTGGCTCGGGCTCTTCGTCGTCGCCCCGGTGCTGCTCACCCTCGGGATGGCGGTGACCGTCTGGTACACCGAGGCCGCCGAGCTGATGCCCTCGCTGAAGAGCGTGTGGCTCGCCATCCACGTCACCGTGGCGACCATCTCGGTGGCGTTCTTCGTCATCGGCTTCTCCCTGGGCGTGCTCTACCTCGTGCAGGACCGGGTGGAGGCCAGCGCCCGCCGCTCCTTCATGAACCGGCTGCCGCGCGCCAAGGTGCTCGAGCGGATGGCCTACGGCATGCACATCGTCGCGTTCCCCCTGTGGACCTTCACGGTGATCGCCGGGGCGATCTGGGCGCGGCAGGCGTGGGGCTCCTACTGGAACTGGGACCCCAAGGAGGTGTGGAGCTTCGTCATCTGGGTGGTCTACGCCGCCTACCTCCACGCCCGCGCGACCAGCGGCTGGAGCCGGCAGTCGGCCACCGTCATCGCGCTCGCCGGGTTCGGCTGCATCCTGGCCAACTACGCCGTCGTGAACGTCTTCTTCGTCGGTCAGCACAGCTACTCCGGGCTCTGAGGCCGTCGTGCTGCGCTACAGCGTGCTGCGGCTTCTTGTGTTCCTGGGCTGCCTGTCGCTGCTCTGGCTGGTCGGGCTGCGGGACCGGGACGAGGCGTTCGTCCTCGTCGTCGGCGCCGCGCTGCTCTCGATGGCCGTCTCCTACGTCGTCCTGCGGCCGTTCCGGGAGGACTACAGCCGACAGATCGCCGAGCGCCTCGAGGCCCGCGTTGCGGCGAAGCGCGCCGGGACGAGCGACGAGCGGGCCGAGGACGTCGAGACCGGGGACGCCGGCGAGCTGGGCGAGGACGGCCCGGCGGCCTTCCGCTGACGGTCCTCTCAGCCCACCGCCCGGGCGAGGACCACGCCGGCCAGGACGAGGCCGGCATACCCGATCTGGAGGCGGCCGGTGCCGCCGAGCACGGGCACCAGGTCCTGCCCGGCGGCGCCGCCGCGGAGCGCCCGCCAGGGGCGCCAGGCGAGGGGGGTGGACAGCAGCGCCAGGGCGGTCCACGGCTGCCGCCACGCCATGACCCCGACGGCCGCGAAGGCCACCAGGACCAGCGCGGTCCACAGGCCACGGGTGCGGGCGTCGCCGAGGCGCACCGCGAGGGTCCGCTTGCCGGCGACGGCGTCGGAGGGTATGTCGCGCAGGTTGTTGGCCACTAGGATCGCCGAGGCGAGCGCCCCGACGCCGACGCTGCCGGCCAGGCCAAGCCAGGTGAGCGTGCCCGCCTGGGTGTACAGGGTGCCCAGGGTGGCGAACAGGCCGAAGAAGACGAAGACGTAGACCTCGCCGAGCCCTCGGTAGCCGTAGGGGTTGGTCCCACCGGTGTAGCGCCAGGCCGCGACCACCGCCGCCGCGCCGAGCAGGAGCAGCAGCCAGGTCTCGGCGAGGGCCACGAGCGCGAGGCCGGCGAGCGCCGCCAGTCCGAAGCAGAGGAACGCGGCGAGCCGGACGTTCCTCGCCGGGGCGAGCCGCTGGCCGACGAGGCGGATCGGGCCGACCCGGTCCTCGTCGGTGCCCCGGATGCCGTCGGAGTAGTCGTTGGCGTAGTTGACCCCGACCTGCAGGGCCAGGGACACGACGAGGGCGAGCACGGCATACCCGGCGTTCGCCCGCCCGAGGTCGTGAGCCGCCGCGGTGCCGACGAGCACGGGCGCGACGGCGGCGGGAAGGGTGCGCGGGCGGGCACCGGCGACCCACTGGGACGACGTGGCCATGGGCGAACTGGTCCTGTTCTTGGGTCTCGGGGGGTCAGAGCCCGCGCAGGAAGTCCGGGTCGTCGTCGGGCCCGCGCGGCGGGGCCGGCCCGCGGCGCGTCGGCCCCCCTCTCGGGGTCCCGCGCGGGCGACCGGCGAGCAGCCAGCCGAGCGCGCCGAGGAGGGGCAGGAGGACGATGACGAGGAGCCACGCGTTCTTCGGGAGGGCCTGCACGCGCGCGCCATCGGTCTGGACGCAGTCCAGGAAGCAGTAGATCGTCAGCGCGAGGGCGACGACCACGGGCAGCGCGCGGAGCACTTGCTCAGTCTCCCACGGCCAGCAGGGCGCCCACGGCGCGTCGGTCCGGCTTGCCGGGGCCCCGCAGCGGCAGGCCGGGCGCGGTCCGGACCAGGCGCGGGAGGGCGTGGTCGGGGAGTATGCCGCGCAGGGCCGCCCGGACGTCGCGCACCGTGGGCTCGCGGCCGGCGCCCGCGGCCGGGGAGGAGGCGGTCGGGCCAAGGACGACGAGGGCGGCGACGGCCTGGCCCCATTGCTCGTCGGGGACCCCGACCACCACGGCCTCGCTGACTCCGGGCACGTGCTCGGTGAGGGCCTCCTCGACGAGCCGCGGGGCGACCTTGAGCCCCCCGGTGACGATGACGTCGTCGACCCGGCCGTCGACGTGCAGCCGGCCGCTCGGGTCGAGGTGGCCGACGTCGTCGGTGACGAACCACCGCTCGACGGGCTCGAGGGCGTCCGCGTCGACGAGGAAGGCGACCTCGGTCAGGTCGGCGCGGCCGAGGTAGCCGGCGGCCAGGGTCCGGCCACCGAGCAGGACGCGGTCGTCCTCGACCCGGACCGCCACCCCGCGCAGCGGGCGACCGTCGTGGACACAGCCCCCGGCGGTCTCGCTCATCCCGTAGGTGGCGACGACCCGCACCCCGACCCGGGCGGCTCGCCGGCGCAGGGCGGGGGGCAGCGCGGCGCCCCCCACCAGCACGGCGTCGAGGGTGGCCAGCGCCTCCCCGGAGCGCGGGTCGTCGAGCAGGCGCAGCAGCTGGGTGGGGACCAGGGAGGTGTAGCGCCGGGCGCCGGGGTCCAGCCGGGCGACGGCGGCGGCGAAGGCGGCCGCGGGGTCGGTGGCCCTGCCGTCCGGGACGACGGGGGTGGTGCCGGCGACAAGCGAGCGCAGCAGCACCTGCAGCCCGGCGATGTGGTGGGCCGGCAGCGGGAGCAGCCACTGCCCCGGGCCGCCGAGCCGGTCGCTGGTCGCCGCGATGCTCGCCCGCAGGGCGCCGGCGCCGAGCAGCGCCCGCTTCGGGGTCCCCGTGGAGCCGGAGGTGCCGACGACGAGCACCAGGTCCTCGGGCAGGCCGGCCGGGTCGTGGGGCGGCACCGGCGGCAGCGGGGCGGAGGCGGCGTACGGGAGCACCGGCGCCCCGCCCGCCAGGGCCGCGGCCAGCCGGGGGAGCAGCGCGAGGGCCGCCTCCCCGGGAGGCACGGCGACCGGCTGCACGCCCACCCCCTCACGATAGGCGCGGCCCCCGCCGTCCCGTTTCGCCGGGTGACGTGGGTCGTGCGTCCTTGCCGGGGTTTGCTTCCGGGGTGAGGTGGGGTCTTCCGGGGTGAGGTCGAGCCGCCGGCACACGGGGTCGGGTCAGGTGACCACCAGGGCCGTCCCGGCCACGACCAGGGTGGCGAGGACCTCCCCGGCGCCGACGACGGCCGGGCGCAGGGGCCGGCGCGGCGCCAGGGTCGCTCGCGCGGCGAGCAGCACCCCCACGACGCCGAGCCACGGGGAGACGACCGCGCCGGCCACCGCGGCGAGCGCGTGGTAGCCCACCGAGAGCCGCAGGTAGGCCGCCTCGCCGCGCTCGCGGATCATCGTCTTGACGTAGAGGACCGTCCCGACGAAGTAGACCGCGAGGATGCCGGCGAGCAGCCAGGCCCGAGCCCGGTCGGTGCCGCCCCCCGCGTCGTAGGCCACCACGGTCATCAGCGACGAGCCGGCGCTCGTGGCGACCCCGCTCCACAGGCTCCGCTCGTCCCGCCGGGCGCTGGCGACCAGCCCGACCACCAGCGGCACCACGAAGAGCGGCGCCCAGCGCAGCAGGCCCGGGTCCAGCGCGAGGGTGAGCAGTCCGAGGCCGGCCGCGAGGACGGCATACGCGCGCACCGGGGGCAGGTAGCGGGGTCGCCTCCGGGACTTCAGCCACAGCCCGGTCGCGAAGAAGGCGAAGTAGCCCGCGAACCAGAACGCGGCGAGTGGCAGGTGCACCCAGCGCGGCGAGCTCGCCAGGACGCCCACCAGCAGGGGCGTGGCGAGCATCGCCCAAGCCCCGTGCTGGTTGGGGACCCAGCCCCCCGACCGTCGTGCCACCCGACCACCGTATGCCGGTGCCGGCCGCGTCCCGAATCCGGCGGGCTGGCCTTCTCGCCGGCCGCGCGGTGCCGCACGGTGCCACGCCGCTCAGGCGGTGTCACGCCGCTCAGGCGGTGAGGGCCCGGGCGCGGGGCGCGCCGGAGCCGGTGAGGTCGTCGTAGGCGGTCCGGCGCCCGGTCGAGAGGAGCAGCAGCGAGGTGACCGGCCCGCGGACCTCCTCGCCGGAGCCCCGCGCGAAGTCGGCGTCGGTCGCCACGAGGCGCAACCCGCGCAGGTGGCGAGCGGCGAAGAACGGGAAGCCGAGGGTGCGCCGCCACGCCCAGTCCGCCGCCACCGAGGCGGCCAGCGGATGCTCGGGCACCGACATGGCCAGCGGGCGGGCGATGTCCTGGCTGTGGACCAGGGCGTCGAGCAGCGGGTCGCGCCAGAAGGTCGTCGGCGCCAGCCGCCGCGAGCCGACGATCGACCGGAGGTCCGCGGTGATCTCGGCCGTGGTGCGGCTGCGGGCCCGCTCCAGGGCCGCCTCGCGGATCATCGTGTCGAACCGGAAGCCCGCCCGGAACGCGGCGGTGAGCGTCTCCCGGTGCGTCATCAGGGCCGCCATGGACAGGTGGGCGCCGACGTCCCGGACCGTCCACCCCCGACAGAGCGACGGCGTCGTGAGCTGCTCGGCGGTCAGGCCGTCGAGCAGGTCCGCCACGGCGACCCGGCAGGCGTCCACGACTCGCCAGCTCTCGACCCGGTCGATGGTGTCCATGGGCGGCCTCCCCTGCCCTCGGTGGTTCACGCGGTGTGGTCGTTCAAGTCTCGAACCAAACCAGTACGATAATCTGACGACATGCCGGGACGCAAGGGGCCGCAGGCCGAGGTGGCGCGGGAGCCCAACGTCGGCGTCCTGATGTTCGTGGCCCACCGCGCGATGGAGCAGCGCGTCGTCGCGGCCCTGCAGGCGTCCGGCTTCGAGGACATCACGTCGGCGCAGGGGCGGATCTTCGCCAGGATCGGCGAGAACGGGACCCGGCTCACCGACCTCGCGGAGATGGCCCAGGTCACCAAGCAGACCGCGTCGTTCCTGGTCGACCGCCTCGAGCACGGTGGCTACGTCGAGCGGGTCCCCGACGGCAGCGACGCGCGCGCGAAGCTCGTCCGCATCGCACCCCGGGGACGCGCGGCCCAGGCGCGCGCAGCGCAGGTGGAGGAGGAGATCGAGGCGGAGTGGGAGGCCCACCTCGGCGCTGCGGACCTGGAGCGGCTGCGCTCGATCCTGGCGCGGCTGCGCGAGGCCACCGACCCCTACCGCGACCGGTAGCCCCCGCGCCGGCTCAGAAGTGCCAGGGGAAGGGCGACCAGTCGGGCTCGCGCTTCTCGAGGAACTGGTCGCGCCCCTCGACGGCCTCGTCGGTCATGTAGGCCAGCCGGGTCGCCTCGCCCGCGAAGACCTGCTGGCCCATCAGGCCGTCGTCGACGAGGTTGAAGGCGAACTTGAGCATCCGCTGCGCCTGGGGTGACTTGCCCATGACCTCCCGGGCCACCCCCAATGCGGTCACCTCGAGGTCCGCGTGCTCGGCGACGAGGTTGACCGCGCCCATGGCGTGCATGTCGTCGGCGGAGTAGGTGCGGCCGAGGAAGAAGATCTCCCGGGCCCGCTTCTGGCCCACCATGCGCGCGAGGTACGCCGACCCGTAGCCGCCGTCGAAGGACCCGACGTCCGCGTCGGTCTGCTTGAAGCGGGCATGCTCCCGGCTCGCGACCGTCAGGTCACACACCACGTGCAGGCTGTGGCCGCCACCGGCCGCCCAGCCGCCGACGACCGCGACGACCACCTTGGGCATGGTGCGGATGAGCCGCTGCACCTCGAGGATGTGCAGCCGCCCGCCCTCGGCCTGCACCCGGCGCTGGTCGACGCCGGCGGCGGAGGCGTCGGCGTCCGGGGCGGTCGCGTACTGGTAGCCGGACCGGCCCCGGATCCGCTGGTCGCCACCGGTGCAGAACGCCCACTTGCCCGCGCTGCCGGTGCCCTGCGGGCCGGGGCCGTTGCCGGTGAGCAGGACGCACCCCACGTCGGCCGTCCGCCGGGCGTGGTCCAGGACGCCGTACAGCTCGTCGACGGTGTGCGGCCGGAACGCGTTGAGGACCTCGGGCCGGTCGAAGGCCACCCGCACGCACCCGAGGTCCACCGCCCGGTGGTACGTCACGTCGGTGAGGTCCTCGAACCCCGGCACCGGGCGCCATGCCGACGCGTCGAAGGTGCCGCTGACGTCGGGGAGGGCGCTCACGGCCGCGATGCTAGCCCCGGTCACCCACGGGGTAGGCCGCGCGCTCCCCGCCGCCCCACGAGCCGAGCAGCTGCACCTCAAGACCAGGGAAGCGGCGGAAGCCCGCGTCGAACGTCATCAGCCGCGCCTGGTGGACCATGGCCACCGACGCCAACCAGGCGTCCGGGACGTCGTTGCCCCGCAGGTCCATCGACGTCGACAGGTGCCGGAAGTGCGACCAGCACATGTCGTCCGCGCGCATCCGGACCGCTGCCGGGGCCGAGCGCACCCGGTCACAGAACTCGAGGACCTGAGGAGCCGACAGCGGCGTGGACCAGATCCTCGGGTGGGTGCCGATCCGCACCACGGCGGCGAGCGTCTCATCGAGCACGCCCACGGCCTCCTCCCCCACGAACGCCTCGGTCAGCACGGTGAGCGCTTCGTGGTGGTGCTCGACCTCCCGCCGCATCGCGTACACGAGCAGGTTGACGTCGACGAGGGCGGTCACGGGACCGCCTCGTCCCCGAGGGCTCGGGCGACCGCGTCCTTGTCGGCGAGGTCGACCAGCAGCTGTCCCGCGGGGTCGCCGAAGGTGGGCAGTGAGAAGTCCGCCCGTGCGGCGACGGCGGCCTCGCGGCGACGTGCGAGCTGCTCCCGCAGCGCGTCCTCCACCACACGGCTCAGCGTGCGCCCTGACCGGGCCGCGATGACCTTGGCCTCAGCCAGCACGTGGTCGTCCAGGGTGATCGTGGTCCGCATGCATCATTCCACCACCCCGGTGCATCGTGATGCAACAGGCGGGGGGCTCCCGTGCCGTGCGGCCGCACGGCGGGTGCCACGGCATACGGTGGGGTGCATGGCGCTGCGCTGGTACTCCGTCGTCGTCGACTGCCACGACATCGCCGCCCAGACGCGGTGGTGGGCCGAGACGCTCGCCTACACGGTCATCTACGAGGACGAGCACGAGGTGGCGGTCATCCCGACGTGGATGCCCACCGACGCCCTGTCCGCGGGGCACTTCGGCCAGCAGCCGCCGGGCCTGGTGTTCGTGCCGGTCGAGGAGGGCAAGGCGGTCAAGAACCGGCTGCACATCGACCTGGCGCCGCACACCTCGCAGGACCGCGACGCCGAGGTCGCCCGCCTGCTCGAGCGCGGCGCCACCCGGGTCGAGGTCGGGCAGGGCCAGGACGTCACGTGGACGGTGCTGGCCGACCCGGAGGGCAACGAGTTCTGCGTGCTCTCCGCGCGCGACCGCTGAGCAGGGCCGGTATGCCGGTCCCGCCCCTCCGCGACGTCCTCACCGGCCTCCGGGTGGTCACCCTCCCGTTGCGCGACCGCTTCCGCGGGGTCACGGAGCGGGAGGTGGCGCTGGTCTGCGGGCCGGTGGGGTGGGGGGAGTTCGCACCGTTCCTCGAGTACGGGCCCGACGAGGCGGCCCGCTGGCTCGCCGCGGCCGTCGAGGCGGCGTGGGAGGGGTGGCCGGAGCCGGTGCGCACCGAGGTCGCCGTCAACGCCACGGTGCCGCCGGTGGCCGCGGACCGGGTCCGGGAGGTGCTCGCCCGCTTCGAGGGCTGCTCGACCGCCAAGGTCAAGGTGGCCGAGAGCGGGCAGGGCCTCGCCGACGACGTCGCGCGGGTCGCCGCCGTCCGGGACGTCATGGGTCCCGCGGCCCGCATCCGGGTGGACGCCAACGGCGCCTGGTCCGTGGACGAGGCCGCCGACGCCCTGGCGCGGCTGGTGCCCTGGGGCCTGGAGTACGCCGAGCAGCCGTGTGCCACGGTCCCGGAGCTGCGGGCGCTGCGCCTGACGCTGGCCCGACGGGGCGTGGACGTGCCGGTGGCCGCGGACGAGTCGGTGCGGCGGGCGGAGGACCCGGTGCGGGTGGCGCGGGAGGGGGCCGCCGACCTCGTCGTCGTCAAGGTGGCCCCGCTCGGCGGGGTGCGCTCCGCGCTCGAGGTGGTGGCGGCGTGCGGGCTGCCGGCCGTGGTCTCCTCCGCCCTCGACAGCAGCGTCGGCATCGCCGCCGGGGTGGCGCTCGCCGCGGCCCTGCCGACGCTCGACCACGCCTGCGGCCTCGGCACCGTGGCGCTCCTCGCCGGCGACGTCGCCGCCGAGCCGCTCGTGCCCCGTGCCGGCGTGCTGCGCCCGGGTCGCGCCGTGCCCGACCCCGTCCTGATGGACCGCTGGGCCGCGCCGCCGGAGCGGGCCGCCTGGTGGGCCGACCGGGTCGGTGCGGCCCACGCCGCCCTGCTCGCCGGGCGTTCCTGAGCGCCCGCCACGTCGCCCCAGAGCCGGGGGGTCGCCGTCCGCGAGCACCGGACGGTCCTGCGGGACGCGGGAGGGGGGGTCGACGACCTCACCGACCGCCACCCGGGAACCGGAGCCCCAGGAGCGCGTTCTCGACCACCTCGCTGAGCGCCGGGTGGATCCAGTACTGCCCCCGCGCCACCTCGCCGGCGTCCTGCCCGAAGGCGGCCGCCTGGATCAGCGGCTGGATGAGGGTCGACGCCTCCGGCCCGACGCAGTACGCGGCGAGCACGTGGCGCGTGACCGGGTCGGCGCAGACGGTGAGGAAGCCGGTGGTGTCCTCGAGCGCCCAGCCGTACGCCACGTCACCGTAGGAGTAGGTGGCGCTGACGTATGCCGTGCCGGCCGCCTCCAGCTCGGCCCGGGTCGGGCCGAAGGCGGCGACCTGCGGGTGGCCGAACACCGCGTGGGGCACGAACCGGTGGTCGGTCCGCCGCGGCGGGCCGGGGACCCGGCCGAGGTCGACCGCGAGGTTGTGCGCGACGACGCGGGCCTCGTGGTTGGCGACGTGCTTGAGCTGGTAGGGGCTGCTGACGTCCCCGAGCGCCCACACCCCGGGGACGGGGGTGCGCTGCTCGGCGTCCACCACGATCCGGCCGGCCGGATCCAGCGCCAGCCCACCGGCAGGCGCGTCGAGCAGGTCGCCGTTGGGCGTCCGGCCGGCGGCAATCAGGACGACCTCGGCCTCGACGCGGGTCGCCCCGGCCGCCCCGGTCAGGTCGAGGCTCCAGACGCCGCCCTCGCGCGTCGCCGAGCGCACCGTGGTGGAGAGCCGCAGGTCCACCCGGCCCGCCGCGACCTCGGTGTAGCGCCGCGACACGTGCTCGTCCTCGTGGACGAGCAGCCGGTCGGAGCGCTGCACCTGGGTGACCTCGACCCCGTAGGCGGCGAAGACGTGGGCCAGCTCGCACCCGACGTAGCCGCCGCCCAGGACCGCCATGCGCGGGGGCAGCGCGTCGAGGCGCATCACGGTCTCCGAGGTGTGCACCCCGCGCGCCGGGTCGGCGTGCCGCAGGCCGTCGACGGGCAGGCCGTTCGGCCGGGAGCCCGCGCCCACCACGACCCGGTCGCCGGTCACCTCCTCGCCGGTGCTGAGCGCGAGGCGCCGCGGACCGATGAACCGCGCCGTGCCGGCATACACGGTGACGTGGCTCTGGCTGCGCCGGTAGGCCTCACCGCTGTCCGCGACGCCGTCGACGCGGCCGAAGACCCGGTCGCGCACCGACGGCCAGTGCACCACCGGACGGGGGGAGCCGACGCCGAGCCGGGCCGCGTCCTGCGCCTCGACCACCCGGTCGGCGGGCAGCACCAGCATCTTGGTCGGGATGCAGCCGGTGTTCAGGCAGGTGCCGCCGAACCGGCCGTGCTCGACCACCGCGGTGTCGAGGTCGTCGAACTCCGGGGTCAGGATGCTGTTGCCCGACCCCGTGCCGAGGATGACCAGGTCGTGGGAGGGCATGGCCGCCAGCGTAGGACCGGCGCCGTCCACAGCGGCCCGGCGCGCTCCGTGGTGTCCACAGCCATCACCGCCGGCCCCTCGTCGGCGAGCGGTGGACCGGTTGGCTTGCCCCATGGGCGATCCCGACCACCTCCTGGCGCTGGCGGCGCGGTGGACCGCCGTGGGGCAGCGCACCGTGCGGCGGGCCGAGACGGTGGCGGCGCTCGGGGCGGTCGCGTGGGAGTCGGCCGCGGCCGACGCCTTCCGGGCGGAGCTGGTCGCTCGGGTCGCCGGCCTGAGGCGGCTCGCGGAGGACCAGGACGACGTCGTCCAGCGGCTCCTGGAGCTGGCGGAGGCGGTCGAGGCGGCTCGTCGACGGGCCCGGCACGTCCTGGACCCGCCGTGGTGAGCGCTCCGGACGGCTCCGGGCTGGACTGGCGCGGGGGGGTGGGTGGGGTCAGCGTCGCCCTCGACGAGCTCGGACGGGCGGCGTCGGTGCTGTCGGCGGCCGCCGGCGACGTCCTCGACGACGTCGCCGGCCTGGCCGCGACCACGACGGCCGCGGTCCTGGACGGGGTGTGGTGCGACCTGTCCTCCGTGGCGCCCGAGGTGCTGCTCGGGGCGCGGCGGGTGGATGCGGCGGTGGGCCGGGTGGTGGGCCCGGCCGGAGCGACCGGCGCGGCCGCCGACCTCATCGCGCTCGCCGCCGCGACCGTGGCGGCGGCGGAGGGGTATGCCGCTGCCGACCGGGCGGTGGCCGCGGCCGGCGACGCCGCCGCGGACGGCGTGATGGCGCTGGCGGCCCTCGGCCTTCCCCTCGTCCTCGCGGGCACGGTCACCGCGGCAGGGGTTCGGCTCGTCTCGGGCGGTGTGGTCGTGACGCCCGCCGAGGTGGCGGCGCTCGACCGGGCCGTCCACGAGCACCCGTGGCTCGTGGACCTCGTCGCCGCCGGCGCGCAGGGGTTCGTCGCCGGGCTGGCGGCGCTGGGCCCCGGTGCCGGCTGGGCGCTGGCGGTGGCCTGTGCCGCGGACGGGCGGCCGTTCCCCCCACGGACCGACGCGCAGGCGGTGGGCGTCCTCGCCGCCGTGGGCGCGCTGGGCGGGCGGCTCGACGAGTCGCCCGACGGCGTCGCCGCCGTGCCCGTGGTGCGGCAGGTGACGACGGTGGTGGTCGGTGTCGACGGCGGGGAGGGCAGGGACGGCAGGGACGGTGGGGACGGCGGGGACGGCGGGGGCGCGATCCCGGCGCCGCGCGGCGTCGGCGACCTCCTGGCCGGGGACGTCGCCCTCGGGCAGGCGCCGGGCCGGGTCCGGGTCGTGGAGGTGCCCCAGCACGACGGCTCGTCGGCGTGGGTGGTCCAGCTTCCCGGCACGCAGGAGTGGGCCCCGACGGCCGGGTCCAACCCGGTCGACCTGACCACCGACGTGCGCGCCATGGCCGGCGACGCCACGGTCCTGGCCGCCGGGGCCGCCCGGGCCCTCGCGCTCGCCCAGGCGGCGACCGGCCGCGACACCCGCCGGGAGCCGGTCCTGCTGACGGGGCACAGCCAGGGCGGCATCGTCGCGGCCGCGCTGGCCAGCGACGCGGACTTCGGCCGCCGGCACCGGGTCACCGGTCTCCTCGTCGCCGGCGCCCCGGTCGCCGGGTTCCCGGTGCCCGCCACGGTGTCCGTGCTCGCGCTGGAGCACCGCCGCGACCCGGTGCCCCGCCTGGACGGCCTCGCCAACCCCGACCGGGCCGGCTGGACCACCGTGACGCGGGACCTGCCGCGCGCCGCCGACGGCGGAAGTGCCGGTGCGTCACATGCGGGCGAGCGCTACGTCGAGACCGGCCGGGCGGTCGACCGCCTCCCCGCGGGCGAGGTGCCGTCCCTGGACGCCTGGCGGCGCTCCGCCGCGCCGTTCCTCGCGCTTGGGGCCGGGCCGGGCGCCGCCCCGGGCGCCGCCTCCGGTGCCTCGTCGGGCGCTGTGCCCGGCGCCTCCCCGGGCGCCTTCCCGGGGGTCGGCGAGCCACCGCCGGTGGTCGTGCGGGAGTTCACCGTCGAGCGGGGGTGGCAGAATGCCCGCCCGTGAACCCGTCCACGGCCGCGGCCACCGTGATCGTGGACGAGCTGGTCCGCGGCGGGGTGCGCGAGGTCGTGGTCTGCCCCGGTTCCCGGTCCGCCCCCCTCGCGTATGCCGTGCAGGCCGCGGAGCGGGCCGGTCGCCTCCGCCTGCACGTGCGGGTGGACGAGCGCAGCGCGGGCTTCCTCGCGCTCGGCCTGGCCAAGGGCGCCGGTGTCCCCGCGGTGGTGGTGACGACGTCCGGCACCGCGGTCGCGAACCTCCACCCCGCGGTGCTCGAGGCCTCCCACGCGGCGGTCCCCATGGTGGTGCTCACGGCGGACCGACCCCACGAGCTGCGCGGCACGGGGGCGAACCAGACGACGGTCCAGCCGGGCATCTTCGGTGGCGCGGTGCGGTGGTCGGCCGACCTCCCGGCGCCGGAGGAGCGGGCCGGGCAGGTGGCGGGCTGGCGAGCGGTCACCTGCCGGGCCCTCGCCGCCTCCCGCGGGCTCCTCGGGGGACGGCCGGGGCCGGTCCACGTCGACGTCGCGTTCCGGGAGCCGCTCGTCCCCGACCGGGCGGACGGCGCCGAGCCCTGGCCCGAGCCCCTGGAGGGCCGGCCGGGCGGCACGCCGTGGGTCGCCCTGCCCGCGCCGGCCGAGGTCGGCCTGCCCGCGCCGGCCGGGGCGACCGGCTCGCTGTCGGCCTCCCCGGTGACCGGCTCCGGGCCCGGCTCCGTGCCCGCCCCTCCGGTGCCCGACGTCGAGCGCACCCTCGTCGTGGTCGGCGACCTCGGCGACGACGCCACCGGGGCGCGGCGGGCCGACCTCGCGGTCGCCTGGGCCGCCCGGCGCGGGTACCCGGTCGTGGCCGAGCCCTTCGCCGGTGGTGGTGACCCGCCCGACCGGTCGGTCCGGCCGGTGCTCCCGCACGGGCCGCTGCTGCTCACCGACGCCGCCTTCCTCGACGCCCACGCCCCGGAGCGCGTCCTCGTCGTCGGGCGCCCCACCCTGAGCCGTGCCGTCGCCGCCCTCGTGCGCCGGCCCGGCGTGCGCGTCGAGGTCGTGACGGCCGACCCGGAGTGGGCCGACCCGTCAGCGCTCGCCGCGGCAGCGCACCCCTTCGCCTCGCTCACCGCGGAGGGCGGCGAGCGGCCGGCCGCGGCCCGCGGCGCGTGGGCGCTCGCGTGGCACGACGCCGGCGCCCTTGTCGCCGCGGCGGTCGAGGCGGCGCTGGCCGACGGGCGCCTGCCCTGGCCCACCGGGCTCGCCGTCGCGGCCACCCTGGGGCGGGCCCTTCCGGCCGGCGCGCGGCTGGTCGCCGGGTCCTCCAACGCGGTGCGCGACCTCGACCTCGGGCTGGTCGCCGTCCCGGCCGGGGTCCGGGTGCTCGGCAACCGCGGCCTCGCCGGTATCGACGGGCTGCTCTCCACCGCGAGCGGCGTGGCGCTGGCCTGCGGCCGGCCGACCTACGCCTGGCTCGGCGACCTCACGTTCCTGCACGACCTCGCCGGCCTGCGCGTGGCGCCCGGCGAGCCGGCCGCGGACCTGACCGTCCTGGTGACCAACGACGACGGCGGTGGGATCTTCGCGACCCTGGAGCACGGCGAGCCCGAGCGGGCCGCGGACGCCGAGCGGGTGGTGGCGACCCCCACGGGGGCCGACCTCGGGGCGCTGACGCGGGCGCACCGCATACCGCACCTGCTGGTGACCACGCCGGAGGAGCTGGCCGAGGAGCTCGCCGCAGCGCCCTCGGGGACGCACGTCGTCGAGGTCCGGGTGGACCGCGCCTCGCACCGGCCGGCCCACGCGACGCTGCGCGCCGTCGCGGCGGCGGCCCTGTCGGCGGCACCGTCGGCGGCACCGTCCTGACGCCGGGCGGCGCCCGGTCCGCCCTCCCGCAGGTCAGCGCCCGGAGAGGGCGTCGCGCATCGGCAGCAGCTTGGCGTCCGACTCGGCGAGCTCGTCCTCGGGGTCGGACCCGGCGACGATCCCGCAGCCCGCGAACAGCCGCATCCGGGCCGGGTCGGCCGGGTCCACCGCCCCGCAGCGCAGCGCGATGCCCCACTCGCCGTCGCCCCCCGCGTCGATCCACCCCACGGGCCCGGCGTAGCGGCCCCGGTCGAGGTGCTCGAGCTCGGCGAGCACCGCCTCGGCCTCGCCCCGCGGCGTGCCGCACACGGCGGCGCTGGGGTGCAGGGCCGCGGCCAGCGCCAGGGAGCTGGTGTCGTCGGCGAGCACCCCGGTGACGTCGGTGGCCAGGTGCATGACGTTGCGCAGGTGGAGCACGAACGGCGACTCGGGCACGTTGGTCGAGGAGCAGTGCGGCGCCAGCGCCTCGGCGACCGAGCGCACGGCGTACTCGTGCTCCTCGAGGTCCTTCGACGAGCGCGCGAGCGACGCCGCGAGCGCGAGGTCGTGGGCGTCGTCACCGGTGCGGCGGATCGTCCCCGCGAGGACGCGCGAGGTCACCAGGCCCTTCTCGCGGCGCACCAGCATCTCCGGGGTGGCCCCCACCAGCCCGTCGACGGAGAAGACCCACGTCGCCGGGTAGCGCTCGGCCAGCCGCCCGAGCACCCAGCGGACGTCGACCGGCGACCCGGTCCGCACCTCCAGGTCGCGTGCCAGCACCACCTTGTCGAGCCGCCCGTCCGCGATCCGCCCGACCGCCTCGGCGACCGCCCCCGCCCAGTGGGCCGGCTCCAGCGCGCCGTCGGCGAAGCGGACGTCCTCCGGCGGCAGGGGGGCCGAGCAGCGGCGCGGGCGCCGGCTCACCGGGACGGCGCTCCCCACGCCGGCCGTGGTGACCCACCAGGTGTCCCCGCGCCGGCCGACCAGGACCTCCGGCACGAGCAGGGTGGCCCCCGCGGGTGACCCGGCGGCATACGACACCGACCCGAAGGCGACCGGCCCCGTCCCGGGCGCCGACACGGGGTCCCGGACCACCGCCGAGGCGGCCGCCCGCTCCCACCAGTCGCCGAGGGCCGCGAACCGGTCCGGTCCGTGCGCGGTCGCCTCGGCGGCCCGCCCCCAGCCGACCAGCCCCTCACCGCGCCGCACCCACGACACCAGGTCGGGGGCGGCGTCCGGCGGCAGCAGGTCGAGCAGCGCCGTGCCCGCCTCGGGGGAGAGCGGGACGGTGCGGGTCACCAGGGGTGCCGGGACACGCGCGAGGAGGGGTATGCCGGCCGGCGAGCCGACCGGGGCGGTCGCGTCGCCGTCGGGGGAGGGGAGGGACGACATCCCCCCAAGGGTAACCGCGGTGGGAGGATGAGCGGCATGAGCCGCGCCTCCCTCGACAAGGACCCGCGTGACGTCGCGGCGATGTTCGACGACGTCGCTCAGCGCTACGACGTCACCAACGACGTGCTCTCCCTCGGCCAGGACCGCCTCTGGCGCCGGGCCGTCGTCGCCGCGGCGGACGCCCGGAGCGGAGAGCGGGTGCTCGACCTCGCGGCCGGGACGGGCACGTCGAGCGAGCCGTTCGCCGACCTGGGGGCGCACGTGGTCCCCGCCGACTTCTCCCTGGGGATGCTCCGAGCGGGTCACGACCGCCGCGCCGACCTGCCCTTCACCGCGGCCGACGCCATGTGGCTGCCGTTCGGCGAGCACTCCTTCGACGTGGTGACGATGTCGTTCGGGCTGCGCAACGTCGCCGACCCCGACGTGGCGCTGCGGGACCTCCTGCGGGTCACCCGGCCGGGTGGCCGCCTCGTCCTCTGCGAGTTCAGCCAGCCGGTGAACCCGACGTTCCGCGCCGTCTACACGCGCTACCTCGTCCGGTCGCTCCCCGCGATCGCCCGACGGGTCAGCTCCAACCCGGAGTCCTACGTCTACCTGGCGGAGTCGATCCAGGCGTGGCCCGCGCAGGAGGACATGGCGCGGCGGATCGCCGCCGCCGGGTGGGGTGAGGTGGAGTGGCGCAACCTGTCCGGGGGCGTGGTCGCGGTGCACCGGGCGCACAAGCCCGCGGCCTGAGCCCGACCCCGGGATCGCCGGACCCGCGGACCTCCTCGACACCCCGGCACCGGGGCCCGGTGCGGAGGCCCGCCGGCGGCGACGGCCCCGGGCAGCGAGACGCTGACCAGCGAGGTCGTGACCGAGTCGACACCGCCCCGGGCCCTCCCGGATGAGATCGGCCCCCAGGGCCGACCTAGACTTCGAGCGTTCGTGATTGCGTTCACAAGCGAAGGTCCTGCCTTGACGATCCCTGCCACCGAGCCGGTCCCGGCCGCCCCGCGTGCCACCGGCCGCCCCACCGACCGGGCCGACGTCGTCGTCGTCGGAGCCGGCCCCGCCGGGTCCTCGACCGCGGCGTACCTGGCCATGGCCGGGCTGGACGTCCTGCTGCTGGAGAAGAGCCGGTTCCCCCGCGAGAAGGTGTGCGGTGACGGGCTCACCCCGCGCGCGGTCAGGGAACTGGTCAGCCTCGGGGTCCCGCACCCCGAGGAGGAGGGCTGGATCCGCAACCACGGCCTGCGGATCATCGGTGGCGGCATGCGCCTGGCGCTGCCGTGGCCGGACCTGGCGTCCTTCCCGCCCTACGGCCTGGTGCGCACCCGTCACGACTTCGACGACATCCTCGCCCGGCACGCGGTCAAGCACGGCGCCCGGCTGCGCGAGGCCACCACCGTGACGGGGCCCGTCCTCGACGAGCGCACCGGTGCGCTCGTCGGCGTGACCGCACGGGAGAGCGACGAGCAGGGCCGCCCGACGGGAGGCGAGCTCCGCTTCGAGGCGCCCCTCGTCGTCGCCGCCGACGGCAACTCCTCGCGGCTCTCCCTCGCCGTCGGCCGGGAGAAGCGCGAGGACCGCCCGATGGGCGTGGCGGTCCGCACGTACTTCGCCAGCCCCCGGCACGAGGACGACTACCTCGAGTCGTGGCTGGAGCTGTGGTCCACCGACGCCGACGGCCGGCGGGTGCTCCTCCCCGGCTACGGCTGGATCTTCGGCGTCGGCGACGGCACGTCCAACGTCGGCCTCGGCATCCTCAACACCAGCAGCGCCTTCGGCCGCACCGACTACAAGGACGTCATGCGGCGCTGGGTCGCGACCATGCCGGCCGAGTGGGAGTTCTCCGACGCGACCATGACCGGGCCGATCCGCGGTGCGGCGCTGCCCATGGGGTTCAACCGCCAGCCGCACTACGACCAGGGACTCCTGCTCGTCGGCGACGCCGGCGGCATGGTCAACCCGTTCAACGGGGAGGGCATCGCCTACGCCATGGAGTCGGCCCGCCTGGCCTCGGAGGTGGTGGCGCAGGCCTTCGCCCGCGGGGACGACGCGGCGCGCGAGCGGGTCCTGCAGACCTACCCCGCGGTCATGAAGGACGACCTCGGCGGCTACTTCACGCTCGGACGCTGGTTCGCACACATGATCGGCAACCCCGAGGTGATGCGCCTCGCCGTCAAGTACGGACTGCCCCGCACCACGTTGATGAAGCTGCTGCTGAAGATCATGGCCAACCTCGCCGAGCCCCACGGGGGTGACGCGTCCGACCGCGTGGTCAACGCCCTGTCCGCGATGGCACCGGACGCATGAGCGCCTGCCGCACCCTGCGCACGGCCCCGCGAGACTTCCCCGCGCCGGAGCCTAGGATGTGGCCGGTGACCGGCGCAGACGCCTCGTATGCCGTGGGCCACCGCCCGCGCCGGCCGCACCACGGTGCCCGGCGCGGCACCGAGCAGCGTGGCAACCAGCAGCATGGCAACCAGCAGCATGGCAACCAGCACCGTGGCAACCAGCACCGTGGCAACCGGCACCGTGGGACCGAGCAGCAGGGCACCGAAAGGGAGGCGCACCGATGAGCGACTTCAACTTCTACACCCCGGTCCTGCTGCTCGTCGGGCTCGGGGCGGCCTTCGCCGTGCTCTCCGTGGGGACCAGCCTCGTCGTCGGGCCGAAGCGCTACAACCGCGCGAAGATGGAGGCCTACGAGTGCGGCATCCAGCCCACGCCGCGGGCCGAGGGCGGCGGGCGCATCCCGATCAAGTACTTCATCACCGCCATGCTGTTCATCATCTTCGACATCGAGTCGGTGTTCCTCTACCCCTTCGCCGTCGCCTTCGACCAGCTGGGGCTCTTCGCCCTCATCGAGATGGTCCTGTTCGTGCTGACGGTCTTCGTCGCCTATGCCTACGTCTGGCGCCGGGGCGGGCTGGAGTGGGACTGACTGCCCGGCCCGCGCTCGCGCCGGCACCGGGCGCCACGCCGCCCGGACCGCCGCCCCGACCGCCGGCCCCGACCCACGCTCGACTCCACCGACCCGCACGACACCCCTAGGACGGACCCATGGGACTCGAGGAGAAGCTGCCCGCCGGCTTCGTGCTCACGACGCTGGAGAACGTCGTGGGCTACATGCGCAAGGCCTCGATCTGGCCGGCCACCTTCGGGCTGGCCTGCTGTGCCATCGAGATGATGGCCGTCGGCACTCCCGACTACGACATCGCCCGCTTCGGGATGGAGCGCTTCTCGGCCACGCCGCGCCAGGCGGACCTGATGATCGTCGCGGGGCGGGTCAGCCAGAAGATGGCGCCGGTGGTGCGGCAGGTCTACGACCAGATGCCCAACCCGAAGTGGGTCATCTCCATGGGCGTCTGCGCCAGCTCGGGCGGGATGTTCAACAACTACGCCATCGTCCAGGGCGTGGACCACATCGTCCCGGTCGACATCTACCTGCCCGGCTGCCCGCCACGCCCGGAGATGCTCCTCAACGCCATCATCGAGCTGCACAAGCAGATCCAGTCGAGCAAGCTGGGCGTCAACCGGGTCGCCGCCGCGCGCGCCGCGGAGGCGGCGGCGCTCTCCGCGACGCCCGTGGCGCTCCAGCCGCCGACCCACGACCACGGCGTCCCCGCCGCCGCCACGCCGCTCGCGGCCACTCCCGGACGGAACCTCCTCGCATGAGCCCCGACGGGGAGCCGACCGGCTCGACGACGAAGGACGACGGCGCACCGCAGGGGACCACGGAGCGGGCCTGGGAGCACGGAACCCAGGCACCGACCGACGCCGAGCGCGCCGGCACCGACCTGACGGCCGCCGGCAGCGTGGACACCACGCCGGTGCAGATCGCGCAGCGCCGCGGCATGTTCGGCGCCAAGGACGGCACCGACACCAGCGGCTACGGCGGCCTGCGCACCCCGATCCTGTTCCCCGGCGCCAGCCAGCGGCCCTACGGCGGCTGGTTCGACACCGTCGCCGACCGCCTCGAGGGCGTCCTCGCGGACTCCGGCGCCCCCTGGCCGGCAGCCGTCGAGCGCGCCGTGGTCGACCGCGGCGAGCTGACCCTGCACGTGCGGCGCGAGCACCTGCCGGTGGTCGCGCGGGCGCTGCGCGACGACCCGGCGCTGCGCTTCGAGATGTGCCTCGGCGTCTCGGGGGTGCACTACCCGGAGCAGGCCGGCGCCGAGCTGCACGCCGTCTACCACCTCCTCTCCATCACCCACGGCAGCCGGCGCCTCCGCCTGGAGGTCTCCTGCCCGGACGACGACCCGCGGGTGCCCTCGGTCGTGGAGACCTGGCCCGGTGCCGACTGGCACGAGCGGGAGACGTGGGACATGTTCGGGATCGTCTTCGAGGGACACCCCTCGATGACCCGCATCCTCATGCCGGACGACTGGCCCGGCCACCCGCAACGCAAGGACTACCCCCTCGGCGGCATCCCCGTGGAGTACAAGGGCGGCAGCGTCCCGCCGCCGGACCAGCGGAGGTCGTACACCTGATGACCACGTCCAGCGACAGCACCGTCTTCGAGGCCCCCCGCGGGTCCAGCGAACCGGCCCGCGAGACCGGGGACCGCGACGTCTACGCGACCTCCGGGACCGACTCGGCGGACGCCGAGGGCGCCCGGGTGATCAACCCCTCCGGTGGGGACTGGGACGACCTGCTCGACGAGGCGACCGCCCTGCACGAGGAGCGGATCGTCGTCAACATGGGTCCGCAGCACCCGTCGACGCACGGCGTGCTCCGGCTGATCCTCGAGCTCGACGGCGAGACGGTGACCGAGGCCCGCGCCGGCATCGGCTACCTGCACACCGGCATCGAGAAGAACATGGAGTTCCGCACGTGGGTGCAGGGGGTGACCTTCTGCACCCGGATGGACTACCTGACCCCGATGATGCAGGAGGCCGCCTACTGCCTGGCGGTCGAGAAGCTGCTCGGCATCACCGACGACATCCCCGAGCGGGCGACGACGATCCGCGTGCTCATGATGGAGCTCACCCGCGTCAACTCCCACCTGGTCGCCCTCGGCACCGGTGGCATGGAGCTGGGCGCCACCACCGTCATGACGGTCGGCTTCCGCGAGCGCGAGCGCATCCTGCGCGTCTTCGAGGCGGTCACCGGGCTGCGGATGAACAACGCCTACATCCGCCCCGGCGGCGTCGCCCAGGACCTGCCGCACGGGGCCCTGGACCTGGTCCGGGACACGGTCGGGGAGCTGCGGGACGGCATCCATGAGCTGGAGCTGCTGCTCAACGAGAACCCGCTGCTCAAGGGGCGCACCAAGGGCGTCGGCTTCCTCGACCTCACCGGGTGCGTCGCGCTCGGCATGACCGGGCCGATCCTGCGGTCCACCGGCCTGCCGCACGACCTGCGCCGCTCCGCGCCCTACTGCGGCTACGAGACCTATGACTTCGACGTCATCACCCGCACCGGCTGCGACGCCTACGACCGGCTCCGGATCCGCATCGACGAGATGTACGAGTCGCTGAAGATCGTCGAGCAGACCCTCGTCCGGCTCGCCGCGAGCCCGGGCCAGCCGGTCATGGTGCAGGACAAGAAGATCGCCTGGCCCGCCCAGCTCGCCATCGGCAGCGACGGCATGGGCAACAGCCTGGACCACATCCGCAAGATCATGGGCACCTCGATGGAGGCGCTGATCCACCACTTCAAGCTGGTCACCGAGGGCTTCCGCGTCCCGTCCGGCCAGGCCTACGTGGCTATCGAGTCGGCGAAGGGCGAGCTGGGCTGCCACGTCGTCTCGGACGGCGGCACCCGCCCCTACCGGGCGCACTTCCGGGACCCGAGCTTCAACAACCTGCAGGCCGTGGCCGCGCTGTGCGAGGGCGGCCAGGTCGCCGACGTCATCGTCGCCGTCGCCTCGATCGACCCCGTCATGGGAGGTGTGGACCGCTAGTGGCCACCGAGTTCGGGCTCCAGACCGCCTCCGGGCACTTCCGCGTCGACGCGCAGTCCAAGGAGCCGTATGCCGCCGACGTCCTCGCGCGCCTGCAGGAGGACGCCGCCGTCATCACCGCGCGCTACCCCCGGAAGCGCTCCGCCCTGCTCCCGCTGCTGCACCTGGTGCAGTCCGTCGACGGCTACGTCACGGGCCGGGGCATCGACTTCTGCGCCGAGGTCCTCGACCTGACCACCGCCGAGGTCTCGGGTGTCGCCACCTTCTACACCCAGTTCAAGCGCCACCCCAACGGCCGCTTCACCGTCGGCGTGTGCACCAACACCCTCTGCGCCATCATGGGGGGCGACGAGATCTGGGAGCGGGTGAGCGACCACCTCGGCATCGGTCACGACGAGACCACCGCGGACGGCGCGGTCACCCTCGAGCGGGTCGAGTGCAACGCGGCCTGCGATTACGCCCCCGTGGTGATGGCCAACTGGGAGTTCTTCGACAACCAGACCCCCGACTCCACGGTGGACCTCGTCGACCGGCTGAGGGCGGGGGAGGACGTCGCCCCGACGCGCGGCGCGCGCACGGTCGGCACGTTCGCCGAGGTATCCCGGGTGCTCGCCGGCTTCCCGGACGGGCGCGCCGACGAGGGCGTCGGGGCCGGCGAGGCGTCCCTGCGCGGGCTCCGGCTGGCCAGGGAGCACGGGTGGAGCGCGCCCCCCGGGTCCGCCGGCGACGAGTCCGCCACCGGCACCCCGGCGACCGCAGCGGACCAGAACGTCCACGGCTCGGTGAACACCCCGACCAACGCCGCCGACGAGAAGCCCGGCGGCGTGCCGGCCCAGAGGTCCGAGGCGGACACGAACGCCTCCGACGCCACCTCGCCGAAGGAGGAGGGCGCATGAGCGCCGCCACCGAGACCACGGACTCGAGCCGCCCCGGGCCGCTGACCCCGGTCCTGACCCGCTTCTGGGACGAGCCGCAGTCCTGGACGCTGCAGACCTACGAGCGCCACGACGGGTACCGCGCCCTCGAGAAGGCGCTCGCGACCGACCCCGCGGACCTGGTCGCGATGACCAAGAGCTCCGGCCTGCGGGGCCGTGGTGGCGCCGGCTTCCCCACCGGGATGAAGTGGGGCTTCCTGCCGCCGCCGGACGGGGGGCCGCGCTACCTCGTCGTCAACGCCGACGAGTCCGAGCCGGGCACGTGCAAGGACACCCCGCTCATGCTGGCCGCGCCGCACCTGCTCGTGGAGGGGATGATCATCACCTCCTACGCCATCGGGTGCCACCACGCCTTCATCTACGTGCGCGGTGAGCTGGTCCACGTCTACCGCCGGCTGATGCGGGCGGTCGAGGAGGCCAACGCGGCCGGGCACCTCGGCACGGACATCCACGGGACCGGCTTCGACCTCGACATCACCGTGCACGCGGGCGCCGGGGCCTACATCTGCGGCGAGGAGACCGCGCTCCTGGACAGCCTCGAGGGCCGGCGTGGCCAGCCCCGCCTGAAGCCGCCGTTCCCCGCCGTCGCCGGCCTCTACGCGCGACCGACCGTGGTCAACAACGTCGAGTCCATCGCGTCGGTCCCCTCCATCCTGCTCAACGGCGCGGACTGGTTCGCGGACCTGGGGACGGAGAAGTCCACCGGCTACGGGATCTTCAGCCTCTCCGGCCACGTCAGGCACCCCGGCCAGTACGAAGCCCCGCTCGGCATCACCCTGCGCGAGCTGCTCGACCTGGCCGGCGGCATGCGCGACCCCGAGAAGGCGCTGAAGTTCTGGACGCCCGGCGGCTCCTCCACGCCGCTGTTCACCGCCGAGCACCTCGACGTGCCGCTCGACTTCGAGGCGGTCGCCGCGGCCGGCTCGATGCTGGGCACCCGCGCGCTGCAGGTCTTCGACGAGACCACCTGCGTGGTGCGCGCCGTCGACCGGTGGACCGACTTCTACATGCACGAGTCCTGCGGCAAGTGCACCCCGTGTCGGGAGGGGACCTGGTGGCTCAAGCAGGTGCTCGGCCGGATCGAGCACGGCGGCGGCACCGAGGAGGACATCGACACCCTTCTCGACACGTGCGACAACATCCTCGGCCGCGCCTTCTGCGCCCTGGGCGACGGGGCGACGAGCCCCATCACGAGCTCGATCGAGTACTTCCGCGACGAGTACCTCGCCCACCTCACCCACGGCGGCTGCCCGTTCGACCCGCGGGAGTCCACCCTCTTCGCCAAGGCCCACAAGGAGAGCGTGCCCGCATGAGCAGCACTCCGGAGAAGACCGCGGCTCCGCAGCAGGCGGACCTGGTCCCGCTCACCATCGACGGCGTCGAGGTCTCGGTCCCCAAGGGCACCCTGGTGATCCGGGCCGCCGAGGAGATCGGCATCCAGATCCCGCGGTTCTGCGACCACCCGCTCCTGGAGCCGGTCGGGGCCTGCCGGCAGTGCCTCGTCGACGTGGCGACGCCCGGCCCGGACGGCCAGGTGCGCCCGATGCCCAAGCCGCAGGCGTCCTGCACGATGACCGTCACGCCCGGGATGCAGGTCCGCACGCAGCACACCTCGCCGGCGGCCGACAAGGCGCAGCACGGGATCATGGAGTTCCTGCTCATCAACCACCCGCTCGACTGCCCGGTGTGCGACAAGGGCGGGGAGTGCCCGCTGCAGAACCAGGCGATGAGCAACGGCCGCGACACCTCCCGGTTCCACGACGTCAAGCGCACCTACCCCAAGCCGATCAACATCTCGAGCAACGTCCTGCTCGACCGCGAGCGCTGCGTCCTCTGCGCGCGCTGCACCCGCTTCTCGGAGCAGATCGCGGGCGACTCCCTCATCGCCCTCGTCGAGCGGGGGGCGCTGCAGCAGGTCGGGATCTACGAGGAGCAGCCCTTCGAGTCCTACTTCTCCGGCAACACCGTGCAGATCTGCCCCGTCGGGGCGCTCACCGGCGCGGCGTACCGCTTCCGGGCCCGCCCCTTCGACCTGGTCTCCACGCCCAGCATCTGCGAGCACTGCTCGAGCGGGTGCGCGATGCGCACGGACCACCGGCGCGGCGCCGTGATGCGCCGGATGGCGGCGAACGACCCGGCCGTCAACGAGGAGTGGAACTGCGACAAGGGCCGCTGGGCCTTCGCCTACACCCACCTCCCCGACCGCCTCGAGTACCCGATGGTGCGCGAGGACGGGGTCCTGCGGATCGCGCCGTGGCCGGAGGCGCTGGCCGCCGCCGCCGCCGGCCTGCGCGCCGCGACCGCCCCGGCCGTCCTGCCCGGTGGGCGGGTCAGCGTCGAGGACGCCTACGCGTACGCCAAGTTCGCCCGGACGGTGCTCGGCACCAACGACGTGGACTTCCGGGCCCGCCCGCACTCCGCCGAGGAGGCCGACTTCCTCGCCGCCCTGGTCGTGGCCACCGGCCCGGCGCCGGACGACGCCCCGGGCGGCGCCGTGACCTACGCCGACCTCGAGCGGGCGCCCGCCGTCGTGCTCGTCGCCCTGGAGCCGGAGGACGAGAGCCCCATCGTGTTCCTCCGCCTGCGCAAGGCCTTCCGGAAGCATCGGACCCGCGTGTATGCCGTGTCGCCGGTCGCGACGCGCGGCCTGGCCAAGCTGGGGGGCACCCTGCTCCCGGCCGCACCCGGCACCGAGCCCGAGGTCGTCGAGGCCCTGGGCCGCACCGGGGGCACCGGCGCCGTGGGCGCCGCGGCCGACGCGCTGCGCGAGGACGGTGCGGTCGTCCTCGTGGGGGAGCGCGCGGCCATGGTGCCCGGTGCACTCTCGGCGCTCGCCGCGCTCGCCGCCTCGACCGGTGCCCGGCTGGCCTGGGTCCCCCGGCGCGCCGGCGAGCGGGGCGCCCTGGAGGCCGGGGCGCTGCCGACGACGCTGCCGGGTGGACGGCCGGTCGCGCACCCCGCGGCCCGCGCGGAGGTCGCGGACGCGTGGCAGGTCGCGGAGCTGCCCGAGGCGCCGGGACGGGACACCGCCGCGATCGTCGCCGGGCTGCGTGACGGCTCGGTCGACGCCGTCGTCACCGGTGGGGTGGACCCCGCGGACCTGGGGATCCCCGGAGCCGTCGCCGCCTTCGACCGCCCCTTCGTCGTGGCGCTGGAGATCCGCCCCTCGGCGGTGACCGCCGTCGCCGACGTGGTGCTGCCCGTGGCCGCCCACGCCGAGAAGGCGGGGACCTTCGTGGACTGGGAGGGCCGGCCCCGCCCGTTCGACGCGGCGCTGGCCACCAACCACGTCAGCGACTACCGGGCGCTGGACATGATCGCCGACGAGATGGGCGAGTTCCTCGGCACCAGGGCGCTGCGCGAGGTGCGCGCGGAGATGGCCGGGCTGGGGCCGTGGTCCGGTGACCGGCCGCCGGCGCCGGCGGTGCCGGCCGGTGCCGTGCCTGAACTGGCGGGGGACGGCATCGTGCTCGCGACCTGGCGCCACCTGCTCGACCGCGGCTCCCTGCAGGACGGCGAGCCGTTCCTCGGCGGCACCGCGCCGCTCCCTGCCGCCCGCCTGTCCGCCGCGACGGCCGAGCGGCTGGGCGTGGGCGACGGGGACGAGGTCGTCGTCGCCGCGGGTGACCTCGTCGTCACGGTGCCGGTGCTCGTCAGCGAGATGCCCGATCACGTCGTGTGGCTGCCGACCAACTCGGCCGGCTGCGACCTCCGGCCCACCCTCGCCTCGGCCCCCGGGGCCCTGGTCCGGGTGTCCACCCCCGTCTCCGCTACCCCAGGTGGTGCCGCATGAGCCTGCTGGCCCTCCCCACGACGCTCGCCGGCCTCGGTGCGGCCGCACCCGGCATACCGGGTCTGGTCGCCGCGGGGAACGAGAACCCGAGCGCCGACTTCAGCGACACCCCGTTCTGGATCTCGGTGGTCAAGGCGCTGATCATCTTCGTCTACCTGCTCGTCTCGACCCTGCTGGTGATCTGGTTCGAGCGGCGGATCATCGGGCGGATGCAGCAGCGCCCCGGGCCGAACCGCAACGGCCCCTTCGGGCTGCTGCAGACCCTCGCCGACGGCGTGAAGTCGATCCTCAAGGAGGACGTGACCCCCGCGGCCGCCGACCGCTTCGTCTTCACCCTGGCGCCGCTGATCACGGCGACCATGTGCTTCGTCTCGTTCTCCATCATCCCGCTCGGTGGGGACGTCAACCTCTTCGGTCACACCACGCCGCTGCAGCTCACCGACACCCCGGTGGCGGTCCTGCTCGTGCTGGCCGTGGCCGGCGTCGGCATCTACGGCGTCGTGCTCGCCGGGTGGTCCTCCGGCTCGACCTACCCGCTGATGGGCGGCCTGCGCTCCAGCGCCCAGATGATCTCCTACGAGATCGCCATGGGCCTCTCGCTCGTCGCCGTGTTCCTCTACAGCGGGTCGATGTCGACCTCCCAGATCGTCGGCGCCCAGGCGAACGTCTGGTACATCATCCCGGCCTTCTTCAGCTTCTTCGTCTACCTCATCACCATGGTGGGGGAGACCAACCGGCTGCCCTTCGACCTCGCCGAGGGGGAGGGCGAGCTGACCGGCGGCTTCCACACCGAGTACGGCTCGATGCGCTTCGCCATGTTCTTCCTCGGTGAGTACATCAACATGTTCACCGTCGCCGCCCTCGCGACGACGATGTTCCTCGGCGGCTGGCAGGCGCCTCCCGGGATCGCCGCGATCAACGACGGGATGTTCAACGAGGGCTGGTGGGGCCTGCTCTGGTTCACCGTCAAGCTGTGGCTGTTCATGTTCGTCTTCGTGTGGCTCCGCGGCTCGCTCCCGCGGGTGCGCTACGACCAGTTCATGCGGTTCGGCTGGAAGTTCCTCATCCCCGCGACCCTGGGCTGGGTGGTCCTCGTCGCGTTCTTCCGGGGTGCCCAGAACGGCTGGTTCGGGGACGGCGCGGTCGACCTGTTCGGTCGGCGCTTCCCGGTCGCCTCGCTCTTCATCGTCGGCATCGTCGCCATCGGCGCACTCGCCCTCGGCTGGTGGTGGGACGGACGCACCGCGGCCCGTGACGCGGCCGCCCACCCCGCCGTGCCCGAGGAGGTCGACCCGTGGGAGGGCGGCTTCCCGGTCCCGCCCCTGCCCGGCCAGCGCCTCCAGGAGCGCGCCACGGTCGGCGCCCCCGCTCCCCCCATCGAGGGCGGGCCGCTCGGGCAACGCCCCGTCGACGCCGCCGCCGAGGAGGCCCCCCGTGGCTGACGACTCGAAGAAGCCCGGCTTCTTCTCCGACCTCTTCGCGCCCGTGGGGGGCTTCGGGGTCACCTTCGCCACCATGTTCCGCAAGGTGGCCACCGTGGAGTACCCGGAGGAGAAGCGCCCCACCGCCCCCCGCTTCCACGGGCGGCACCAGCTCAACCGGCACCCGGACGGCCTGGAGAAGTGCATCGGGTGCGAGCTGTGCGCGTGGGCCTGCCCGGCGGACGCGATCCTCGTCGAGGGGGCGGACAACACCGAGGCGGCGCGGTTCTCGCCGGGGGAGCGGTACGGGCACGTCTACCAGATCAACTTCCTGCGCTGCATCTTCTGCGGGCTGTGCATCGAGGCCTGCCCGACCCGCGCCCTCACCATGACGAACTTCTACGAGCTCGCCGACAACAACCGCAGCGACCTGATCTACACCAAGGAGCAGCTGCTCGCGCCGCTGCAGGAGGGGATGCTGGCGCCGCCGCACCCCATGGTGGAGGGCATGGAGGAGCGCGACTACTACCTGGGCAAGGTCACCGCCTCCACGGACGCCCAGCGCGAGTGGGTGGAGGAGCGGGCCTCGGCGCCGGAGGGGCCCGGGGACGAGCCGGCCCGCCAGACGGGAGGGGGTCGATGACCGGCACGGGTGAGGCCATCCTCTTCTGGATCCTCGGGCCGGTCGCCGTCCTGGCGGCCCTGGCGCTGCTGCTTGCCCGCAAGGCGGTGCACGCCGCGCTCGGGATGGCGCTGACGATGATCATCCTCGGGATCTTCTACCTGGCCCTGGGCGCCGACTTCCTCGGCATCATCCAGATCTTCGTCTACACCGGCGCCGTGATGATGCTGTTCCTCTTCGTCGTCATGCTGATCGGTGTGGACTCCAGCGACGGCCTCGTGGAGACCATCCGCGGCCAGCGCTGGGCGACCGCCCTGCTCTCCCTCGGGCTCGGCGGCCTGCTGGTGGCGGCGCTCGGCTCGGTCACCTACCCCGACCCGGTCGGGGTGGCGCAGATCAACGCGGAGAAGGGCAACGTCTCCGCGGTCGCCGAGCTGATCTTCGGACGCTACGTCTGGGTCTTCGAGATCACCAGCGCCCTGCTCATCACCGCCGCGCTCGGTGCCATGGTGCTCGCACACCGCGAGCGCCTGGGTCGGGGCCCGAACCAGCAGGAGTGGAGCAAGCGACGGTTCCAGGAGGGCGAGCACCTCGCCGGCCTGCCCGCGCCCGGGGTCTACGCCCGTCACAACGCCGTCGACACCCCGGCCCTGCTCCCCGACGGCACGCCGAGCGAGCTGTCGGTCTCCCGCGTCCTCAGCGCGCGCGACCAGGTCAGGACGCCGGAGCGGTACATCGAGCCGGAGGAGGAGCGACGCCGCGAGGTCGAGGAGGGCCACGACCGATGAACCTCGTCAACTACGTCTACCTGGCGACGGTGCTCTTCGTCCTTGGTGGGGCGACGGTGCTGACCCGTCGCAACGCGATCATCGTCTTCATGGGCGTCGAGCTCATGCTCAACTCCGCCAACCTGGTCTTCGTCACCTTCGCGCGGATGAACGGCAACCTCGACGGCCAGGTCATCGCCCTGTTCGTCATGGTCGTCGCGGCCGCCGAGGTCGTGGTCGGCCTCGCCATCATCATGGCCATCTTCCGTGCCCGCCGGTCGGCCTCCGTCGACGACGCCAACCTGCTCAAGCTCTAAGGGGTCCTCCGCCGTGACACCACTGCTCGCCACCGAGGGCGCGGCCGCGTCGGCCGCCACGGGGCCGACCGCCCTCGCCTGGCTGCTCATCGCGCTGCCGGCGCTCGGTGCCGCGTTGCTCCTGCTGGGCGGGCGCCGCCTCGACCGGGGCGGCCCGCTGCTGGCGACCGCCCTGTCCTGGGGGTCGTTCCTCGTCGGTGCGGTGATCTTCGTGGCGATGCTCGGCCAGCCCACGGAGCAGCGCGCCGGGCACGTGGCGCTGTGGAGCTGGGTGCCGGCGGGGCAGTTCCAGCTGGACGCCGGGCTGCTGGTGGACCAGCTGTCGATGTCCTTCGTCCTGCTCATCACCTTCGTCGGCTCGCTGATCCACGTGTACTCCCTCGGGTACATGGCCCACGACCCGGACAAGCGGCGCTTCTTCGCCTACCTCAACCTCTTCGTGGCGGCGATGCTCCTGCTCGTCCTCGCCGACAGCTACCTGCTGCTCTTCCTCGGCTGGGAGGGCGTCGGCCTGGCGTCCTACCTGCTGATCGGCTTCTGGAACCACAACCCGGCCTACGCCACCGCGGCCAACAAGGCGTTCATCGTCAACCGGGTCGGCGACCTGGGCCTGATGCTGGCGATCTTCGTCATGTTCGCCACCTTCGGCCGGGTCGACTACGCGGGCGTGGCCGAGGGGGTGAGCGGCGCCAGCACCGCGACGCTGACCGCGATCGGGCTGCTCCTGCTCGTCGGGGCCTGCGGGAAGTCGGCGCAGTTCCCGCTGCAGTCCTGGCTCGGGGACGCCATGGCCGGCCCCACCCCGGTGTCCGCCCTGATCCACGCCGCGACGATGGTCACCGCCGGCGTCTACCTCATCGTGCGCAGCAACGTGATCTACGACGCGGCGCCCGACGCGCGGCTCGCCGTGGCGGCCGTGGGCGCGATCACCCTGCTGTTCGGGGCCATCGTGGGCTGCGCCAAGGACGACATCAAGAAGGCGCTGGCCGCGTCGACGATGTCCCAGATCGGCTACATGATGCTGGCGGCGGGCCTGGGCCCGGTGGGCTACGCCTTCGCCATCTTCCACCTGCTCACGCACGGCTTCTTCAAGGCCGGCATGTTCCTCGGCGCCGGCTCGGTCATGCACGGCATGAACGACTCGGTGAACATGCGCCGGTTCGGCGGCCTGTGGACGGTGATGAAGGTGACCTGGGTGACCTTCGGCCTCGGCTGGCTGGCCATCCTGGGCGTCCCGCCCTTCTCCGGCTTCTGGTCCAAGGACAAGATCATCGAGGCGGCGTTCGTCGGGGAGGGCTGGCAGCCGTGGGTGCTCGGGGGCGCGGCGCTCCTGGGCGCCGGGATCACCGCCTTCTACATGTCGCGGCTGTTCTTCATGACCTTCCACGGCCCGCGCCGGTGGGAGGACGACGAGGCGCACCCCCACGAGTCGCCGGCGCTGATGACGGTCCCCATGGTCGTCCTGGCCGCCGGCTCCGCCTTCCTCGGCCTGGCGATCGGCCCCACCGGCCTGCTCACCTCCTGGCTCGAGCCGGTGGTCGGCGAGCACGGCGAGGAGAGCCCCGTCCTCCCGGTGCCCGTCATCGTGGCCCTGACCCTGCTGCTGGTGGCGGGCGGGACGGCATACGCCTTCCTGCGGTACTGGCGCGAGGAGGTGCCCCAGCTGGCGCCGCAGGGCTCGCTGGTCACCCGGGCCGCCCGGCAGGACCTCTACCAGGACGCCGTGAACGAGGCCCTGTTCATGCGGCCCGGCGTCCACCTGACCCGGGCGCTGGTCTACACCGACGCCAAGGGCGTCGACGGGGCGACCGGCGGGCTCGCCGCCCTCATCGGGGGCCTGTCGGCCCGCACCCGGCGGCTCCAGACCGGCTTCGTCCGCTCGTATGCCCTGACGATGCTCACCGGCGTCGTCGCCGTCCTCGGTGCCCTGTGGGTGATCCAGTGATGTCCGACCTGCCCCTGCTCACGCTGATGATGGTCGTGCCGCTCGTCGGCGCGCTCGTCGTCGCGCTGCTGCCCAGGCGGCTCGCGTACTACGGGCGGCACGTCGCCCTGGGGTTCTCCCTGGTCGTGCTCGGGCTGGCCGTGGCCGCCTGGGCGGCGTTCGAGGCGGGGGGTCCGCAGTTCCAGCTCGCCGAGACCTACTCGTGGATCCCGCAGTTCGGCGTCTCCTACGCCCTCGGTGTCGACGGCATCGCGCTCTCGCTCATCGTCCTGTCCGCCATCCTCACGCCGGTCTGCCTGCTCGCCGCGTGGAACGACCTCCCGGCGGACGACCCGCGCAACCGCACCTACTTCGCGCTCCTGCTCAGCCTGCTCGCCTTCATGGTCGGCGTGTTCGCCGCGACCGACGTGTTCCTCTTCTACGTCTTCTTCGAGGCGATGCTGATCCCGGTGTACTTCCTCATCGGGCTGTTCGGCGGCCCGCGCCGGCAGTACGCCGCGGTGAAGTTCATCCTGTTCTCCCTCGTCGGGGGACTGGTGATGCTCGTCGCCGTGCTGGCCCTGTTCTTCGTCGGCCCCGGTGGCGAGCAGGGGTTTCTCGTCTCGAACCTCACCGGCAACGTCGAGGCGAGCGTCGCCACCCAGCGGCTGCTCTTCCTCGGCTTCTTCTTCGCCTTCGCGATCAAGGCCCCCCTGTGGCCGCTGCACACCTGGCTGCCGGACGCGGCCACCGAGGCCCGCCCGGCGACCGCGGTGCTCCTCGTCGGCGTCCTGGACAAGGTCGGCACCTACGGGATGATCCGCTTCTGCCTGCAGCTGTTCCCCGAGGCGTCCCGGTGGGCCACGCCCGTGGTCATCACCCTGGCGGTGGTCTCGGTGCTCTACGGCGCGCTGCTGGCCATCGGGCAGACCGACATGATGCGCCTGATCGCCTTCACCTCGATCAGCCACTTCGGCTTCATCGTGCTCGGCATCTTCGCCATGACGTCGACGAGCGGCACCGGTGCGACGCTCTACATGGTCAACCACGGATTCTCCACGGCGGCCCTGTTCCTCATCGCCGGCTTCCTGATCGCCCGCGGGAAGAGCAAGCGGATCCCGGACTACGGCGGCTGGCAGCGCGTCACCCCGGTGCTCGCCGGCACCTTCCTGGTCGCCGGCCTGTCCAGCCTGGCGCTGCCCGGCCTCGCGCCCTTCGTCTCGGAGTTCCTCGTCCTCGCCGGGACCTACCAGCGATACCAGGTGGCCGCGGTGCTGGCCGTCTTCGGGACCGTCCTCGCCGCGCTCTACATCCTGCTGATGTACCAGCGCACCATGACGGGGCCGAAGCCGGACTTCGGCCAGGCCACCCCCCCACGTGACCTCTCCGCCCGCGAGAAGTGGGTGGTCGCCCCCCTGATCGCCTCCTTCTTCGTCCTCGGCTTCTTCCCCAAGCCGGTACTGGACGTGCTCACCCCGGCCGTGGACCGGACGCTGACCTACGTCGGCGTCACCGACCCGGCACCGACCAACGCCTCCGGGAGCGACCAGTGACCCCCGCCGCCGTGCCCGCGGACTTCCAGCCCGTCGCGGTGACGTATGCCGCCATCGCGCCGATGCTCGTCGTGGCCGGCGGTGCGCTGCTCGGGGTCATCCTCGAGGCCTTCGCGCCCCGGCGCTGGCGGCACGCCGCGCAGGTGGCGCTGGCGCTGGTCACCCTGCTCGCCGCGTTCGTCGTGCTGGTCGTGTGGTCGGTGGACAACCGCGCGCTCACCCTCGGCGGCTCGATCGCCATCGACGGGCCCGCCCTGTTCCTCCAGGGGACGCTGCTCCTGCTCGCCGCCCTCTCGGTCCTGGCCATGTCCGAGCGGTTCGGCGGCCGGAGCGCCGACGCCTTCACGCCGATGGGCGCCGCCACCCCGGGCTCGAACCAGGAGGCGGCGGCCGACCGGCTCGGCTACGCCACCTCCGAGGTCTTCCCGCTCGCGCTCTTCTCGGTGCTGGGCATGATGATCTTCGTCGCGGCGGCCGACCTGATCACGATGTTCGTCGCGCTCGAGGTGCTGTCGCTGCCGCTCTACATCATGACCGGGTTGGCGCGCCGCCGACGCCTCCTCTCCCAGGAGGCTTCGCTGAAGTACTTCCTCCTCGGCTCCTTCTCCAGCGCGTTCTTCCTCTTCGGCTCGGCGCTGCTGTACGGCTACGCCGGCTCCTCGGACCTGCGGCAGATCGCCCGCGCCATCACGAGCAACTCGGGCACCCTCGAGGGCCTGCTGCTCCCCGGGGTCGTCCTCGTCCTCGTCGGCCTGCTGTTCAAGATCGGCGCGGTGCCGTTCCACTCGTGGACGCCGGACGCGTACCAGGGGGCGCCCACGCCGGTGACCGGCTTCATGGCGGCGTGCACCAAGGTCGCCGCCTTCGGTGCGCTGCTGCGCCTGACCTACGTCGGCATCTCCGCCGCGCGCTGGGACTGGCGCCTCGGCGTCGTCGCGGTGGCCGCCCTGACCATGGTCGTCGGCGCGGTGCTCTCGGTGACCCAGACCGACGTCAAGCGCCTGCTCGCCTACTCCGCGATCGCCCACGCCGGCTTCATCCTCGTGGGTCTCCTCGCCTTCGACCGCACCGGCGTCGGCGGCGTGATGTTCTACCTCGTCGCCTACGGCTTCGCCACCCTCGCTGCCTTCGCCGTCGTCGCGATGATCCGCTCCGGCGGCTCGGAGGCCTCGCACCTGTCCCAGTGGGCCGGTCTGGGCCGCAACCACCCGGTCGTCGCGGGCGCGTTCACGCTCCTGCTCATGGCGTTCGCCGGGATCCCGCTGACCTCCGGCTTCACCGCGAAGTTCGCGGCGTTCGAGCCGGCCGTCAGCTTCGGGGGCCGCTCCGGCGTCGTCCTGGTCGTGATCGGCGTGCTGGCCAGCGCCGTGACGGCGTTCGTCTACTTCCGCCTGGTCGTGCTCATGTACTTCACCGAGCCGGCCGGCACCGACGTCGTGGCCCTGGCGCCCTCGGCGGCCACCACCGCGGTGGTCACGGTCGGGGTCCTCGTGACCGTCGTCCTCGGTGTGTTCCCCGGTCCGGTCCTCGACGTCGCCGACCGCGCGGCGCAGTTCATCCTGTGACCACCATGCAGGCCGCCGCCGGGGCCGGGGAGGTGCACACGGGGACCCCCTCGGTCCTCGTGCTCCCCGGCACCTCGCCGGACCTGCGGGTGCGCCTGGCGGCCGGGCTGGACGCCGTGAATGCCCTCATCGAGGAGCGGGTCGCCCACGACGACCCCTTTCTCGCCGAGGCGGGCGCCCACCTCACCCAGGCCGGCGGCAAGCGCTTCCGGCCGCTGCTCACCCTGCTGGCCGCCGAGGTCGGCGCCGGTGGCAACGAGCAGGTGGTGGCGGCCGCCGCGGCCGTCGAGCTGACCCACCTCGCCTCGCTCTACCACGACGACGTCATGGACGAGGCGGACGTGCGCCGTGGTGCCCCGAGCGCCAACGCCCGCTACGGCAACTCGACCGCGATCCTCGTCGGTGACCTGCTCTTCGGCAACGCCTCCGACCTCGTCGCCGACCTCGGTCCCGAGGCGGTGCGCATCCAGGCGCGCACCTTCATGCGGCTGTGCGCCGGCCAGATCCGCGACGACCGCCCCGCGCCCCCGGGAGCGGACCCGGTCGAGCACTACCTCGGGGTCCTCGCGGACAAGACCGGGGTGCTTATCGCGACCGCCGCCCGGTACGGCGGGATGTTCGGCGGGTGCGACGAGGCGACGGTCGAGACGCTGCGGGAGTACGGCGAACGGCTGGGGATGGCCTTCCAGCTCGCGGACGACCTCATCGACATCGGGTCGGACGCCGACCAGACCGGGAAGACCCCCGGCGCCGACCTGCGGGAGGGCAAGCGCACCCTGCCGGTGCTGCACGTCCTGGCCTCGACCGATCCCGACGACGCCCGGCTGCAGGCGCTGCTCGCCTCCGACCTCTCCGACGACGACGACCTCGCCGAGGCGCTGGCAGCGCTGCGTGCGCACCCCGCTATGGAGCGAGCGCGTCAGGAGACGTATGCCGTGGCCCGCCGGGCCGGGGAGGCGCTCGCCCCCCTGCCGCCGTCCGAGGCCGTCGACGCGCTGCGCGCCCTGGCGACCGGCGTCGTCGACCGCGTCGGCTGAGCCCACCGAAGGAAGGACCCGGCCGGGGTTCAGCCGCTGCGTGGCAAGGGTGGAGCAGCAGGCCCTCGAGCGCAGTGAGGTCCGGTGGCGGCGGCGCTCGTGGCGAAACCGCCGTGCGGCGCGGCACGCCGGACCTAGGCTTGCGACACGTGAGCGACCCGGAGACGTGGACTCGGCTGGGGTTGGCGACCGCCCACCTCCCAGCGCCCCTGGCCGCCGTGGACCTCGAGGCCCTCGAGGCCAACGCCGACGACCTCGTGCGTCGGGCCGCCGGCCGGCCCATCCGGGTGGCCAGCACCCGGCGCTGCACCGCGGTCCTGCGCCGGGTGCTCGACCGCCCCGGCTTCCGGGGTGTGCTGGCGTATGCCGTGCCGGAGGCACTGTGGCTGGCCCGCCTCGGGATCGACGACGTCCTCGTCGCGTACCCGAGCGTCGACGGCGCGGCCCTCGCCGAGGTCGCCGGAGACCCGGCCCTGCGCGCGGCGGTCAGCGTCGTGGTGGACTCGGCCGAGCACGTGCGGTTCCTCGTCGGCCGCCTCGGCACGGCAAGCGGGCTGCGCGTCGTCCTCGACGTCGACGCGTCGCTGCGCGTGGGTCCGCTCCACCTGGGCGTCCGCCGGTCGCCGGTCCGCTCCCCGGAGGAGGCCGTCGCCCTGGCCCGGGTCGCCCGCGACGCCGGGCTGGCCGTGGTCGGGGTGATGTTCTACGACGCCCAGGTGGCCGGCCTCCCTGACACCAGCCCCGTGCTGCGGGCGGTCAAGCGCCGCTCGGTCGCCGACCTGCACGCCCGCCGCGCCCCGCTCGTGGCCGCGCTGCGCGAGGTCGCCGACCTCGAGATCGTCAACGCCGGTGGCACCGGCAGCCTGCACCGCTTCGGCGACAGTGGCAGCGTCACCGAGCTCGCGGCCGGCCCCGGCCTCTACGCCCCCACCCTCTTCGACGGCTACCGAGGCAGGGCCCTGCGGCCGGCCCTCGCCTACGCCCTGGACGTCACCCGCCGCCCCGGCCCCGGCTTCGTGACCGCCTTCGGCGGGGGGTATGCCGCCTCGGGGCCCGCCCGGCCGCTCGCGCCTGCCGTCGCCGGTCACCGCGGGGCTCCGGCTGCTGCGTGCGGAGGCCGCCGGCGAGGTCCAGACCCCGCTGCGCGGGCCGGGCGCCGACGGGCTCCGGCTCGGCGACCGGGTGTGGCTGCGGCCCGCGAAGGCGGGGGAGCCGCTGGAGCGCTTCGCGACCCTGCACCTGGTCCGCGGCGAGGTGCTCGAGGAGAGCGCACCCACCTACCGCGGTGAGGGGCGGTGCTTCGGATGACGAGCACGTGGAGCAACTGGGGGCGCAACGTCACCGCCACGCCTGCGGACGTCGAGGTCCCCGCGGACGCCGAGGCGGTGGCCGCGGTCCTGGTCCGGGCCGCGGAAGCCGGTCGGAAGGTCCGCCCGGTCGGCTCCGGGCACTCCTTCACACCGGTGGGCGCCGCGCTCGACGTCGCCCTGCGCCCGGACCGCCTGACGGGGGTGGTCGACGCCGACACGGTGACCGGCCGGGTCCGGGTGCGTGCCGGCACGCCGCTGTTCGCGCTGAACCGGGCGCTCGACGACCTCGGACTGGCCCTGCCGAACCTCGGCGACATCGACCGGCAGACCGTCGCCGGCGCGCTCGCCACCGGCACGCACGGCACCGGCGCCGGCTTCCAGGGAATCGCCGCGGCGGTCACCGGGCTCACCGTCGCGCTGGCCGACGGCCGGCTCGTGCGCTGCGACGCCGGCACCGAGCCCGACCTCTTCGCCGCCGCGCGGATCTCCCTCGGGGCGCTCGGGGTTCTCACCGAGGTGGAGCTGGCGTGCGTGCCGGCGTTCCGCCTGCGGGCGCTGGAGCGGCCGGAGCCACTCCCCGACGTGCTCGCCGACCTCGACGGGTTCGCCACGAGCGCGGACCACGCCGAGCTCTACTGGTTCCCCCACACCGAGGTCGCGCTGACCAAGCGCAACACCCGGCTCCCGCCGGGGGAGGAGCCGCCGCCCGACGCCGCTGGTGGCAGGCCGCTGCCCCGGTGGCGCGGCCTGCTCGAGGACGAGGTGCTCAGCAACGGCGTCTTCGAGGTCACCAACAGGATCACCTCCCTCGCGCCGGGGACCACCCCGGCGCTGAACCGGCTCGCCGCGAGCTCGCCCGGCGAGCGGACCTTCACCGACCGCTCGCACCGGGTCTTCTGCTCCCGGCGCCGGGTCCGCTTCGTCGAGAGCGAGTACGCCGTCCCGCGGAGCGCGGCGGCGGACGTCCTGTCCGAGCTGCGGTCCTGGTTCCGCCGCACCGGGACGGCGGCGGCGTTCCCGGTGGAGGTCCGCTTCCTCGCCGGGGACGACGTCTGGCTGTCCACCGCGTACGGGAGGGACACGGCATACGTCGCCGTGCACCAGTACCACCGCGGTGACATGGGGGCCTACCTCGACGCGTTCGAGTCGATCGTGGCCGAGCACGACGGCCGGCCGCACTGGGGCAAGCTGCACCGGCTCGGGGTGGCGGAGCTCCGGCGGCTGCACCCGCGCCTGGACGACGTCCGGGCGGTGGGGGACCTGCTCGACCCGGGACGCGTGCTGGGGAGCCCCTACCTCACCACGGTGCTGGGCGCCCGAGCCGCCTGAGCCGCCTGAGCCGCCCGCCCCGACCGCAGCGCCCGCCCACGGCGCGCCGCGAGGAGCGAGTCGGTGGTGAGCAGGGCGAGCGCGACCCAGACGATGCCGAAGCCGACCCACAGCCGCCCGGACACGCGCTCCCCGAGCAGCAGCACGCCGACGAGCAGCTGGAGGACGGGGGTGAGGAACTGGATCAGGCCGACGGTCACGAGCGGCAGGCGCCGCGCCGCCGCCGCGAAGAACAGCAGCGGCACCGCCGTCACGACCCCCGCCGCGACGAGCAGCCCATCGTGCAGCCCGCCCTGGCCGAGGAAGGTGGTCGAGCCCTGCGCCAGCAGCACCCCGAAGATGACCAGCGCGACCGGCGCGAGCACCGTGGTCTCGGCGGCGAGGGAGTGCAGGGCGTCCAGGCTGGCGCCGACCCGCTTCTTCACCAGCCCGTAGAGGCCGAAGCTGAGGGCGAGCGACAGCGGGATCCATGGCAGCACCCGGTCGGCCACCGCGATGTAGACGAAGGCGCCGAACGCGATCCCCACGGCGCCCCACTGCAGCGGGCGAAGCCGCTCCCGCAGCACGACGACGCCCAGGGCCACCGTGACGATGGGGTTGAGGAAGTAGCCGAGCGCCGCCTCGTAGGTGCGCCCGGTGAGCACCGCCAGGACGTAGATCACCCAGTTGCCGGCGATGAGGAACGCCGCCGCGGTGATGCCGGCGGTCAGCCGGCGGGAGGCCAGCAGTGGACGCACCCAGCCGCCGTCGCGCCGCACCGCGAGCACCCCGGCGCAGACCACGAGGGTCCAGACGATCCGGTGCGCGAGGACCTCGAACGCGCCGGCGGGGCGCAGCGCGTGGAAGTACAGCGGGAAGGCGCCCCAGATGCCGTAGGCGAGGAACCCGTATGCCGTGCCGCGCCTGCGGTCGGCCGCCCTGCCGTCCGGCGGGCTCACCCCACGGTCCAGGTGTCCCGGCCCCGGAGCAGTGCCGCCAGGTCCGCGTCGGTGCCCGGGCCGCCGGCCGCGGTGACGGCGTCGTCCACCTGCCCGCGGACCAGGTCGTCGTAGGTCGGGCGCTCCACCGCGCGGAAGACCCCCAGGGGGACGTAGCGGCGCTCGGGGTCCAGCCGCGAGAGGGCGAACGCCGCGCTCGGGTCGGGGTCGGCGACGCGGTGCACGACCACCGCCGCCGGGTCGGCGTCGCCCTCGGCGACGAAGCCGAGGGCGCCGTCCCGGCCGCGCACGAGGAGGCGCCGGTCGGCCTCCGGGCCCACCGCGACGGGCTCGCCGTCGCGGAGGTGGACGATCCGGCTCTCGGCGGCGGTGCGGTCCTTGAGGGGGGCGAAGGCGCCGTCGTTGAAGATCGGGCAGTTCTGGTAGATCTCCACCAGCGAGCTGCCCCGGTGGGAGGCGGCGGCGCGGAGCACCTCGGTGAGGTGGGCGCGGTCGGAGTCCAGGGTGCGGGCGACGAAGGTCGCCTCGGCGCCGAGCGCGAGCGACACCGGGTCGAAGGGGGTGTCGACGGACCCCGCGGGCGAGGACTTGGTGACCTGCCCGACCCCGGACGTGGGGGAGTACTGCCCCTTGGTCAGCCCGTAGACCTGGTTGTTGAACAGCAGGATGGTCAGGTTGACGTTGCGGCGCAGCGCGTGGATCAGGTGGTTGCCGCCGATCGAGAGGGCGTCGCCGTCACCGGTCACCACCCACACCGACAGGTCCGCCCGGCTGGTCGCCAGGCCCGTGGCGATGGCGGGCGCGCGGCCGTGGATCGAGTGCATCCCGTAGGTCTGCAGGTAGTAGGGGAAGCGCGAGGAGCAGCCGATCCCGGAGACGAACACCATGTTCTCGCGGCGCAGGCCCAGCTCGGGGAGGAAGCCCTGCACCGTGGCGAGGATGGCGTAGTCGCCGCACCCGGGGCACCACCGCACCTCCTGGTCGGAGGTGAAGTCCCGCTTGCCCAGGGCCGGCTCCGCGGCACCGCGCTGCGGCACGCCGGCCAGGCCGGCGGACGGCATACCCAGCGGGGTCGGGACCCGGCCGGGTCCGGTCGCGGCGGCGGCGCCGGGGTGCACGGCGGTCATGGGAGCTGCTCCAGGTGGGTGAGGAGGACGTCGGCGAGGCCGGCAGTGGTGAAGGGCAGTCCGCGCACCGAGGTGTGCGAGCGCACGTCGACGAGGAACTCGGCGCGCAGCAGGAGCGCGAGCTGCCCGAGGTTCATCTCCGGCAGGACCACCCGGTCATAGTGCCGCAAGGCCTCGCCCAGGCCGGGCGGGAAGGGGTTGAGGTGGCGCAGGTGCGCCGAGGCGACCTCGTGGCCGGCGGCGCGCAGCCGTCGCACGGCCGCGCCGATCGGGCCGTAGGTCGAGCCCCAGCCGAGGACGAGCAGCCGGGCCGACCCGCTCGGGTCGTCGACCTGCAGCGGCGGGATGCCGCCGATGCCGGCCACCTTGGCCGCCCGCAGCCGCACCATCCGGTCGTGGTTGTCCGGGTCGTAGGAGATGTCGCCGGTCACGTCGGCCTTCTCGATGCCGCCGACCCGGTGCTCCAGGCCCGGGGTGCCGGGCACCGCCCACGGCCGGGCGAGGGTCTGCGGGTCGCGAAGGTAGGGCAGGAAGGTCGGCGCGCCGGCCGCGTCGGTGCCGTTCGGGCCGTCGGCGAAGACGACGCGCAGGTCGGGCAGGTCGTCGACATCCGGCACCAGCCAGGGCTCGGAGCCGTTGGCGAGGTAGCCGTCGGAGAGCACGATGACGGGCGTCCGGTATGCCGTGGCCACCCGCACCGCCTCGATGGCGGCGGCGAAGCAGTCGGCCGGTGTGGCGGGGGCGATCACGGGGACCGGCGACTCGCCGTTGCGCCCGAACATCGCCTGCAGCAGGTCGGCCTGCTCGGTCTTGGTCGGCAGGCCGGTGCTGGGCCCGCCGCGCTGGACGTCGACGACGACCAGCGGCAGCTCGAGGGAGACGGCCAGGCCGATGGTCTCCGACTTCAGGGCCAGCCCGGGGCCGGAGGTGGTCGTGACCCCGAGGGCACCGCCGAAGCTCGCGCCGAGCGCCATGCCGATGCCGGCGATCTCGTCCTCCGCCTGGATCGTCGTCACGCCGTGGCGCTTGAGGCCGGAGAGGGTGTGCAGGATGTCCGAGGCCGGGGTGATGGGGTAGGACCCGAGGACGAGGGGGAGGCCGGCGCGGTGGGCGGCGGCGACCAGGCCGTGCGCCAGGGCCGTGTTGCCGGTGACGTTGCGGTAGGTGCCGGGGGACATCCGCGCCGGCGCCACCTCGTAGGCGACGGCGAACTCCTCGGTCGTCTCGCCGTAGTTCCACCCCGCGCGCAGCGCGGCGAGGTTGGCGGCGAGGACCTCCGGGTGACCGGCGAACTTGCGCGCGAGGAAGTCCTTCGTGCCGGTCGTGGGGCGGGTGTACATCCACGACAGGAGCCCGAGGGCGAACATGTTCCTCGCCCGTTCCTTCTCCTTGCGGGTCAGGCCGCGGTGCTCGGCGAGCGCCGAGACGGTGATGCTGGTCAGGGGGACGGGGTGGACCGTCCAGGAGTCCAGGGTGCCGTCGGTGAGCGGGTTGTCGGCGTAGCCGACCTTGGTGAGGTTGCGCGCGGTGAACCCGTCGGCGTCGACGATGATCGACGCGCCGCGGGGCAGGTCGGCCAGGTTGGCCTTCAGCGCCGCCGGGTTCATCGCCACGAGCACGTCGGGGGCGTCGCCGGGGGTGAGCACGTCGTGGTCGGCGAAGTGGAGCTGGAAGGAGCTCACCCCGGGCATCGTGCCCTGGGGCGCGCGGATCTCCGCCGGGAAGTTGGGCAGCGTGGAGAGGTCGTTGCCCAGGCTGGCCGTGTCCGACGTGAACCGGTCACCGGTCAACTGCATGCCGTCGCCGGAGTCACCGGCGAGGCGGATGACGACGCGGTCGAGCTGGTGGATCGTTGTGCTGCTCATGGACACCTTTTCCGGCATCCCGCCGGTTCGCGGGACGATTGTCTGGTCTCCATGGTACGGCGGATAAGGGTTGCCTTATTCCGCCAGCGCACGGCCCTCATCCGTCCCCCCGGCGGCATCGCCTGGTGCGGAGCGGGTGCGCCTCGCCCGAGTCGTCGGAGCGGCCGCCGCGACGGGGCGCATCGAGTCGGAGCTCGTCCTCGGTGTGCTGAGCCGTCCCCCAGCCCCTAGTTCTGGCCTTGGCTAGGCTGCTTTTCGGTCCTACACTTCCGCCATGCAGACGCTTCCGATCTCCAAGGTCAAGGACAGGCTCAACGAGCTCGTCGACGAGGCCTCGAGCACCCACGAACACGTGTTGATCACCAGGAATGGCAGCCCGGCGGCGGTGCTGGTCGGCGCGGACGAGTGGGAGGCTCTGCAGGAGACGCTGTTCTGGCTGTCCCAGCCGGGCATTCGTGAGGACGTCGCACAGGCCCGCGCGGAGTACGAGGCGGGTGAGACCCTCGACGAGGACCAGGTCCGTCACCGGCTGAACCTTCCCAAGCGGTCCTAGGGTGGCGTACACGGTCAGGATGGCGAGCCCCGCTGTGCGGAACCTGGAGCACATCCCGCCGCGGTACGCGGCCGCGATCTTGGAGTTCATCTACGCGGTTCTGCCCGAGAACCCGGGCCGGGTCGGGAAACCGCTCGAGCGCGAGCTTGAGGGCCTGTATGGGGCTCACCGGGGCGACTACCGGGTGGTCTACGAGATCCGGGACGACGACACGTCGGTGCTCGTGGTCCGGATCGATCACCGCGCCCACGTCTACCGGTCACGCTGAGTCCGCTCACCGCTGAGTCAGCGGACGGCCAGCCGGGGCGCTCCGGCGACGGTCTCGCCGACGACGGGCCAGCCCGGCAGCTCCCCGACGACGAGCAGGCCACCGCTGGTCTGCGCGTCCGCGAGGAGCAGGAGCTCGTCCCCGTCCAGCGCGGTGTCGAGGTGCGGTCGCACCCAGTCGAGGTTGCGACGGGTCCCGCCGCTGACGTACCCGGCGGCGAGCGCCTCGCGTGCGCCGTCCAGGTAGGGGACGGCGGCGGCGTCGATCGCGGCACCCACCCCCGACGCGCGCAGCACGGAGAGCAGGTGCCCGAGCAGGCCGAAGCCCGTCACGTCCGTGGCCGCCTTGACACCCCCCGCCAGCGCCGCCGCGGCCGCCTCCCGGTTGAGCCCGGTCATGGCCTCGACCGCTTGGGGGAAGACCTCCCCGGTGGCCTGATGGCGGCTGTTGAGCACGCCGACTCCGAGAGGCTTGGTGAGGGTGAGCGGCAGCCCCGGCTCGGCGGCGTCGGTGCGCAGGAGGCGGTGGGGGTCGGCAAGTCCGGTCACCGCCATGCCGTACTTCGGCTCGGCGTCGTCGATGCTGTGTCCACCCGCGACCGGGACACCGGCCGACAGGGCCACGTCGCGCCCGCCCCGCAGCACCTCGGTGAGCAGCTCGAGGGGGAGCCGGGCGCGAGGCCACCCGACGAGGTTGAGGGCGAGGACGGGCCGGCCACCCATCGCCCACACGTCGGACAGGGCGTTCGCCGCGACGACGCGACCCCAGTCGTAGGGGTCGTCCACGACCGGCGCGAAGAAGTCGGTGGTGCTGACCAGCGCCCGGTGCTCGTCAAGGCGCAGCACCGCGGCGTCGTCGGGGGAGTCGAGGCCGACGAGCAGGTCGGCCGGGGTCTCCACGCCGCCAGTCGCGAGCGCCGCCAGAACGGCCTCGAGGTCGCCCGGTGGCAGCTTGCACGCGCAGCCACCCCCGGCGGCGTACTGCGTCAGCCGGATCCGGCGGGCGGGCTCGTCGGGCACCCGCCGACGGTAGCCCAGCGAACACCGGGCGCCGGCGGCACGGCATACGCTCGTCGCGGAGGTGTGCAGGCGCCTGGTGGCCCTCCCGGTCTTCAACACCGGTGGGACCGAGCGACTCGGTCCGGCGGGTTCGATTCCCGTCCACCTCCGCCAGCGGCGGTGGCTATCGTCCCGGTCATGAGCACCCGGGGAAGCGGCGACGCCGCGAGTGGCACCTGGAGCGGCACCGGGCACGGCTCCGGGGCCTTCCCGGACGCGCGCCGAGCGGTGCCGCGCGTGGACACCGTGCTCGCCGACCCGCGGCTGGCCGAGCCGCTCGCGCGCCTCGGCCGGGGGGTCGTCAAGGCGGCCGTCCGCGAGGTCCTGGCCTCGGTCCGGACCGGCGGGCGGCCACCGGGGGCCGCGGTGGAGGCCGTCCTGTCCGTACTGCCCACGCGTGCCTCCTCGCTCCGGCCGGTCCTCAACGCCACCGGCGTCGTGGTGCACACCAACCTCGGCCGGGCGCCGTGGTCGGCGGCGGCGGTGGAGGCGGCGACCGCAGCAGCCGGGACCGTCGACGTCGAGCTGGACCTCGGCACCGGGCGCCGATCCCGCCGGGGCGCCGGTGCGCTCGACGCGCTGCTCGCCGCCGTGCCGGAGGCGGAGGCCGCGCTGGTCGTCAACAACGGTGCCGCCGCCCTGCTCCTTGCGACCACCGCGCTCGCCGCCGGCCGGGAGGTGGTGGTCAGCCGTGGCCAGCTCGTGGAGATCGGCGACGGCTTCCGGCTGCCCGAGCTGGTCTCGACGACCGGCACGCGGCTGCGGGAGGTCGGCACGACCAACCGCACCACCCTCGCGGACTACGCCGACGCCGTCGGTCCGGACACCGGGTGCGTCCTTGTGGTCCACCCGAGCAACTTCCGGGTCGAGGGGTTCACCTCCACCGTGCCGGTGCGCCACCTCACCGGACTCGGTGTCCCGGTGGTCCACGACGTCGGCAGCGGCCTGCTGCGTCCGCACCCCCTGCTGCCGGACGAGCCGGGCGTCGCCACCGCCCTGGCGGACGGCGCCGCGGTGGTCACGTGCAGCGGCGACAAGCTCCCGGGTGGCCCGCAGGCGGGCCTGGCCCTGGGGCGCGCCGACGTGGTCGAGCGGATGCGCGGGCACCCGCTGGCCCGCGCGCTGCGGGTCGACAAGACGACCCTCGCGGCGCTCGAGGCGACCCTGCGCGGGCCGCGTTCGCCGGTGCAGGAGCACCTGGAGAGCGACGCCGCGGAGCTCCGCCGGCGATGCCTGGCGCTGGTCGTGGGCCTGCCCGCCGGTGCGGACGCCGAGGTGGTGCCGGTGGAGGGCGTGGTCGGCGGCGGCGGTGCGCCGGGGCTGCGCCTGCCCGGGTATGCCGTGTCGCTGCCGGAGCGGAGCGCTGCCGCCTTGCGCCGAGGCCGGCCGCCGGTGCTCGCGCGGACCTCGGGGGGACGGTGCCTCGTCGACCCGCGGTGCGTGCCCCCGGAGCGGGACACCGACCTCGCCGCCGCCGTGACGACCGCCCTCCTCGTCTCGACGGGGAAGGCGGCCGGAGGCGCCGCCGGTCCCCCCGCGGGGCCGACGCGCTGATGGCGGTCGTCGCGACCGCCGGTCACGTCGACCACGGGAAGTCGGCGCTGGTCCGGGCGCTCACCGGCATGGAGCCGGACCGGTGGGCCGAGGAGCGCCGCCGCGGGATGACCCTCGACCTGGGCTTCGTGTGGACCGAGCTCGCCGGTCGGCGGGTCGCCTTCGTCGACGTGCCGGGGCACGAGCGCCTCGTCGCCTCGATGCTCGCCGGCATCGGGCCGGTGGCGGGCGTGCTGCTCTGCGTCGCCGCCGACGAGGGCTGGATGCCGCAGACGGCCGAGCACGCAGCAGCGGTCGCGGCCCTCGGGCAGCAGGAGGTGCTCGTCGCGGTGACCCGGTCCGACCTCGCCGACCCGCGCCCCGCAGCCGCGGAGTCCGCCGCGCGGCTCGGCGCACTGGGCATCGACCCGCCCGCCGTCGTGGCGGTGAGCGCGGTGACCGGGGCCGGCCTGCCGGCGCTGCGCGAGGCGCTTGCGGCGCTCGCGGCGCGGGTGGGGACGCCCCGTCCCGACGAGCCGGCGCGGCTCTGGGTGGACCGGTGCTTCACCGTGCGCGGCTCCGGGACGGTGGTCACGGGGACCTTGCCGACCGGCTCGCTCGGCACCGGCGATGCCGTGGACGCCTTCACGAGCACCGCCGGTGCTTCGGGCGGGTCGCTGGTGCCGCGCCGCGTGGTCGTCCGCGGCCTCCAGTCGTGCGGCGAACCGGTCGACCGGGTGGTCGGGCCGGCCCGGGTCGCCGTCAACCTGCGCGGGGTGGAGCGCGACGCGCTCTCCCGAGGCGACCGGCTCGCCGCCCCCGGGGCGGTGGCCCCGGGGGCGGTCCCGTCCGTCCGCGTCCGGCAGCTTCCGGGGCGCAACGGTGCCCCCGGTCGTGGCGAGCCGGGCGAGCCGACCAGGGTGGGTCAGGCGGACGGCATACCGGGTCCGCTCCCTCGGCACCTCACGTGGCACGTCGGCACGGCCTCGCGGCCGGTCAGCGTCTCCGTGCGCCCGGACGGCACCGCCCGGCTCCGGCTGCGCCGGCGAGACCCGCCGCTGCCGCTGGTGGCCGGGGACCGGGGGCTGCTGCGGGACCCGGGGCGCCACCTCGTCCTCGCCGGCGTCGTCGTGCTCGACCCGGACGAGCCGCACCGCCGCTCCGGCCCCCGTTCGGTCGGGGCTGCCCGCGCGGAGGAGGGCCGGTCGGCGGCGGGCGAGCCGGACCGGTGGGGGGCGGTCGAGCGCCTCCGGGCCTGGCTGGTCACCGCACCCCTCGCCGCCCCGACGGCGGAGGACCTGCGCGCCCTGGACCTTGCTCCGGCCGACCTCGCCGCGGCCGAGCGCGCCGGCGTCGCGGTCCGCCTCCACGGCGCCGTGGTCGCCCCGTCGACCGTCGAGGCGGTGCGGGACGCGCTCGCGCACCTCCCCGGTCCGTTCACCGTGGGGGAGGTCTGCCGGGCCGTGGGCACGACGCGGCGGGTCGTCGTGCCGGTGCTCGAGCGGCTCGACGCCCGGCACGTCACCCGCCGGCTCCCCGACGGCCGCCGGGTCCTTCGCGACGTCAGGCGGTGATCGTGCCGCCCTCGAAACGGCAGGTGGAGGCCCCGCCGGACGTGGTCGTGTCGGTCAGTGGGAAGCCGTACGAGCCGCCGGGCCCACCCGCTGCGTTCCACGCCGTGAGGACCGCCCCGGTGACGCGGTACGCCGGCTTGCCACTGAGTGCCCACAGCCCGCCGCCCTGGACAAAGCGTTGCCGCGCCCCGCCTGAGATCGACGTCTGCGCCTCGGTGGGGAAGCCGAGCACCCCGCCCTCCCGGCCGGCCCGGCGCCAGCCGTCCCAGAACACGCCCACCACCCGCTGGGTCGTCGTGCTCGTCGAGTCGGTGATGGCGCCCTTCTGGAAGGTCTGGATCCACCCACGTCCGTTCTGGAGCGAGGTGTAGGGCCCGGTCGGGAAGCCGAGCACCCCCTTCTCCCGCCCGGCGACGCGCCAGACGTCCCACCGGATTCCCCAGACCGACTGCGTCGACGTCGCCGTCGAGTCGGTGATGGCGCCCCGCTGGAAGGTCTGGACCCAGCCGTTCGTCACGTCGGCGCGCGGGCCGGTGGGGTAGCCGAACCGGCCCTTCTCCCGGCCCTCCCGGGCCCAGACGTCGTACCGGATGCCGGAGACGACCTGCGTGGATGTCGAGGCGCTGTCGGTGATGGCGCCGCGCTCGAACCGCTGCAGCCACCCGCCGTCGGTGAGGCCGCCCTGCCGCTCGGCGGTCGGGTAGCCGACCGCCGAGGCGCCGCCCGCGCCGCGCCACGTCGAGGTGACGAAGCTCGTCATCGACACCGCGCCGGTGCCGCTCGTCCAGTAGATCGACCCGCCCTGGTAGGTGACGTAGCGACCGCGGCCGTCACCGACCGACCGCTCCGGCCCGGTCGACGCGCGCAGGTAGGAGCCCTGCTCCCCGAGGCTGCGGTACCTGCTCGAGATCGCACCCCATGCCGGCAGGCACGGCGCGCTGTGCTCGGCCGTGGAGTTGTCCGACAGCGAGGTCGTCGAGCAGTTCGTCCACCTGTAGGGCGCCACGCAGCTGACGACCCGGCAGTGCACGCCGCCGCTGCACGCGACCTGGGTGTTGCACTGGCCGTAGCGGAAGGCGTTGCAGCACACCCGCCGCTGGTCACAGGTCGCCGTGGAGCCGCTGCCGCAGCTGCAGTTCCAGCACTTCCTGTCGCAGATGCCGTCCGCGCAGCCGCTGGTGCACCCGGTGCACCTGGCGTTGCAGTCCACGATGTAGCGGTAGCCGCCGCCGCACCATGAGCTGTCCGCGGCCTTCCACCAGCCGGCGGTGAAGCTGCCCGGCGGGCAGGCGTTGACACCCTTGGTGATGGTGCAGCAGAACACCGTGTAGCCGCCGCTGGCCGTGTTCGCCGGCCCGCAGATCGTCCGGTATGCCGTCTGCGGCCGCAGCGCGTACGCCTTGGGGTCCGGGACCAGCGCGGACCCGGCCACCGCCACGCCGGCGAACAGCTCCCGTCGGCCCGGGCGCCAGCGCGTGGCGAGCCGGGTCAGCACCCCGGCCACACCGGTCGGTGCGACGGCCTCGTCGAGTGACGTCACGGCATACCTCCAAGGCGGCGGAGCGTGTCGGCGTCGGTGACCCGCAGGGTACGGACCACCTCGGCGGCGCGCGGCACCAGCGCCATCCGCCGGGAGTGGTCGCCGATGACGGTGAACAGGCAGAAGGCGCGCCCGCCCAGGGAGAAGAAGTGCTGGCAGGCGCTGCGCGGCGGCAGCTGGCGCGGCATCCGCTCGAAGCCGAACTGCGAGGGCGCGAGCCGTGGCATTCCGACCTTCGCGAACAGTCCCGTGTCGGCGAGCGACGCGTCGTACTCCACGAGGGCGACGAAGACGTCGTCACGGCCGAGTGCCGGCAGCACGCCGCCGCCGAAGTCCCCGCGCTCCTCCGGCAGGGCGATGGTCGCGACGTGGACCACCGGGTGGGGCGTGTCGACGAGCGCCCGGGTGCGCGCCCCGTCGGCGGGCGCGTCGCCCGTGGCGCCCACCGGCACCGGCCGTCGGCGGATCGCCGCGGTGAAGCCCCGCGGCGGGGTGACCGCCAGCCCGAAGCCTCCGGTCATGCCACGACCCCCGTTCCCGCGGCAGCCACCAGGGCTGCCGCTGCCAGTCCCAGAGCGGCCCGCGCCACCGCGTCGGCCCGCGGGGCGCCGCGCTCGAGCCGCTCGAAGACCCGGTGCAGCGACTCGCGGTCCAGCACCCGGCGCAGTGTCAGCGACGGCAGGGCGCGGACGAGCCCGAAGACCGCGCCGAGGAGGGCACCGACCCGCACGTCCCCGCCGAGTGCGGCGAGCAGCACGACGGCGTACGTCGTCGCGCTGGTGACGATGGTGACGAGCCCGAAGCCGAGCTGGGCCCCGAAGCCGACGCCGTAGACCACGCCGCGGTAGCGCCCGATCCACGCCTCGTCGACCTGACGCCGCCAGGACGGCAGGCGCGCACCGCCGATCCCGAGGTCGAGCGCGAGCCCGACGAGGAGCAGGACGGCCACGGCGACCAGCGCGACGGGGGACGCCCGCCAGGCGTCGGGCACCAGCGCACCGAGCAGCCCCGCGAGGGCACCCACCGTCAGGCCGCCGGCGAGGGAGCCGAGGAGGTATGCCGTCGTCGTGACCCCCCAGCGGTTGGCGCGGGCCCGCTCACCGAGCGGGCTGATGCTCGAGAGCATCGACTCGCCTCAAGGGGACCACGTCGCGCGGACCGCCGCGACGATGGCCATCGGGACGCCGAGGAGGAGCGCCAGGGTCGTCGTGCTCACCGCGGCACCTCGCCGTTCCATGGTCGGGCTGCTCGTAGAGGCTGGGGTGGCCGGGCGTGATGCCGGCCCGGAGGAGCTCGCTGTCGACCCGGGTGAGGTCGTCGCGCTCGCCGCGGTCGACGAAGCCGGTCGGGTCGCTCGTGTCGCCGGCGTGGTGGCCGCCGTGGCCCGGCTGGTGGCCGTGGTGGGGGGACCCGGTCACGGCACCGGGACCGCTGCGCCCGGCCGCGGCGCGGGCGTCGGCGGCCTCCTCGACGGCCTGGGCCAGCAGGTCGCGCACCTGCGGCCACGTCGTCGCCGATCCCTCACCGGTGACCTGGCCGGCCTCGACGAGGATGAAGTAGGGCGAGCCCGGGACGTCGTAGTCGGTCCACGCGCCCGAGGACTGCAGCACCTCCAGGCGGTCACCGGCCAGCCGCCGCAGCGCGGCCGGGCTCTCGTCCTGCGGGCCCTTGGCCACGACGACGAGCCGTGCCCCGCCCGGTATGCCGGGGAGCTCGGGGGCGGTGAAGTCCTCCCAGAACGTCTGGCACACGCTGCACCCGGTGGTGAGGAAGGCGAGCAGGGTCCTGCTGCCCGGACCGTGCACCTCCACGGTGGTGGCGTCGCCGGCCAGTGTGGTGCCGACGACGTCGTGAGAGCCGGGGCCGCCCTGCCGGGTGGCCGGGACGACCCCCCGCTCCAGCTCGACGGCCACCGGCCCCGACGCCGAGCCGGCCGGGGGCGCCGACGTGGCCCCCGCAGTAGCGCCGTCCTCGGCCGCCTCGCGTTCGAGGTCCAGCCCGGCGCCGAGGTCGTGCAGGGCGCGCAGGATCAGGGCGTGGCTCCGCAGCAGCCCGAGCACGACCACCCCCAGCAGGAGGATGGCCACCCCCTCAGCGACGACGACGGCGGTCAGGATGCTCATCCGCGGCGCACGCTCCGCACCGATGCCGGGGTGGTGGTCGGCCGGACCGCGAGGACCTGCCACGCCAGGAACGCGACGAGAGCCGCCGCGACCGCGAGGGCGAGCGCACCGGCGGGACCGACGCGCCACCACGACGCGGCGGGTGGCGCCGCCGCGACACCCAGGGCCACCGCGGCGAAGAGGGCGGTGACGAGCAGGTGCGAGGCAGTGGGCGGTGTGTCCGCCTTGCCGAAGCAGCCACACGACGCCACCACACCACCACGCCGCAGCGCGACCGCGACGAAGGCGGTGAACACGGCATACGTTCCGGCGAGCAGGAGCGCGGTCACCCGGCCGGGCGCCACCGGGGAGGCCACGCCGACGGCGCACTCGGCACCGGCCAGCGCCCGCACCGGACCGCGAGCGGCGGGGAGGCCGACGGACCGGAGCGCGGCGAGGACGGTCGTCGGGTCGAGCACCTTCGGTGCACCCGCGACGACCAGCAGCGCTGCGGCGGCGAGGAAGGGTGCCGCCAGTCCGGTCCCCATGCGGGGAGGGTAGAGGAACCCGTGGCCAGGCGCAGCGATTCGCCGCCCGGGCGCGAACGCGTGGCGGGGCTAGGCTCGCTCCATGTCGGGCTACCTGGCCGCCGCGGGGGTGCTGCTCGCCGGTGTGCTCCTCGTCGTCGCCGCGCTCGTGGCGCGCTGGCTGCTCGCGCCGCGGGCCGCAACCCCCGCGAAGCGGACGACCTACGAGTCGGGGGTCGACCCGGTCGGCGAGGGCTGGGCGCAGAGCCAGGTGCGCTACCTCGCCTTCGCCTTCCTCTACGTCGTGCTCGCCGTCGACGCGGTCTACCTATTCCCGTGGGCGCTCGTGCTCCGCGACGCCGAGCTGGGGCTCGCGTCGCTGGTCGAGGTGGTGATCTTCCTCGGGGTCGTGCTCCTCGGGCTGGTCCACGCCGCCCGCAGGGGGCTGCTGCGGTGGCTGTGACCGACCTGCCGACGCCGCGGGTGGGGCCGCTCGCCGAGCACGCGCCCAAGCCCATCCGGGTGGTCCTGAACTGGGGCCGGCGCTACTCGCTGTGGGTGTTCAACTTCGGGCTGGCGTGCTGCGCCATCGAGTTCATCGCGACCTCGATGGGGCGCCACGACTTCATCCGGCTCGGGGTCATCCCCTTCGCCCCGGGGCCGCGCCAGGCCGACCTGATGATCGTGTCCGGCACGGTGACCGACAAGATGGCGCCGGCGATCCGGCGGCTCTACGACCAGATGCCCGAGCCGAAGTACGTGATCTCCTTCGGCGCCTGCAGCAACTCCGGCGGCCCCTACTGGGATTCGTACTGCGTCACCAAGGGCGTCGACCAGCTGATCCCCGTCGACGTCTACGTCCCGGGCTGCCCGCCGCGCCCGGAGGCGCTGCTGCAGGGGATCCTGCGCCTGCAGGAGAAGATCGCAGCCGAGCGCGTGGGCGCCGGTGCCATCGCCGCCCGTCAGCCGGGGCGGCAGGGCCGGTATGCCGCGCACCGCACCGCGAGCGCCGCCGAGGTCACCCGGCCGCCGGTGTCACGGCCACCCGTGGACGCCGGCCCCGGCGCGGCTTAACGTCGCCCGAATTGGGGCGGCCGGGGAGGCCATGAGCACGAGGGCCCAGCCCGTTGTTGGCGAGGAGCCCTTCATCTGGCTAGAGTTGTGGCTATGACGGTGTCCGAGCAGATGGCATTGGCGGAGGTGAAGAACCGCCTGTCCGAAGTGGTCGACCACGTGGAGCGGGAGCACGGCAGGGTCGTGATCACCAAGCACGGACGCCCCGCAGCGGTCCTGCTGAGCGTCGAGGATGTCGAGTCGTTGGAGGAGACCCTCGACGTCCTGAGCAGCGAGCCGCTCCTTGCCGACATCCGTGAGGCCCTGGGCGAACGAGCGCACACCCCACCACAGCCCATGGGCAAGGACGAAGCGCTCGACCTGTTGAGCCGCCGGTGAGCGAGTACCGGATCACTTGGTCCGGTCCGGCCCGACGAGCCCTGCAGCGCATTCCGGAGAAGGTCGCCACCGCCGTGATCGAGTTCGTCTACACGTCGCTGTCCGCCAACCCCCAGCGCGCGGGCAAGCCACTTACACTCGGGCTCGCGGGCCTGCACTCCGCCCGCCGCGGCGACTACCGCGTCGTGTACGCCATACAGGACGCCCAAGGAACCGTCGAGATCGTCGCGATCGAACACCGAGCCGACGTCTACAGGCGCAGGTAGGACGGTCCCCATACCAGCCAAGCGCGTGGCATGAACGTGCGGTTCACGTGCCGGTCGAGCGTTCTCCTCGAGTGGCACGGTCTCCTCGCCCTCCCGCCGCAGGTGCTCGGGCAGGACCACGTCGGTGAGCACGAGGTCGAACGGGTCCAGCGCGTGCATCACGTCCAGCTCCTCGAGGGTGACGATCGTCCACGAGGCCTCATAGCCGCAGCTCGCGTGCCGTCGCCGACCGTGGGGTGGGGCCCCACGAGCGGGAGGCCGTGGTGGCGTGAGGCACCCCCGCATGTCGAGTGAGCACACTCGACAGGTGGTCCGTCGCTGAACGCGGCGCTGTGGACGCGGCCGGCGCCGGGCGCGGCACGACCGGCCCGCTCCGCGGCCGCTCGCTAGGCTGCCGAGGGTGACCGACGAGGTGCGGGCGGTGGGGGCCGGCGAGTGGCACGACGCCGTCGCCGCCGCGCGCGCCGAGGGCTTCACCTTCTTCGACTGGCTCAGTGCCGTCGACCGGACCTACGACGAGGCCGCCCCGGGCTTCGACCTCACCGCGCACCTGCTCGACGTCGCGACGCCCGGGCGGCTCGCCGGCATACTCCTCGTCGCCCGCGTCCCGGACGGGCGGGCGGTCGCCAGCGTCACCGACCTCTTCCCCGGCGCCGCGTGGCACGAGCGCGAGACCCACGAGATGTTCGGCCTCGACTTCGCCGGCTTCGAGGACGGCACCGGTCTCGGGCTTCGTCCCCTCCTGCTCCCCGAGGGGTTCGAGGGCACCCCGCTGCGCAAGTCCTTCGTCCTCGCCGCGCGCGCCTCCAAGCCGTGGCCGGGCGCCAAGGAGCCCGGCGAGGGGCACGACTCGGCGCGCTCGCCGAGCCGCCGCCGGGTGCAGGCCCCCGGCGTGCCGCCGCCGGAGTGGGGGCCGCGGTGACCTGGGTCGAGGTCGTGGTGCGGGCCGCGAGCGCACTGGCCGCCTTCCTGGTCCTGCCGCTGCTCGTCGGCCAGACCGAGCACAAGGTGATGGCGCACCTGCAGGGCCGCCTCGGCCCGATGTATGCCGGCGGCTTCCACGGGTGGGCGCAGCTGGTCGCCGACGGCGTGAAGTTCGTCCAGAAGGAGGACGTCGTCCCGAAGGCCGCGGACCGGTGGGTCTTCCGCCTGGCCCCCTTCGTCGCGCTGGTCCCCTACCTCCTCGCCCTCGCCGCGATCCCGGTGCACCCGGGCGTGGCAGCGGTCGAGGTGCCGGCGAGCGCCCTGCTCGTCCTCGCCGCCACGTCGGTGGGTGCGCTCGGCACCCTGATGGCCGGCTGGGCCAGCGCCAACAAGTACGCGCTCGTCGGCGCCCTGCGCGCCGCCGCCCAGCTGGTCTCCTACGAGCTCCCGATCGTGCTCGCCGTCGCCTCGGCGTGCCTGGCCGCCGGCACCCTCTCGCTCGCCGGGATCGTCGAGGCCTGGACGCCGTGGTGGCTGCTCTGGCAGCTGCCCGGCGCGCTGGTCCTGCTCGTCGCCGGCGTGGCCGAGCTGCAGCGGCCGCCGTTCGACATGCCGATCGCCGACGCCGAGCTGGTCATGGGCGCGTGGACCGAGTACTCCGGGCTGCGCTTCGCCTTCTTCCTCCTCGCGGAGTACGCCGGCATCGTCGTGGTGTCGCTCCTCGTCACCGTCCTCTTCCTCGGCGGCTGGCAGGGGCCGTACGCCGACTGGCTGGGCTGGCTCTGGACGGCGCTGAAGGCCTTCGCGGTCGCCGTCGTGGTCATCTGGGTTCGCGTCAGCTGGCCCCGGCTGCGCGAGGACCAGCTCCAGCGGCTGGCCTGGCTCGGTCTGGTGCCGCTCGCCCTGCTCCAGCTGGTCCTCACCGGCGCCGTGGTGGTGGCCACCCGATGAGCTCGCTCGTCCCCGGCATCCTCAAGGGGCTCGCCACCACGGCGCGCACCGCCACGCGTCGCACCCACACCGCGGAGTACCCCGACGTCGCGCCCACGCTCCCGCCGCGCAGCCGCGGGGTGATCGCGCTGCTCGAGGAGAACTGCACCTCGTGCATGCTCTGCGCCCGCGAGTGCCCCGACTGGTGCGTCTACATCGACAGCCACAAGGAGACCGTCCCCGCCACCACGGAGGGCGGGCGCGAGCGGCAGCGCAACGTCCTCGACCGCTTCGCCATCGACTTCTCGCTGTGCATGTACTGCGGGATCTGCGTGGAGGTCTGCCCCTTCGACGCGCTCTTCTGGAGCCCGCAGTTCGAGTACTCCGAGCTCGACCTCCGCGACCTGCTCCACGAGAAGGACCGGCTGCGTCAGTGGATGGCCACCGTCCCTCCGCCCCCGCCCCTCGACGAGCGCGCCGCCGAGCCCGCCGAGGTCGTCGCCGCGGCCAAGCCGGAGCGGGGGCCCCGGCGCCCGTGACCTCGCTCGACCTCGCCTTCACCGCCTCCGGGCTCCTTGCCGTGACGGCTGCCGTCCTCGCGGTCGCCACCCGACACGTCGTCCACGCCGCGCTGTGGCTGGTGGTCGCGCTCCTTGGTGTCGCCGGGTGCCTGCTGGTGCTCGGCGCCGAGCTCGTCGCGCTGGTGCTGGTGCTGGTCTACGTCGGCGCGGTCGTCGTCCTCGTGCTCTTCGCCCTGATGCTCACCCGGGCGCCCATCGGCCCCGACCGCGCGCATGCCGTCGGGCCGGCGAGACGGCTCGCCGCCGGTGCCGCGGGGGCGGCGACCACGGTGCTGCTGCTCGCCGTCCTCCTGCCGGCCGCGGGGGAGGCGGTCCCCCGCCGGGTGGTCGTGTCGACGCAGGTGGCCGGCCAGCTGTTCACCACCTGGGTGTGGCCCTTCGAGGCCCTCTCCGTCCTGCTGCTCGCCGCCCTGGTGGCCGCGCTCGCCGTCTCCCGCGCGCCGCGGGACGACCCCGGGTCGGCGCCGTGATCTCACCGGCACTGCCCTACGCCCTCGCCGCGGTCCTCGTGGGGGTGGGCCTCGCCGGGGTCCTGGTCCGGCGCAACGCCGTGCTCGTGCTCGTCGGCGTCGAGCTCATGCTCTCCGGCGGGCTCGTGCTCCTGGTCACCGCGGGCGCGGCCGGCGCGGCCCGCGGCGACCCCACCGAGGCCTCGAGCGTCCTGCCGCTGTTCGTCATCACGATCGCCGCGGCCGAGGTCGTGGTGGCCCTGGCCGTGGTCCTGCTCGCCTTCCGCCAGCGCGGGCGGATCGACCTCGACGAGCGGTCGGGCGCCGCCGACCAGCCGGGGGTGGCCCGGTGATCCCGCTGCTCGTGCTGCTCCCGGCCGGTGCGGCGCTGGTCGGCCTCGGCGTGCGCGGCTCGCTGCCGGTCTCGCGGGCCGTCGCGGTCGGGGCCGCGCTGCTCACCGCCCTCCTGGCCGTGGTCGCCGTGGTCGTCGTCGACCCGGGCTCCGTGGCCACGCTCCCCGGCGGCGACCTGCAGACCGGCGGACCCGGCATACCCCTCGCCGTGGGCACCGACGGCGCCACCAAGGCGGTCGCGGTGGTGGTGGCGCTGGTCGCAGCGGCCGTGCAGGCGTACGCGGCGTGGTACCTCGCCGACGACGACCGCTACGCCGTCTTCGCCGCCACGGTGTCCCTCTTCACCGCGGCGATGCTGCTGCTGGTCCACGCGCGCGACCTCGTCGTCCTCCTCGTCGGCTGGGAGGTGATGGGCTGGTGCTCCTTCCTCCTCATCGGCCACTGGTCGCGCCGGCCGGGCGCGCGGCGCGCGGCGCACAAGGCCTTCCTCGTCACCCGCCTCGCCGACGTCGGGATGGTGCTCGGCGTCGTGGGCCTCTCCGTCGGGGCCGGCACGACGGAGCTGGGCGCGGTGGTGGGGCACTGGACGGGTCCCAGCGCCGAGCCGGCCCTGCGCGCGGTGCTGATGTCGCTCGTCGTCGTGGGGGTCCTGGGCAAGTCGGCGCAGCTGCCCTTCTCCGACTGGCTCCCCGACGCGATGGAGGGCCCGACGCCGGCCTCGGCGCTGATCCACGCCGCGACCATGGTGGCCGCCGGGACCGTGGTGCTGGCCCTGCTGCTGCCGGTGCTGGCGCTCGCCGGCCCGGCGCGGTGGCTGCTCGCCGTCGCCACCGGGCTCACGATGGTCCTGGCCGCCCTGCTCGCGCTGGCGCAGAGCGACCTCAAGCGGCTGCTCGCCTGGTCGACCGTCAGCCAGGTCGGCATCATGCTTGCCGCCCTCGCGGCCGCGCCGCCGACGGAGCGGGGACGCGGTGGGCCGAGCGCCGGGCCGGGCCTGCTGCACCTGTACTCCCATGCGATCTTCAAGTCCCTGCTCTTCCTGTCGCTGGGCTGGCTCGGTCTGCTGGCCGGCGGGACCGCGGCCCGGGCGCTGCGCGGCTCGGCCTGGCAGGTGCCGGTCGCCGGGGCGGGCTTCGCGGTGGGCCTGGCGGGGCTCGCCGGGGTCCCGCTGCTCGTCGGTGGGGTGTCCAAGGAGCACGTGGTCGAGGCGGCGTGGGACGCCGCCCGCGGCGGTGACGGGCCGGCGCGCGTGGTCACGGGGGCGCTCCTGCTCACCGTCGTCCTCACTGCGGCGTATGCCGTGCGCGCCCTCCTCGTCGTCGGCGCCCGCAGCGCCGGTCGGGAGGGCAGCCAGGACGTCGGCTCGCCGGACAGTGCGACGGAGCCCGCCGACAGCGCCCGGCGGGTCGACGGCATACCCACCGACCTGCCGGACGCATCGCCCGACCGAGCGCCGGAGCCCGGCAACGCCGCCACGGTGGGTGTGTCGGCGCCGCCGGCGGTGCGGGTGGTCGTCGCAGTGCTCGCAGTGCTCACCGTGCTCGGCGGGCTGGTCACCCTCACCGGCGCCTTCGACCTGCCGGGATTCTCGGTGCTCTGGGCGCTGGTCACCCTGCTCCTGGTGGCGCTCGGCGCGGCCGCCGCGTGGCTGCTCGGACGGGGCGGTGACCTGGCCGAGCGCCTCCCGGCGCGGCTCGTCACCGCCGCGGACGACGGGCTCGGCGCCGACCGGGCCTACCTGGCCGTGGTCGCCCGACCGGTCCTGGGGCTGGCCCGGCTGGTCGCCTTCCTCGACCGCGAGGTCGTCGACGGCTACGTCGCGGCGACGGGTCTCGCGGCCCGTGCCGCCGGTGGGCTCGGCGCGCGCGCCTCCCGGCCGGAGCGCCCCTCGGTCGGCCTCGGCCTGCTCGCCGTCGGGCTGCTCGGTGCCCTGGCGGTGGGGGTCCTCGCATGGTCCTGAGCCTGCTGGTCCTGGTGCCGCTCCTTCTCGGCACCGCCCTGGTCGCCGCCGGCCGCCGGCTCGACGTCGGAGCGGCTCGGCTGGTGGCCGCGGGGGCCGCCGCCGTGACGGCGGTCCTCGCCGTCGCCGCGGTGGTCGCCCGCCCGGTCCTGGACGTGGCGTGGGTGCCCGAGCTCGGCGTGGGGCTCCACCTGGGGGTCGACGGCATCTCGGTCCCCCTGCTGCTGCTCACGGCCGGCGTCGGCGTCCTCGTCACGGCCCACGCCTGGTTCGAGCTGCCGGAGGGGGGCGCGCCCGCGACCTTCCTGGGCTGCCTCCTGCTCGTCGAGGGTGCGGCCCTGGCCACCTTCACGGCCCGCGACGCCGTCCTGTTCTTCGTCGCCTTCGAGCTGGTCCTGGTCCCCATGTGGCTGCTCATCTCGCGCTTCGGCGACGGCGGCGACCCGGCCGCGCGCAGCGCGGCGGGCCTGCGCTTCCTGCTCTACACCGCCGTCGGCTCGACGCTCATGCTCGTCGGCATCCTCGTGGTGGTGTCCGCGGCCGGCACCACCGACCTGGGCGCGCTGGCCGCTGGTGCCGGCGCCGGCCTGCCCGTCGGCACCCAGACCCTCGCCGCGGTCCTGCTCGTGGCCGGTCTGGGCGTCAAGGTCCCCGTCGTGCCGCTGCACTCCTGGCTGCCACCGGCGCACACCACCGCCCCGACCGCCGGGTCGGTGCTGCTCGCGGCGATCCTGCTCAAGATGGGCACCTACGGGCTGGTGCGCCTTCCGGTGGCCACCGTGCCCGAGGGCGTGAGCCGCATCGCGCCCTTCCTCGCGGTCCTCGGCGCCCTCGGGGTCCTCTGGGGTGGCCTGGTCTGCCTGGTCGAGCGCGACCTCAAGCGCCTCATCGCCTACTCCTCGGTCGCGCACATGGGCTTCGTCGTCCTCGGCATCGCGTCCGGCACCCCCACCGGCCTGCAGGCGGCGCTCTTCGCCAACGTCGCCCACGGTGTCATCTCGGCCCTGCTCTTCGTCCTCGTCGGCGGCCTGAAGGCACGCTGGGGCAGCGTCGACCTCGCCGTGGTCCGCCCGGCACTGCGGGAGACGGCGCCCCGGCTGGGTTTCCTGCTCGTGCTCGGCGTCGCGGCCGGGCTGGGCCTGCCCGGCCTGGCCGGCTTCTGGGGGGAGTTCCTGGCCCTGTATGCAGCGTGGTCACCGGCGAACACCGCTCAGGTGGGCGTGCTGCGCGCGGCGGCCGTGGCGGCTGCGCTCGGGGCGGCGCTGTCGGCGGCATACCTGCTTTGCGTGGCCCGCACCGTGTGGCTGGGCGACCCGTCCGCCGACCCGGCCCGGCGCGGCGTCCCGTCCGCCGACCCGTCCGCGGTGGACGTGGTGGCCACCCCGGACACCCGGGGCGTCGAGCAGGGCGTGCTGGCGGCCCTGGCGCTCGCCGTCGTCCTGCTCGGGGTGGTTCCCGGCCCGCTGCTGTCGGTCACCTCCGGGGCCGTGACCAGCCTCCTCGGAGGTGGCGGGTGACCCCCTCCCTCGACCTCCTCGCGCTGGCGCCCGCCCTCGCGCCGGCGCTGGGTGCCGTTGCCGTCCTGCTCCTCGACGCGGTGCTGCCCGGCCGACGGCGTCTGCACGTCGGCATCGCGCTCGTGGTCCTGGTCGTGGGCGCCGCCGGTGCGCTCACCGCCGCGCTGGGGGAGGCGCCGACCCGGACGCTGTGCCTCCTCGGCGGCGCAGGTCAGTGCCTCTACGTCGCCGACGGCGTCGTCGCGATCCTGCAGCTCGGTGCGCTCCTCGGTGCCCTGGCCACGGTGCTCCTGCTGCTGGGCGGGCGGGCCGACGACCTCACCCGAGAAGATGCCGGCCAGGGGGTGGCCGCGGCCGGTGACCTGCGGGACCCGGCGGTGACCGTGGCGCTGGTGCTCGCCGCCGCGGCCGGAGCGGCCGGTGTCGCGGCGGCCCGGGAGCTCGGCACGTGGCTGGTCATGCTCGAGCTGGCCACCCTGCCGGTCGTCGCCCTCGTCGCCCTGCGGGGCACGCGAGCGGCCGCGCACGGGGCGCTGTCCTTCCTCACGACGGTGCTGCTGTCCTTCGCCGTCCTCGTGGTCGGCGCGGGCCTGTGGCTCGTCGCGACCGGGACCCCGCTGCTCACCGGCGAGGCCGTCTCGGCGGCCTGGGCGGTGCCGGAGCGGCGCGCCGTCCTCGTCGTCGCCGTCGTGGTGCTGCTCGTCGGGGCCGGGTTCAAGCTCTCACTGGTGCCGTTCCACGCGTGGACCCCGCAGGCGTTCACGGGCGGGCCGCTGCCGGTGACGACGCTGCTCGCCGGGACCTCCAAGGTGGCCGCGGTCGCCGCGGCGCTGGCCGTGCTGGCCCCGTTGTCGGCGTTCGCGCGGGCCCCGGGGGCCTCCGCCGTGGCGGCCGTCCTCGCCGCGCTGGCCAGCGTGTCGGCGCTGCTCGGGGCGCTGGTCGCCCTGCGCCAGGACGACGTCGTCCGTCTCCTCGCCTGGTCGACGATCGGGCAGGCCGGCTGGGTGGTCCTGCCCCTGGCCGCCCTCTCCGGCAGCGCGCGCCGCGCGGCCACGGCATACGTTCTCGTCTACGCCCTGGCCACGGTGGTGGCCCTGGCCGCGGTGGCGGCGGTCCGCGCCGGTGGGCCGGACGGCCCGGACGGCCCGGACGGGTCGCGCCGCCTGGTCGCCCACACCGGCCTGCTGCGGGCCCAGCCCCTCGTCGGCGGCCCGCTCGCGCTGGCGCTGCTCGTCCTGGCCGGCCTGCCCCCGGGCATCATCGGGCTGGTCGCCAAGGTGCTGGTGCTGCGGCCGCTCGTCGACGCCGGCCGGTGGCCGCTGGCCCTCGTCGGGGTGGTCGCCGCGGTGCTCGGCGTCGCGGTCTACGTCCGCTGGGTGGCGGTGCTCCTCGGCGCCCCGCGCGGCGCGCCCGCACAGGTGCGCGTCGGCGGCGGGACGGCGGTGGTGCTCGGCGTGGGGACCGTGCTCCTGGTCCTGACCTCCGTCGCCCCGCAGCTCCTCCTCGGGCTGCTCGGGGAAGGAACGTAAGGCCGGCAAGGAGCGTTGCGACAGGCATGACCTCGCACCACAACGGGCTGAAGACCGCTGCCCTCTTCGGCGCCATCTGGGCCGTCCTGCTCACCATGGGGTGGGTGGTGGCCTCCATGACCGGCAGCAGCGCGTTCCTCTGGCTGTTCGCCCTCCTCGGCGTCGGCATGACGTTCTACGGCTACTGGAACTCCGACAAGCTCGCGATCCGCGCGATGCACGCCTACCCGGTGAGCGAGGCGCAGGCGCCGTCGATGTACCGCATCGTGCGCGAGCTGTCGACCCGGGCGGGCCAGCCGATGCCGGCGCTGTTCGTGTCGCCGACCCAGGCGCCGAACGCCTTCGCGACCGGTCGCAACCCCTCGCACGCCGCGGTGTGCTGCACCGAGGGCATCCTTGCGCTGCTCGACGAGCGGGAGCTGCGCGGGGTGCTCGGCCACGAGCTCATGCACGTCTACAACCGCGACATCCTCACCGGCTCGGTAGCCGCGGCCGTCGCCGGCGTCATCAGCACGGTGGGCCAGATGCTCTCCTTCGGGATGATGTTCGGTGGCGGCGGGAACGACGAGAACCGCAACCCGTGGGCGGGGCTCGCGATGGCGCTGCTCGCGCCGATCGCCGCGGTGGTCATCCAGCTCGCGATCAGCCGCACCCGTGAGTTCGACGCCGACGAGGACGGCGCCCGCCTGACCGGCGACCCGCTCGCGCTCGCCTCGGCGCTGCGCAAGCTGGAGGCCGGCGTCGCCCGCGCCCCCCTGGCCCCGAGCAAGGACCTCGTCAGCGCCAGCCACATGATGATCGCCAACCCGTTCCGCGCCCAGGACGTCTCGCGGATGATGTCGACCCACCCGCCCATGGGTGAGCGGATCGCGCGGCTCGAGCAGATGGCCTACGGCGTGCGCATCGACCCGCCCCGCTGAGCCTCCGCACCGCACCGCCGGTGTGACAGCATCGCCGGCATGCCCGCCCTGACCCGTGACGAGGCCCGGGCCAGGGCCGCCGCGCTGCGCGTGGACTCCTACGACGTCGACCTCGACCTGGACCGGGGGCCCGAGCACTTCGGGTCGGTGACGACCCTCCGCCTCACCGTCCCCGAGCCCGGCACGACCACGTTCGTCGACCTGCGGCCGGTCGAGCTCCACGCCGCCACCCTGGACGGTGGCCTGCTCGACCCGGCCGCCCTCGCCGACGGGCGCCTGGCGCTGACCGGCCTGGACGCCGGCGAGCACGTCCTCGTCGTCGACGCGACGATGGCCTACTCCCGGGACGGCCAGGGCCTGCACCGCACGACCGACCCCGTCGTCGGAGAGGCCTACGTCTTCGGCCATTCCTTCCTCGACGCCGCCCCTTCCGTCCTCGCCTGCGTCGACCAGCCCGACCTCAAGGCCCCGCTGCGGGTGACGGTCACCGCCCCCGAGCACTGGACGGTGCTCGGCAACGGCGCGGCGACGCGGGAGGCCCCGGGCCGGTGGCGCCTGGCGGAGACGGCGCCGGTGCCCACCTACGGCGTGACCGTCTGCGCGGGGCCCTGGGCGTCGGTGACCGGCGAGCACGACGGCATACCCCTCGGCCTGCACGCGCGCCGCTCGCTCGGTGACCACCTTGCCGCGCAGGCCCCGCAGATGCTCGAGGTGACGGCCCTCTCCTTCGACCACTACCACCGGCTCTTCGGCATCCGTCACCCCTTCGGGCACTACCAGCAGGTCTTCGTGCCCGAGTTCAACGCCGGCGCGATGGAGAACCCGGGCTGCGTGACGTTCCGGGAGGACGTCCTCTTCCGCGGTCCGGCCACGCGCGAGCAGCTCCTCGTGCGCAGCAGCACCATCGCCCACGAGATGGCGCACATGTGGTTCGGCGACCTCCCGACCATGCGCTGGTGGGACGACCTGTGGCTCAACGAGTCCTTCGCGGAGTACCACGCCTACCGCACGCTGGTGGAGACCGGGCTCTTCCCCGACGCCTGGGTCGAGTTCACGATCGCGCGGACGATGTGGGGGTATGCCGCGGAGCGGGCTCCCAGCACCCACCCGGTCGCGGGTGCCCCGGCCCCGGACGCGGCCGCGGCCCTCGAGAACTTCGACGGCATCTCCTACGCCAAGGGCGCCGCCGTGCTCCGGCAGCTCGTCGCCCACGTCGGCGAGGCGGCCTTCGACGCGGGTGTGCGCTCCTACCTCGCCGAGCGGGCGCACGGCAACGGGGAGCTCGCCGACTTCCTGGCGGCCATGTCGGCCGCCGCCGAGCGGTCCCACACGCTGGACGTCGCGGGGTTCGGCGGCGGAGCGGAGCGGTGGCGCGCCGAGGTCACCACGTCGGGACCGCGCACGGCGTTGCCCGCAGCGGCCGAGCGCAGCGCCGCCGGCACCCCGGTCGTGGTCCCGAGCGCCGGGGCGCTCACCTGGGCGGCCGTCGAGCTGGACGGGGCGACGGTGGCGGCCCTGGACGAGGAGCTGGCGCGGGTGCCCGACCCGGTGGCCCGATCGGTCCTCTGGGTGGCGTTGCTCTCGGGGGTCTACCGCGGGGGCGTCGACCCGAGGCGGGCGGTGCTGGTGCTCGAGGCGGCCTTGCCGCTGGAGCCGGACGAGGCGGTGCTGACGCGGGTGGCCGCACAGGTCACCGACCGGGTGGTGCCCACCTTCCTGCCGGAGCCCGAGCAGGCGGGTGCGACGGGCCGAGTGGCGGCGGCGGCCCGGGCGCTGCTGGAGCGCGCCGAGCGGGACGGCGCGTCCACCGGCGCGGTCGTCGCCGCCCGGCTGCTGGCCCGAACCAGCGAGGACCACGCGGAGCTGCGGTCCTGGCTGCGCGGTGACGGCGTGCCGGCGGCGCTCGCCGGGGACGCCGACTTCCGGTGGCTGGTGGTGCGCACCCTGGCGGCCGCGGGCGAGCTCGGCCCGGGGGAGGTGGACGCGATGCGGGCGGAGGACGACACCGTGGCCGGGCGCCTGGCGGCGCTGACCGCCCGGGCGGCCGTGCCGACCGCCGCCGCCAAGGCGGAGGCGTGGCGGCTGCTCACCGCCGGGCCCGGCCTGTCCAACCACGAGGCGGTGGCGGTGGCCGAGGGCTTCTGGCTCACCCCGGACCGCGACCTCGTGCGCCCCTACGTGGCGCGCTACGCCGACGCGGTCGCCGCGATGGGCGGGTGGCTGGGGGCCGACGCCCTCGCCCGGGTGGCCGGCACGGCATACCCGTCGCGGCTGGTGGAGGCGGCCACCGCGGAGGCGAGCCGCGCCGCCCTGGTGCGCACGGACCTCCCCGTGGTCGTCCACCGGGTCGTCCTCGATGCGGACAGCCGGCTCCACGAGGCACTGCGGAGCCTGGAGCGCTTCGGCTGAGCCGGACCGGGCGGACGCGGCCATACTGGGGCCGAGCCCACCGCAGCAGCCCACCGCAGCAGCCCACCGCAGGAGGCGCCCGTGGACGTCAGCACGTTCTACGCCCTCTTCTCGGCCACCTGCTTCACCCTGACCGGGCTGTGGTGGACCGTCGTGGAGCGCAACCGGCAGTGGTTCGCGGACCCCGCCATGCGCCGCCGGGTGGGCTCGGTGTACGTGGCCTTCCTGCTCCCGGACCTGATGGGCCTCTTCGCCCAGATCGGGGGGGACCGCCAGCCCCGGGTTCTGGCGGGTGAGCTTCGTGGTCATCGCCACCGTCGGATGCGTCTCGACCGTGCGCCGATTGCGCCGGGCCAGCGAGGACCAGGGGTCCGGTGCCTTCGCCCGCTTCTGGTGGGGGTCTGCGGTGGTGTACGCCCTCGTGGCGGTCCTGGGCCTGGCTCCCGGTCTGGTGCCGGGCGTGGGGGTCACCCCGCTCCAGGTCGGGGCGGCCCTGCTGGTGCTCCTCGTCGCGCTGGCGCACGCGCTGGTGTAGGAGTTCCTCACCCGGGTGGACTCCCCCGCCGTCCCCTGAGCCGGTCGGCCGTCGTTACGGTGGGGAGGTGGACACGTCCTTCGCCACCCCCGGGCGCGTGACGTTCCCGGACGGCACCCTCGAGCCGGACCACCTGCTGGGGCGGGCCGCGGCGGTGGCCGAGCGCCTCGGCGGCCTGACCCAGGTCGCGGTCCACGCCCGTCCCTCGGTGGACACCGCGGTCGCGGTGGCGGGCGCGCTGCTGGCCGGCGTGCCGCTCGTGCCGGTGCCGCTGGACGCGGGCGCCGCGGAGGTGGCCCACGTGCTGCGGGACTCCGGCGCGGTCGCCTGGGTGGGGACGCCGTCCCCCGCCGACGCCTCGCGGCTGCCCGCTGTTCCGGTGACCGCGGGCCCCGGGCCGGGTGCCCGCTCGGGTGCCGGCTCGGGGCCGCTGCCGCCGGAGCCGGAGCCGGAGGTGACGGGCCTGGTCCTCTACACCTCCGGGACGACCGGCCCGCCCAAGGGCGTGCTGCTCTCCCGCCGGGCCCTCGCCGCCGGCGTGGACGCCCTCGTGGACGCCTGGGCCTGGACGGCGCAGGACCGCCTGGTGCACGGGCTGCCGCTGTCCCACGTCCACGGCCTCGTCCTGGGCCTCCTGGGCCCGCTCCGGCTCGGCTGCGAGCTGGTGCACACCGGGCGCCCCACGCCGCAGGCCTACGCCGCAGCACGGGGCTCGGTGCTCTTCGGCGTGCCGACGGTGTGGCACCGGGTCGTCGAGGACGAGGCGTCGGCGCGCGCGCTGGCCGACGCGCGGCTGCTGGTCTCGGGCAGCGCGTCGCTGCCCGCGCCGGTCTTCGAGGCACTGCGCCGGCTGACCGGGCAGGCGCCGGTGGAGCGGTACGGGATGAGCGAGACCCTGGTCACCCTGTCCACGCGCGCCGACGGCCCGCGACCCGCCGGCGCGGTCGGGTGGCCGGTGGCCGGGACGCGGACCCGGCTCGTCGACCAGACCGGCGAGCCGGTGCCCCACGACGGCGAGACGGTGGGCCGGCTGCAGGTGCGCGGCCCGACCGTCTTCGACGGCTACCTCGGGCTGCCGGAGGCCACCGCGGCGGCATGGACCGCGGACGGGTGGTTCGCGACCGGTGACGTCGCCACGGTGGACGCCGAGGGGGTGCACCGCATCGTCGGCCGCGAGTCCCTGGACCTGATCAAGACCGGCGGCTTCCGGGTGGGCGCCGGGGAGGTCGAGGCCGCGCTGCTGGCGCACCCGGCGGTGCGCGAGGCGGCCGTGGTGGGGGCCCCGGACGCCGACCTCGGGCAGCGCATCGTCGCCCACGTCGTCCTCGTCGACGGCGGGTCGCTCGACCTGGGGGAGGCCGCCCAGTGGGTGGGCGAGCGGCTCTCGGTCCACAAGCGGCCCCGTGAGCTGCGCGTCGTGACCGAGCTGCCCCGCAACGAGATGGGCAAGGTGCGCAAGTCCGAGCTCACCTGAGGGCAGGGGCCGCCACCGGACCCCTCCCGGGGGTCAGGCCGCGCCGCGGCGGTTCGGCGAGGCCGTGGCGGTTCGGCGAGGCCGTGGCGGCGGCGTGGCGAGGCCGCGCCGGTCAGGCGAGGCCGTGGCGGGCCAGGCTCTGCTTCTCCTGGGCCTTGAACTGGCCGAACCGCGGCAGGAACTTGTCCCAGTCGATCAGGTGGGCGTCGATCTCGGGGCCGTCGATGCAGGCGTGCTTGCGCACCATCTTCCCGTCGATGACCACCGGCACCATGCAGGCGCCGCACATCCCGGTGGCGTCCACCATGATCGAGTTCAGGCTCGCGACGGTCCGCACGCCGAAGGACCGGCTGAGGTCCGCGACGGCCCGCATCATCAGCGGCGGGCCGATGGTGACGACCTCGGCGATCCGTCGGCCCTCCCCGCGGGCGTTGGCCTCGAGCATCGACTGCAGCGGCGCGGTGACGAAGCCCTCGACGCCGAAGCTGCCGTCGTTGGTCGTGTAGACCACCTCGAGCCGGTCGCCGAACTCGGCCTGCAGGTCCGGGACCCGCTCGCCCTCGCCGATCCAGAACAGCACGTCGGCGCTGCGGAACCCGGAGATCAGGGTGACGTGGTTCCCGGCCTCCAGGTGCGCACGCATGATCGGGTAGACCGGTGGCAGCCCCAGCCCGCCGGCCGTGAAGACCACGGTCGACCCGTCCGGGTGCCGCTCGACGTCGCTCGGCCGGCCGAGCGGCCCCGCGATGCCGGTGAAGGCGTCGCCGACCTCCATCGCGTTGATCTCGATGCTGCTCGTGCCGACGCCCTGGACCACCAGGCAGATCGTGCCGGCCTCGACGTCCCAGTCGGCGAGGGTCAGCGGGATCAGCTCGCCGTCCTCGCGCGGGAGGACCCGGACGAACTGCCCCGCCCGGGCGGACTGGGCGACCAGCGGTAAGTGGACCGTGATCTCCTCGATGCCGTCGGCCAGGTGCGCCTTGGCGACGACCGTCTGGCTGGCGGCCGCGAGGTCGGTGTAGCGCCGCGCGCCCTCCACCATCGCCGCGACCTGCTCCGGCGGGATGTCCAGGTGGCCGATGATCTCGCGCGCCGCCGCCTGGCCGTCGCCGGCGGCGTTGATCGCCGTGGACCCGCCGCGGGCGGCGTCCCCGCCGGAGTAGACACCGGGCAGCGAGGTCTCCTGCGACCCGCGGTGCTCGAGGTCGATGGTGCCCCACTTGGTGGTGTGCATCTCCGGCTCGGAGTCCTTGATGATCGGGTTCGGCGCGTTGCCGAGCGCCATGATCACCAGGTCGGCGCGCATGGTCTCGGTCTCGCCGGTCTCCACCGGGCGGCGCCGGCCGGAGGCGTCCGGCTCGCCGAGCTCCATGACGTCGAGCGTCGTGGCGGTGACGAACCCGCTGGCCGGGTCGCCGAGGAACTCGTTCGGCGCCCGCAGGACCTTCAGGGCGATGCCCTCCTCGAGCGCGTGCGCCAGCTCCTCGACCCGCGCCGGCATCTCGCTGCGGGTGCGCCGGTAGACGATCGTGACGTGCGCGCCGAGGCGGTGCGCGGTGCGGGCCGCGTCCATGGCGGTGTTGCCACCGCCGATGACGAGCACCTCCCTGCCCTCCGTGGCGGGCAGCGGGGTCTCGTAGTCCTCCCGCAGCCCACGCATGAGGTTGACCCGGGTGAGGAACTCGTTGGCCGACATGACGTTGAGCAGGTGCTCACCGGGCACGTTCATGAAGCGCGGCAGCCCGGCCCCGGTGCCGACGAACACCCGCGCGAAGCCGGCGTCCTTGAGGTCCTGGATGGTCGCCGTCTTCCCGACGACGAAGTTGGAGACGAACCGGCCGCCCAGCAGCTTGATCTTGCCGACGACGTCGTCGACGAGGTCGTTGGGGAGCCGGAACTCGGGTATGCCGTAGCGCAGCACCCCGCCCAGGGCATGGAACGCCTCGAAGACCGTCACCGGGAAGCCCTCGGCGGCGAGGAGGTAGGCGTTGATCAGCCCGGACGGGCCGGAGCCCACGATGGCGATCGGCGGGCGGGTCGCCGCCTGCCACGGGTCCACGTGCCCGGCGAAACGGCGGGTGTCCGCGCCGGGGTGCACCAGCTTCTCCCGCTCGGGCAGGAACCACTCGAGCTGGCCGATGGCGATCGGCATCTTGGTCTGGACGCAGACGCCCTGGCACTGCATCTCCTGCGGGCAGATCCGGCCGGTGACGTCCGGCAGCGGGTTGCACGACTCGATGAGCTCCATCGCCTCGCGGAACCGCCCGGTGCCGACGAGCTCGAGCACCTGCGGGATGTGGATCTTGACCGGGCAGCCGCCCTTGGGGTCCGGCTTGCCGGCGACGTGGACGCCGACCTCGCAGGGCTTCTCCTCGCACTGCTTGTCGCGCATGGCCTCCAGCCACACGAAGAGGTCGACCTCGGCGCGGGAGTAGCCGGCGTCCATGTAGCCGAGGTAGCCGGTGTTGACGAGCGCGAAGTCGTGCGAGCGCTCCTCCGCCCCCCTGACGTAAGGCGGGATGGCGTTGCCGGCCGGCCAGTCCTTGCTGAGACCGGCGAACATCGGGTACCGGTCGGCGAGGTGGGCGTCCAGCCCACGAACCAGCTTCCGCTTCAGCCGCAGCGGCAGCGACCAGAGGAACCGCATGAGGACCAGGCTCCCGGCGTCCTCCCGCAGCAGGGCGTCCCAGAGGGTCCGGACGAACTCGGGGGAGAGCTCGTCCTGCTGGAACTCCCAGACGATCGCGCCCATCCCGTCGGAGATGAACATCTCGCGGAACGCCTGCGGCTCGGCGAGCAGCCGCCGCCGCAGCAGGTCGAGCTGCGAGGAGAAGTCCTCGACCGCATCGGAGTGCTCGAGCACCTCCACCTGGGACCGGCTGGCCGCCAGGGTCGAGGAGGCGTCGAGGTAGGCGAGGAGGTCCTCACGCCCGCTCATTGGATGATCTCCGCGTCGCAGGTGGCCTTCACGCGCTCGATCCGGTGCGCGACGTCCGGGGTGATCTCGACCGACTCCAGGGCCCCCTCGATCATCCGGGCGGACGCCTGGGCCTTGCCGTCGACGATGAGCTTGTACTTCTCGAACAGCTGCGGCAGCTCCTGGTAGCAGGTGCCGCAGTCGTTGCACTTCACGTGGTCGGCGGGGTCGAGCCACACCGCGGCCCCGGCCGGGGCACCCGACGCGCCCTCGGCGACCGCGACGCCACCACCGGCGTCGGGCGCGGCCGCGGGGGCACCCGGCATACCGGCCGGGCCTGCGCTGCCGGCACCCGGCCGCAGCGGTATGCCGGCCCCGAGCGGGACCGGGGCGCGGCTGGCGGTCGCCAGGCGGGACATCGCGGTGGCGATGTCGTCGATCGAGGACTCCTTCTCGCGCATCGCCTCGTCGTAGCGGGCCTGGAGCTCGGAGAGGTCGGAGCGGTGCAGCGCGGTGAGCGAGGCCTCGTGCTGACCCGAGAGGTACTGGAGCAGCTGCCAGTTGCGGCGCCGGTCCTCGACCAGGGCGACGATGGGGGAGTCGCACCCGACCTTGACGAGGTGCTGGTCCTCGTCCGTGGCGTAGACGAAGGGCACCCGGCCGGCCCGCTGCTCCGTGCTCATCTCCACGAACTCGTCGATGGGGGCACCGACGGCCTCGAGCTCCGCCGGCAGGCGCCGGAAGTGCTTCTTGAAGCGGGTCTCCCCGAGCGCGAACTCCGCGGGGGTGAGGTGCGTGGTGAGCAGCTTGAGCTCGCCGGCCTCGTCGCGGTACTCCAGGTCCGTCGTGGTCCACGTCTTGTCCGGGTCGGGGTTGCCCTCGAGCGAGAACCAGTCGTAGAGGCGGGTCCCGCGGCGCGGGTCGTGGACGAAGAGCGGGTTCATCCGGCTCTCAACGGCCAGCCGGGCCCGGCGCGTGGACGCCTCCTCCGGGATGCCGTGCTCGGAGCCGCAGGGGGTGTAGACGTCGAGCACCGAGGGGGCGTCGCCGTAGGAGAGGAACTCCATCGCGTTCTTGAGGAAGTGCCCCTGCATCGCGGTGCTCGTCGAGCACACGAACACGTCGGGGTGGAACGACGCGAGCAGCCCGAGCTCCTTGCGGGACTCGTGCTTGCCGTCGTGGGCCGTGCCGAACCGCGACAGGTCGGAGTCCTGACCGGTGAAGCTCGACGTCGAGGCCTGGCCGCCGGTGTTGGAGTAGACGCCCGAGTTGAGGACGAAGATCTTGATCGGCGTCCGGCTGGCCAGCACCCGGGACATCGCGCCGAAGCCGATGTCGTAGCTCGCGCCGTCGCCACCGATGGTCATCACCGTCGGGAGCAGCGAGATCTCCTCGGGGGTGAAGCCCGACCACGACAGGGTCTGCAGCAGCGGGTCGTGGGTCGCCGGCTCGTAGGCGTCCGCCAGCTCCAGCCGGGCGGTGCGCAGCGCGCGCACGTCGGTGACGGCCTGGGCGCTGATCCCCTCGAAGATGCCCTTGGCCAGCGGCTGGGCGTCCTGGAAGAGGCTGTTGACCCAAGGGTCGATGTAGGAGTTGTACGGCATCGTCGAGGCGTAGACGCTGCTGCACCCCGTGGCGTTCGCGATGACCGTCGAGGCGGGGCCGTTGCCGGTGGGGCCGCCCTCGTAGAGGTACAGCCGCCGCTCCAGCGTGCGGATGGTGTCCGCGAGGCGCGCCGCGCGCTCGGTGCGCTCGGCGTGGTTCGCCCCGGTGCCGTCGACCGGCGCCTCCACCTCGTGCAGCTTGGCCACGAGCCGCTCGAGCAGCGACTCGAGCTCCTTGGTGTGCGCCCGGCGGCGGCGCTCGCCGAGGGCGTGGCTGGTGGACATCACCAGCCGCAGCGCGGTCACCTCGCCGCACCCGCGGCAGCCGCCGTGGCCGCCGGTCGTCGCGTAGAAGTTGTCGCGGTCGAGCATGAGCCGCTTGATGTCGCCCTCGGGGGTGTCGGAGCCCTCGTAGAACCGCAGTGGGGTCTCCGGCAGCGCGCTCATCGTGTGGAAGCGGTCCTGCAGGGTGGCGAGGACGGCCTCGTCCTGGTCCAGCGCGGTGAGGGCGCCGGGGCCGCAGCTGTCCACGCACTCGAGGCAGCCGGTGCACTTCCACGGGTCCACGGTGGCCGAGAACAGGCCACCGGTGCCAGGGGCCTCCTTCTCCATGGCGTCGAAGAACGGCCGGGTCCGGGCGACGGGGTATGCCGCCACGCGGGCCACCATCCGCTGCAGGAGGCGGGTGGTGGTGGGGTTGCCGTCGTCGACGGCGGCGGCCGCCTGCGCGACGAGGTCGGCGAAGAGCGGTGCGTCCTTGTCGGCGCGCATGGCCTCGCGAGTGCGCTCGGCGATCCCGTAGACGTGGGCGCGCAGCGCCTGCCGCTGCGGCTCGGTGGCCTCCATCTCGGAGATGGCGGTGAGCAGCAGGTCGTGGACCTCGTGGACGGTGTTGGGGATGGCGGCGTCGGGGCAGACCAGGGCGCAGTCCATGCAGCCGGTGCAGATCTCGGGGTGGAACTCCGGGACGGTGCGCCGGAACAGCCCCTTGTCCTTGGTCGCGGCGGTGCCGGAGGGCATGAACAGCCCGGCGCCGGGCAGGACCGGCGACTCGCCGATGGTGCCCTCGCGGAACGGCCGGGCCGCGAGCTCCTCGTAGTAAACGGGGTCGAACAGCCCGCTGGTGCGCGCCGCGGTGGTGCTCGGGCACATCGACGCGGACAGCGCCACGGTGAGCAGCGGCTGCCGGGTCGGGCGCTCGTCGATCTCGGCGAAGGCCGGGGTGTCGTAGTCGATGACCCTGGTGGCCCCGATGCCCTCCCGGATGACGGCCATGTTGCCCTCGACGACGGCCGCGCCCTTGCGCCTGAACTTCTTGTCGATCTGGGCGTGCACCCGCTCGAGGACGACGTCCTCCGGGGCGCCGGCGGCCACCCGGTCGACGTGCGCGGCGACCGCGCCGATGAAGGCGATGCCCATCATCCGGGTCTCGAGGTCGGAGGTGGGGGCGTGCCGCTTCGCGACGGCGAAGGCGTCGACGACGAGGAAGCGGATGTGCTTCTCGCGGATGGTGCGCCGGGCCGCGCGCGGCAGGTCGCGCCACACCTCCTCGGGGGACAGGCTGGACTGGAGGATGAACGTCCCGCCCTCGACCAGCCCCTTGAGCGGGTTGGTGTGGATGAACGACTTGTGGTCGGGGGAGACCACGACCTCGACGTCCTCGAGCTCGGCGTTGGTGACGAGGATCGGCTCGGGGCTCAAGGTGATGTAGTAGTTCGTCGGCGCCCCGCTCTTCTCCGAGCCGTACTTGGGCGCGGACTTGCTGTGCAGCCCCAGCACGCCGGCGAGGATGTCGGTGAGCAGCTTGCCGGTCGCGATCGTGCCGTAGCCGCCGACGGAGTGGAACCGGATCCGCATCGCCGAGGGCGGCAGCACCTCCGGGTTGGTGCCGGTCTCCAGGGCCATCAGCTCGGTCTCGGGGTAGGCCTCGCGAAGCCGGTCCTGCACCTGCTGCATCTGCGGGGTCGGGTGCTTGGCGAAGAACTGCGACCCGAGGTAGACCAGCGGCGCCGGGGCGTCACCTCCCATGTTCTCGAAGGCGGCGACGAGGTGCCGCGGCTGGAGGTCGTGCCCGCCGAGGCCGAAGATGGCCGTCGTGAGGGTGGGCGCCGACTCCACGGCCGGTATGCCGGGGTGCCGCTCCCCGCGGGCGTTCTCCTGGGCCTTGAACAGGGCCGAGGTGACGAAGGAGGTGAGCGCCGTCTGGTCGGAGCGCTCGAGGACGGTGACGGCCTTCTTGCCGGCGAGCGCGGCGACGACCTCGGCCTCGGGGAACGGCTGGAGCAGCTTGACGGAGATGAGCCCGGCCTTGATGCCGTTAGCCCGAAGGTGGGGGAACACGGCGCGGACGTCGTCGCAGACCGAGCCGAGCCCGATCATGACGACGTCGGCGTCCTCGACGTCGTAGGTGAGGATGGGGGCGTACCGCCGGCCGGTCAGTTCGGCATACTCGTCCATCGCCTGCCGGGCCAGGCCGGGGACGGCGCTCGCGAAGTGCGTGCGGTGGTCCACCGCGCCGGCCTGGAAGTCGGGCTGGTTCTGCACCGGACCGGTGAGGCCGGGGTTGTGGACGTCGACGAGCGCGGGCACGAGCTGGCGGGTGCCCTTCTCGTCGGCGCCGATCCACTGGCGCCGCCACGCGCCGCGGAGCTCCTCGGGGACCCAGGCGAGGGTGGCGTCCACGAGCCGGCCGTCGCCGTCGTGCTCCACCTCGTCGGCCTTGGCGCGCAGGAACGCGCGCAGCGCGGAGACGTCGTCGGCGAGGACGTCACGGGAGTGGCGGTCGAGGAACTGCTCGAGCTGCCAGACCCGGCCCTTGGCGCCGAAGAGCATCTGCTGGGCGAGCGTCGGGCACGCGATGCGGCCGGCCGGGTCGCCGAGGTACTCGCGGAGCAGCTCGGGCTCCGGCAGCAGCGCCTCGCTGAGCATGTGGCTGGTCGAGAAGCCGTCCATCGCGTTGGCGACGGGGATGAGCGAGAGTGCCGAGGTCCGGTAGGAGATCGCGGCGAGGTCGGCCGCCTCCTGCGGGTTGGCGCCGAAGAGCACGGTGTAGCCGGAGGAGAGCAGGGCGTAGACGTCGTCGTGCCCGGCCATGACGTTGAGCGAGTGCTTGGAGACGACCCGGGCCGCCACTTGGAGGACGAAACCGCCGATCTTCTTGCCCACCGTGACGTAGTGGGACTCCATCGCGTAGAGGATCCCCTGGCTGGAGGACGCGTTGGAGATGAACTGCCCGCCGGTCAGGGCGGCGCCGAGCGCCCCGCTCTGGGCCGAGTGCTCACCCTCGGGCTCGAAGAAGAAGGCGTGCTTGCCCCACACGTTGCTGCCGCCCTCGGCGCGGAAGGCCTCGTAGAGCTCCGAGATCTCCGTCGACGGCGTGATCGGGTAGCCGATGACGCCCCCGCAGACGCGGCTCATGACGTTGGCCACCGCGGCGTTGCCGTTGATGACCGCCGGCGTGCCTGGGAAGCGCGGCGCGGGGGCCGGAGTGTCGGTGGCGGTGGACGTGGGCGGGACGGACGTGTCGGAGGTCGACAGGTCGGAGGTCATGGTGTGCTCCGCAAATTCGGCGCCGGGTCGACCGAGAGGTGTTCCGGTCGGCGAGATGGACGTGTGCCCGGCAGTGGCGCTCAGCGCGCGTCGTGCCGGTCGGGACCCGGTGTGACGTTCGGGAGGAAGGCCGGCGAACCCATCTCTGCGCAGTCGAAGTCGAGACACTCGAAGAAGGTGTCTTCCCGCTCGCGCTCGCTGGTGCGTTCGTCGACAGGTGCAGTCGTCGCCTCTGGCATCCGACCCACCTCCGTTCACGTCGCATCGGCAGCGGGGTGGTGCCCCGTCTCCGACCGGACCGGTGGACCGACCACCCGGACCAGCGCAGCTACCTCGCCGTGGACACCTCCATGGTGCTCCTGATGGCGCACAGTTGCACGGCCAGTGGGACGTTGAGGACCGTGAAGATGGTCACGGTCGCGGCGACCTCGCCCCGCGTCGACGCCGATGCGCTACCCGGCGCGGGTCCTTGCGTCACCTCGACCCGGCTGGAGTCCTCCCGGTCCGAGGTGACGCGCAACCGGTAGTAGTTCGTGGACTGGAGCACCCGGATCGCAGACCGCGTGCTCCACTCGAGCGTCCCCGAGTTCGAGTACCCGCGCAGGGACCTGCCGGCGAAAGCCGCGTTCACCGGTGCGATGCTGTCCACCGGGTGGGTGTACGAGTTCGTGCCGCCTGCGTGGTGGACGACCTCGCCGAGGCCAGGTCCGCAGGGCGTCCTCGAGCGCTTCGTCCCGTTGACCGAGCTGCTGCCGCACACCGACGTCATGGTGACCATCGGCGGCTTCGGTGGGCCGCAGCCGGCGCTGGCGCACGGTGTGCCCCTCGTCGCCGCGGGGAAGACCGAGGACAAGATGAGGTCACCGCGCGCGCCCCCTGGTGCGGGGCCGGTGTCTCGCTGAGCACCGACACCCCCACGACTGCGCAGATCACAGCCGGTGTTCGGGGACTTCCCGGAGACCGTTCGCACCTGGACCGAGCGCTGGAACCCGCCGCGGCCCACGGCCGGTACGACCGCGGCCCGGCCCCGGCGTCATGCGGTCCGGTGGGTCAGGAACTCGACGCAGTCGGCCATGGTCGTCAGCCTCGGATAGTCCTCCTCGTCGATCCGCCCCCCCGAGCCGGTGCTCAGCAGCTCCACGAAGCTGAGGAAGTCCATCGAGTCGAGCTCGAAGGCGTCTCGGATCGGCTCGTCGTCGTCGAGCGTGTCGAGCTCGGCGTCGGGCACGATCCGCCGCACGGCCGTGGCGACGGTGTCGCGGGCCTCCCGGTCGGTGAGGATGTGGCTCATAGCTCCTCCGGTGTCTGCAGCAGGTGTTCGATGGTGGCGAGCAGACGGCCCCCGCTGAAGCCGTCGGTCGCTCGGTGGTCGGCGGCCAGGGTCAGCGAGACGAGCGGTCGCACCGCCAGCATCCCGTCGACCGCCCAAGGACGGTCGAGGACCCTACCGACGCCCACGAGCGCCACCTGGGGCGGGTAGATCACTCCGTGCACCGACTCCACCCCCTGGTCGCCGAGGTTGGTCACCGTCAGGGTGGGGTCGGACATCTCGGTGCCCCTGAGCCGGCCGGCCCGGGCGCGGCCGACGAGGTCTCGCATCGCAGCCATGAGCTCGTCGAGGGTGAGGGCGTCGGCGTCGTGGATCGCGGGTGCGACGAGCCCGCCACCGCGCAGGGAGATCGCGACCCCGAGGTGCACCCCCGCCCCGGGGACGAAGGCGTCGTGCATCCAGAACCCGTTGAGCTGCGGGTGCTTGCGGGCCGCGAGCGCCGTCGCCTTGAGCACGAGGGCGGCGGGCACGAGCCGTTCAGCCACGGGGAGGTCGCGGTTGCGCGCCTGCATCCAGTCCCGGGCCCGGGCCAGGTCGACGGTCGTTGACAGGTAGTAGTGGGGTATCTCGCGCTTGGAGCGGGTCATGAGTCGCCCGATGGTCTCCCGCATGCGGTCCTGGCGGGCGGCCGGCTTCGTGGTCGCCGGCCGTGCCGTCGGCTGTGTGATCGGCTGGGGGCCGGGCGTCGCGGCGGCTCGGGTGGCGGCGCGTCGGACGTCGTCGGCCGCGATGACGCCCACGCCATGCACGGCGCCGAGGTCGACGCCGAGTTCCCGGGCAAGCCGGGCGGCGTACGGCGTGGCCGGTCGGCGGGAGGGCCCGGTCTCCACCGCCGGGGGGCCGGCGGGCGAGGGCGCGGCGGGCGGGCGTCCGGCGGCGGCCCGCTGGACGTCCTTGCGGGTGATCCGGCCGTGGGCGCCGGTTCCGGTCACCGTCGCGAGGTCTACCCCGAGCTCTGTGGCGAGGGTGCGGACGAGGGGGGTGACCGGGTGCTTGGCGAACCGGGGGGAGACCGGCTGCCGGGCGTCCTCGGGGAAGACCGCCTGCCGGGCGGCCTCGGGGGCGACCGCGTGCTCGTGGTCGGCGATCCGGGCCAGCGGCGTGCCGACGGGCACCTTGGAGCCCACCTCGACGAGCAGCTCGGTGACGATGCCCTCGACGAAGGTCTCCACCTCGACCGCCGCCTTCGCGGTGTCGACGACGGCGACGATGTCCCCCTTGTGGACCTCGTCACCGGGGTGCACCACCCACTCCAGCACGGTGCCCTCGTCCATGTCGGCGCCGAGCGACGGCATCCTGAAGTCAGCCACGACCCGCCTCCAGGGCCTGCCGCGTCGCGGCCACGATCCGCTCGACCGACGGCAGGGCGGCATCCTCGAGGTGCTTGGCGTAGGGCAGCGGCACCTCAGCGGAGCAGACCCGGGTCACGGGCCCGTCGAGCTCGTACATCGCCTGCTCGACGACGCGCGTGACGATCTCCGCGGAGAGGCTGCCGGTGCGCCAGCCCTCGTCGACGACGAGGAGGTGGTGGGTCTTGCGCACGGAGTCGACATAGGTCTCGTCGTCGAGCGGGCGCAGCGTGCGCAGGTCGACGACCTCGGCGGAGACGTCCTCCCGATCGAGCTCCTCCGCCGCCTCGAGGGCCTTGCCGACGCTCCCGCCGTACGTCACGAGCGTGATGTCCGTGCCGGCCCGGCGGACGGTCGCGTGGTCGATGTCGACCGCACCCGCGTCGTGGGGGAGTTCGCCCTTCATGGGGTAGAGCGACCCGTGCTCGAAGATCAGCACCGGGTCAGGGTCGTCCAGGGCGGGCTGCAGCATCCCTCGGGCGTCCTCGAGGGTGGCGGGGGTGAGGATGCGGATGCCGGGGATGTGGGCGTACCAGCCCTCGAGGCTGTGCGAGTGCTGGGCGGCCAGTTGGCGGCCACCGCCGGTGGTCATCCGGATGACCAGGGGGACGTTGAACTGGCCACCCGACATGTGCAGCAGCGACGCCGCGTTGTTGATGATCTGGTCGAGAGCCAGCAGGCTGAAGTTGACGGTCATGATCTCGACGATGGGCCGCAGGCCGTTCAGTGCGGCACCGATGCCCGCGCCGACGAACGCAGACTCCGACAGCGGGGTGTCACGGACCCGCTCCGGGCCGAACTCCTCCAGCAGTCCCAGGCTGACCCCGAAGCAGCCGCCGTACGCGCCGACGTCCTCGCCCATGAGGAACACCCGATCGTCGCGCCGCATGGCTTCGCGGTGCGCCTCCCTCAGCGCGTCCCGGTAGGTCAGCTCGCGGGCGTCCGTCACGGTGGTGCCGGTGGTCATCGCCGTTCCTCCCTGTCGACCGGGTCCGAGTAGACGAAGCGGGTGAGCTCCTCGAGCGGCTCGATCGGTCCCTGCTCGGCGACCTCGATCGCCCGGGCGATGGTGCCGGCGACCTCGACCTCGAGCTGCGCCATGACGTCGTCACCGAGGCCCTCGTCCCGCATCCGGGCCAGCAGGCCGTCGATCGGGTCGTGCTGTCTCCACGCCGCGATCTCCGCCTTGTCCCGGTACCGGTCGGAGTCGTACATGGAGTGGGCGCGGAACCGGTAGGTGCGCAGCTCCAGGAAGTGCGGCCCGGCGCCCCCGCGGATCGCCTCCACCGCGCGCTGCGCCGCAGCGTTCACCGCGAGGACGTCCATCCCGTCGACCGGCCAGGCGGTCATGCCGTACGACGCGGCCCGCAGGGCCAGCTCGGTGCCGGCGTGCTCCGTGCGGATCGCCGTACCCATCGCGTAGAGGTTGTTCTCGCAGCAGAAGAGCACCGGCAGGTGCCACAGGGCGGCGAGGTTCATCGACTCGTGGAACTCCCCCTCGGCCATCGCGCCCTCGCCGAAGAAGCACGCGGTGACCCGGTCCAGGCCACGCAAGTGGTCGGCGAGTGCCATGCCGACGGCCATCGGGATGCCGCCCCCCACGATGGCGTTCCCGCCGACGAAGTGCCGCTCGGCGTCGAACAGGTGCATCGACCCGCCCCGGCCACCGCTGCAGCCGGACTGCCGGCCGAACATCTCGGCCATGATCGACTCGGCCGGGATGCCGCGAGCCAGGGCGTGGCCGTGCTCCCGGTAGGTGGTGAGGACCGCGTCCTCGGGGCCGAGCGTGGCCAGCACGCCCGTGGCCACGGCCTCCTCCCCGATGTAAAGGTGGAGGAAGCCGCGGATCCTCTGGGCGCTGTAGAGCTCGGCGCAGGCCTCCTCGAACCGGCGGATCAGCAGCATCGTGCGCAGGAGGTCGACGTGGTCGGTGGTCGTCATGGCTGCGCCTCCAGGGTGGACGTGTCCCCGGCGGGCAACCCGAGCTCACGGCTCTTGAGCAGGCGGCGCATCACCTTGCCGCTACTGGTGTGGGGGAGGTGGGCGTCGAAGTCGATCTCCTTCGGTGCCAGACCCCCCAGGCGACGGCGACCGAACGCGAGCAGCTCCATCCGCAGCTCCTCGGTCTCCTCGACGTCGGGCTTGAGGGTGACGAACGCCTTGACGAGTTCGCCGGCCACCGGGTCCGGCTTGCCGATCACGCCGACCTCGACCACCGCGGGGTGCTCCATCAGGACGGTCTCGACCTCGAAGGGACCGATCAGGTGGCCGGCGGACTTGATGACGTCGTCGGCGCGGCCCACGAACCAGAAGTACCCGTCCTCGTCGACCCGGGCCAGGTCCCCGCTGAGGTACCAGCCGCCGGCGAAGCACTGCTGGTAGCGCTCCTCGGCGTCGAGGTACCCACGGAACATCGACGGCCAGCCCGGTCGCAGCGCCAGCTCGCCGACCTCGCTGGTCGCGACCGGCGTCACCCTCCCGTCGACGACGGCGGCGCGGCCCTCGTCACCGCGGGCGAGGACGGTCGCCTCGATGCCGGGCATCGGACGACCCATGGAGCCCGGGCGAATGTCCATGAACGGGTAGTTGCTGACCATGATCGCGCCGGTCTCGGTCTGCCACCAGTTGTCGTGGATCGACAGCCCGTAGGCCTCACGACCCCAGACGACCACCTCGGGGTTGAGCGCCTCGCCCACGCTGGCGATGTGGCGAAGTGCGGTCAGGTCGAACTCGTGCGGGACGTCGGTTCCGTGCTTCATGAGCATCCGCAGCGCCGTCGGGGCGGTGTACCAGACGTTGACGTGCCGGTCGGCGAGGACGCCGTACCAGGCCCGCGCGTCGAAGTCACCGGCGTAGACCACGATGGTCGCACCGTGGGTGAGCGGGGCGATGATGCCGTAGGACGTGCCGGTGATCCAGCCGGGGTCAGCCGTGCACCAGAACACGTCTCCGGGCCGCAGGTCGAGGGCGAACGCGGAGGTCGCGTGGTGGGCGACCACCGCCTCGTGGACGTGGACCGCACCCTTCGGCGTGCCGGTGGTGCCGCTCGTGAAGTGCAGCAACGCCATGTCCTCGGGGGCGGTCGGGGGGATCTCGAAGTCCTCCGAGGCCGCGACCATCGCCTCCGCGAGGTCGATGGTGCCCGGCTCGAGGGCAACACCCGGCTTGGCCCCGACGAGGAGGACGTTCTGGAGGTGCTCGAGGTCGTCGCGGGTCCTCGCGACCTTCCGGCGGTAGAGCTCCGGCGTCGTGACCAGCACGCGGGCCCGGCTCAGCCGCAGCCGCTCGTGGATCGGCTCGGGGCCGAACGAGGAGAACAACGGCGAGTAGACGCTCGTGTTCTTCAGCGTCCCGAGCAGCGCGACGTACTGGTCCTGTGTGCGACCGAGCAAGGCCATCACCCGGTCGCCCTTGCCGGTGCCGAGGTCGCGCAGGACGTGCGCGAACCTGTTGCTGGCCGCGCGGAGCTCGGCGTAGCTGACGTCGGAGACGGCGCCCTTGGCCGTGATGCAGCGCAGCGCCGTGCGGTCGCCGTGCCCCTCACTGACGTGGCGGTCGACCGCCTCGTGGGCGATGTTGAGACCCCGCCCGTCTGGGAGCCCGGCGAGCCGGGACCGCGCCTGCGTCCACGAGAAGCCGGCTCGGAGGTCGTCGTAGCTGGGTGCCTGCACAGGTGACATGGGTCCTCCGCTCTTCACCGTGGCGCCGGCTGCGCCGCTCTCGCGGGACGTGCGAGGGCGAAGGGCGTCATCGATGCCATTAGCGAGAGTGCGACCGCCAACGCGAGATCCGCCGACAGCGTCGAGATCGTGGTGGTCACGGTCAGCCGGAACCCGTTGGCGCACAAATTCTTCGGCGTCGTCATCGGGCGGGCTCCTCTTTCCTGATGGTACGCCGGTTGGAGGGCGGCGGACGAGTGACCTGCGTCCCCCCCGGGGGGCCGGTGTGACTCCCGACCAACGCTCCTCACGGTGCCCGGTGCCAGCCGTATGGTGGTGGGAGAGCGGCCGTTGGCCGCCGGCACCCCGGTGTCGACGGCTCCATCACCTTTCCGAAACGCAATCAGCTCTCCCTGATCCGCCCTCCTCGAGAAGGCGCGTCCGATCGCGCGATAGGGGCCTGGTCGGTGGGTCGCGGGCTGGTCGGTGGGGGCCAACGTCCGCCGAAAGCCGGTCGGTGGTCCCCGGATCTGGGTGGGTCGTCTGAGACGCCGACTCACGGCGGCCCCCCCCGGATCCGGAGACGACGCCTCTGCTCGAAGCACTGATCGAGATGAACGAGCGAGGCCTAGTAGCGTGTCGCCGCTAAGTAGCGTAGTTGTTGGGTTAGGGCTATTCATCTGACCGGACTAGGTTGGATGCCGTGGAGAGGAATCGTCCGCGTGCTGGCGCGGACTATCCCGGGTCGGTTGGTGAGCTGCGGTCGTGGTTCCCCACCGACGCAGACTGCCTGGACTACTTGGACTGG
>DASQFD010000003.1:0-25952 GCA_035633255.1 Dermatophilaceae bacterium
CAGCAGCAGCCGGAAGTCGCGGGCCGCAGCCACGATCCGTAGCTGGTCCCGTAGCCCGCCCGCGCCCGCGGCGACCGCTCCGAGGGGCGCGCGCCGGGTGCCGACGTACGCCCCGATCACGCCGGCCGCAATCAGGGTCGCCATCACGAGGCCCATCACCCGGTAGCCGTCGCGACCGCCGACCGCGTCCCGGATCGCCGGCGCGGACGCCCCCGCCACCAGGATCGTCAGGGCCAGCAGGGCGACCCGCCAGGACATCAGCCGCGTTCGTTCGTCGTACGACGAGGTGATCTCGGCCGGCATCGCGACGTACGGCACCTGGAAGAAGGCGTATGCCGTGGCGCAGCCCAGGAACGCGACCACCACCCAGAGCGTGGCCGGGGCGGTCGGGGCGGTGGGGCCGGCGAAGAGGAGGACGAAGAGCACCGCGAGGGCGAGGCCGGCGCGCAGCAGGAAGGGGCGCCGGCGCCCGCCGGGGTGGGTCGAGCGGTCCGAGACGCGGCCGGCCACGGGGTTCAGCAGGACGTCCCACGCCTTGGGGAGAAACACGACCAGCCCGGCCAGGCCGGCCGCGACGCCGAGCCGGTCGGTGAGGTAGGGCAGGAATAGCAGCCCCGGCACGGTGCCGAAGGAGCCGGTGGCCATCGAGCCGAGCCCGTGGCCGCGGCGCGCCCGCGGGGCGAGGGCACTCGGCGCCACGGGCGGCACGGTGGTCACCCCAACATCTCCGACACGTGCTTGGGCACCCGGATGCGGCGGTCGGCGTCGTTCATCGCCCAAAGGAGGTCGTGGGCCTCCTGGGCCGAGAGGTCACCGTCGGCGACGGGGCGGGTCAACAGGTCCATCGTGTCGAGCGTCGTCAGGCCCTGCCGCTTGCCGAACCGGTACGCCTCCCTGTCGTCGGTGACCCACCACGACCCGGCGAACCGACTCCAGCGCTGCAGGACGTGGCAGGTCTGTGCCTCGCCCCGGTGCCGAAGCGGACGGTCGGGCGACCCGCCGAACCACGCCCGTCGCACCCGTCGACCAGCTCGAGCTCCGCGGCCGCGGCGATCTCGACCGGCTCACCGCTCACCCTCCCCCCGGCTCGCCCGGCCGCCGGCCGCCGGCCCCGTCGCGCAGCAGTGACGCCGATGGACGACCGGGGGCTGCCCAGATGCTAGGAAGGACCCATGCGCGCATTTCGTCTGCCTGGTTGGAAGACCGAACCCGAGCTCGTCGACGTGCCGGAGCCGGAGCCTGGCTCAGCCGATGTGGTGATCAAGGTCGGCGGGGCGGGGGCCTGTCACTCGGACCTGCACCTCATGCACGACTTCGACGAGTCGGCACCGCTGATGTGGGCCCCGCCGTTCACCCTCGGCCATGAGAACGCCGGCTGGGTTCACGAGGTCGGCTCGGCGGTCTCCGGCATCGAGGTGGGTCAGCCGGTCGGGGTGTACGGGCCGTGGGGGTGCGGACGTTGCACTGCCTGCCTGTCGGGCTTCGAGACCTACTGCAGCAACCCGGCCGCCGCGCCGGCTCCCGGGGGCGGCGCGGGGCTGGGCCTGGATGGCGGCATGGCCGATTACATGCTGGTGCGCGACGCCGAGCGTCACCTGGTGCCGCTGCCCGACGGCCTCGGACCGGCGGACGCCGCACCCCTCACCGACGCGGGGCTGACGCCCTACCACGCGGTGGCTCGGTCGTGGCCGAAGCTACGGCCGTCGGCGACCGCCGTGGTGATCGGCGTCGGCGGTCTCGGGCATCTCGGGGTGCAGATCCTCAAGCAGACCACCGGCGCGCGGGTGATCGCCGTCGACCAGCGGCAGGAGGCGCTGGACCTCGCCACGCAGATGGGTGCCGACGAGGTGCTGCCCTCGGACGAGAACGCCGGGGAGACGATCAAGGAGATGACCGGAGGTGTCGGCGCCGAGGTCGTCCTCGACTTCGTGGGGGTCGACGCCACCCTGACGCTGGCCGCAGCCGCGGTGGCCGTCCTGGGTGACCTGACGGTCGTGGGGATCGGCGGCGGCACCCTGCCGTTCGGCTTCTTCTCCGTCCCCTACGAGGTGAGCGTGCAGACCACGTACTGGGGCGGACGGGCCGAGCTGGCCGAGGTGTTCGAGCTCGCCTCGCGAGGCCTGCTCACGCCGAAGGTCACCCGCTACTCGCTGGATGATGCTGCGCAGGCGTACCACGACCTCGAGTCGGGGCACGTCCAGGGCCGGGCCGTCATCGTCCCGTAGTCCCGCCCACACGCTAGGGGCTCGGAACCGGCTCGCGAGCCGTCTCCTCACTCGCAAGCCGGTTCAAACAGGCTCGCGAGCGCCATGGCGGCTCGCGAGCCTCTGTGGCACACCACCGCGACACCGCCGGTATGCCGTCCACGCCGGCCGCGAGCGCGAGCGTCGCCTCGCGCCGGGACGAGGTGCGCCGGGTCGCCGGGTCGCCGCCCTCAGGAACCCGCGCGCGGGGTGACCCGCAGCAGCGCGTCGTCGTCGCCGTTGCTGGTCGTGACGTAGATCGCGCCGTCGGGGCCGAGGCGGGCGGCGCGAAGGCGACCGTAGCGCTGGAGCTCCTCGGGGGCGGCGACCGACGTGACGGCGCCCGCCTCGTCGAGCCGGAGCACGAGGGCCTTCTCCCCCTTGAGGGCGGTGACGACCAGGGCGCCGTCGAGCGCGCCCCACTGGGGACCGTCGAGGAAGGCGACGGCACACACCGCCTGCGTGGTCGCGCCGGACTGCCAGACCGCCGGGACCGCGTCCGGGAAGCGCTCGGTGTCGGTCATCGGCACCGACTCGTCGTAGCCGCCCTGCGTGCCGCCGCGGCTGGGGTCCCAGCCGAAGTTGGCTCCGGCGCGGAGCAGGTTGACCTCGTCGTTGTTGCTGGGGCCGTGCTCCCCGCTGTAGGCCTGCCCGGTGCCGGGCCGGATCCCGACGCCCTGCACGTTGCGGTGTCCGTAGGTCCACACCAAGCGCTCGCGGAGGTCCGCCGCGTCGGCGAACGGGTTGTCCGGCAGGGGCTTCCCGGTGTCCAGGTCGAGGCGCAGCACCTTGCCACCGAGGCTGGTGCGGTCCTGGGGGAGGGCCCCGTCCGCCGTGTCCCCGGTGCCGACGAGCAGGGCCCCGTCGGCGGCGACGGTGGGACGGCAGCCGGAGTGCCGCCCGGAGTCGGCGATGGGCAGCCCGGTCAGCAGGTCCTTGACCTTGGTCGCCTGCCCACCGTCCGCGCTGAGCCGCCAGGTGACGAGACGGATGTCGACCGGCTCGCCACCCTCCTGGTGGTTCTGGCAGGTCGTGAAGAGCCGGCTCGTGGCGAAGTCGGGGTGCAGGACCATCCCGAGGAGGCCACCCTCGCCCTGCGCGACGACGTCCGAGAGGTCGGCCCGCACGGTTCGGACCTTCGCCCCGGGCTCGGTGCCGGAGACCAGCGCGATGCGGCCCGGCCGCTGGGTGACGAGCACCTGGCCGTCGGGCAGGAACCCGACGTCCCACCCGTGCTCCAGCCCCCGGGTGACGACCTGCACGTCGAGCGCGGGGACCGTCGCCCGGCTGGGCGTGACCATCGACGGCTCGGGGCCGCCGGTCGCGGCACCCGAGGACGGCGCGGAGGTGGCGGGGGTCGCGGCGGGGCGGGGCACCTCGCCGGTCCCGTCACCCCCCGACGCGCAGCCGCCCAGGGCCAGCAGCGTCGCGGCGGCGGCCGACACCGCCACCCCCGGCCTGGTCACAGTCGCTCGCACCGGCCCATGATCACCCGTACGGCTGGGAGCGGGGTGCCGGCGGCCCGGTGAACCCGCCACCACCAGGCGGACTCCGGCCGTCGGACCGGACCGGACGGAACCGGACCGGACCCTGCCGGACCGGCGAGAATGCGCGCATGTCCCGGGTGCAGCAGCGCTTCTTCGGCCGGATCGCCGGCATCGGCTCGACGAGCGGCACCCGGGTGGTGGTCGGCCGCTGGGAGCGCACGCCGATGGGGGCCTTCGCCGACGCCATGGTCGAGACCGCGGCCGGCCATCGCGTGCTCCTCGCCCCGACCGAGGAGGTGGCGGACTTCATCGCGGCGACGTACTCCTTCGACGAGACAAGAGTCGAGCCGTTCGAGGCGTCGGTCACCGGCGCGACGTGGGAGGTGCGCTCACCCTCGCTCGAGCTGACCCTCGTGACCGGGAGCCGCACCGCCCTCGGTCACCTGTTGCGCGTGGTGCCGCCGCCGCTGGCCCGCGACCCGCGGTGGGCCACGCTGGTCGACCCCGTCGCACGCGTCGCCCTGCGGGGCGTGCGCACCAGGGGCGCCGCGCGCGACGGTCGGCGGGAGTTCTACGGCGCGAGCGACGTCCACCGGGTGACCCGCGCGCAGGGGAGCTTCGACGGCATACCGCTGGGTGAGCTGGCGCCCGTGGACCCGCCGTGCCGCTTCGGGTTCTCCTCCACCCCCCGCACCCCCTCGGTGACCGACGTCGTCACCACCGTGGAGCTCCGGGCGGCGACGGCGGGATACTGACCTCATGAGCAGCGCCGACCCGGCCCCCCGTCCCGACGACCCGGTGCCCGCGGGGGCGGTGGTGGCCGGGCTCGACGGCAGCGACCGGGACACCACGGTGCTCGAGTTCGCCGCCGGGGCGGCGACGCGTGCGCGCCACCCACTGCACCTGCTCCACGCGCACGAGATGGGGGGCGAGCTGCTCGCCGCCGACGCGCCGGCCCTGGGCGGCATCCTCACCCTGGGCCCCGGCGCCGGGCTGGCCGACGACGACATCCTCGAGTCCACCCTGGCCGAGGCGCACTCCCGCTGGCCGGAGCTCCCCATCACCGGGAGCCAGCCCTGGGACCGCCCGGAGCGCGCCCTCGTCGACGCCTCCCGCGGCGCTTACCTGGTCGTCGTCGGCGCGGAGCCGCGGCGCGGCCTGGACCGGCTCCTCCTCGGCCGCTCCTCGCTGGCGACCGCGATGCACGCCGACTGCCCGGTGGTCGTCATCCCCGAGGGCGTGCGCACCGGCCCGGAGGGGCCCGTGGTGGTCGGCGTCGACGGCAGCGCCCACTCCCGCGCCGCTGCCGAGCGCGCGCTGTGGATCGCCGGGGTCCGCGGCACCTCCGCGGTGGTCGTGGTGGCGTGGTACCTGGAGATGGTCGACGGGGTCGTCGTGACGACACCCGGGACACCGGAGTGGGACACGGTGACGGCGCGCTACCGGGCCATGGCGGAGTCGGTCCTGGAACCGCTGCGCGAGCGCTACCCCGACGTGCCCGTCGAGGTGCGCGTGGTGCGCGGGCCGGCGGCCCCCACCCTGGTGGAGCAGGCTGTCGACGCGGGTCTGGTCGTGGTGGGTAGCCGCGGGCGCGGCGGCTTCGCCGGGATGCTGCTCGGCTCGGTCAGCCAGCAGATCCTCGAGACCGCCCCCTGCCCCGTCATGGTGATCCGCGCCCCGCGGTGACCGGCGCAGCCGTCCGCCGGGCCGGCGCCGAGCGCACGGTGCCGTCACCTCGGGGGGCGGCCGGCCGGCATACGGACCGCTTGGTATGCCGGTCCGCGCACGAACCGGGCGCGACTGGGAGACTGTGCCCATGCGCCGCATCACCCAGAGCCGCAAGCTGCACGACGTCCGCTACGACGTGCGCGGACCGATCCTGCAGGAGGCGCACCGGCTCGAGGCCGAGGGGCACCAGGTGCTCAAGCTCAACGTCGGCAACACCGCACCGTTCGGCTTCGCGGCACCCGAGGCGATCGTCGCCGACATGGTCCACCACCTGCCGATGGCGCAGGGGTACTCCGACTCCCGGGGCATCTACTCGGCCCGCACCGCGGTCGCGCAGTACTACCAGTCCAAGGGCCTGACCGAGGCCGGCGTCGACGACGTCTTCCTCGGCAACGGGGTCTCCGAGCTCATCTCGATGGTGCTGACGGCGTTCGTCGACGACGGCAACGAGATCCTCGTCCCGGCGCCGGACTACCCGCTGTGGACCGGCGCGGTCACCCTCGCCGGCGGGCGGGCGGTGCACTACCGGTGCGACGAGACCCGCGAGTGGGACCCGGACCTCGAGGACATCGAGTCCAAGATCACCGAGAACACCTTCGCCCTGGTCGTCATCAACCCCAACAACCCGACCGGCGCCGTCTACAGCAGGGAGGTCCTGCAGGGCCTCGTGGACATCGCGCGGCGCCACCGGCTCGTGCTCATGGCCGACGAGATCTACGAGAAGGTGATCTTCGACGGCGCGGTCCACCACCACATGGCGGCCCTCGCCGGCGACGACGTGCTGTGCCTGACCTTCAGCGGGCTGTCCAAGGCGTACCGGGTCTGCGGGTACCGCGCCGGGTGGGTGATGATCTCCGGGCCGACCCACCTCGCGGAGGACTTCCTCGAGGGGCTCACCCTGCTCGCCAACATGCGCATGTGCCCCAACGTGCCCGCCCAGCACGCCATCCAGACCGCGCTCGGCGGCTACCAGTCCATCACCGAGCTGGTGCAGCCCGGCGGCCGGTTCCACGAGCAGAGCAAGCTGGCGTGGCGGCTGCTCAACGAGATCCCCGGGGTCTCGTGCACCGAGCCGGAGGGCGCGCTCTACTGCTTCCCGCGGCTGGACCCGGACGTCTACGACATCCAGGACGACCAGCGCTTCGTCCTCGACCTGCTGCGTGCGAAGAAGATCCTCGTCACCCACGGCACCGGGTTCAACTGGTTCGAGCCCGACCACTTCCGCATCGTGACCCTGCCGGACGCCGAGGTCCTCGAGGAGGCCATCGGCCGGATCGCGGACTACCTCGAGACCCTGCGCTGAGCCGACCGGTCGGCCCGGGCCCGCCCTCGCCGAGCTCCGGGCGGTCGGGCCGCCCGGGGCCGCCGGCGCGGCTCGGCCCGGCGCCCTCGGGGCACCGGGCCGAGCCGGGGTGGCAGCGGGTCAGCGGCCCCAGCGCTTCACGACCCCGAGGGCGTTGACGATGCCGTCACCGTAGAACCCGTTGAACCGGGTGGTGCCGACGCAGGTCGCCGTGAACTCCGGCGACCGGCCCTCCTGCTCGTAGGAGCGGACCCCGCCGGGCGGGCACGGGTTGTCCGTGGCCGTGCGCATCACCAGGGCGCGCACCGCGTTCGGGGCCAGGCCGAAGCCGCCACCCCGCGTGCGGTGGCCGTACGAGCTGACCGCGAGCGCTGCGACACCCGTGGCGTGCGGGGACGCCATCGACGTGCCCTGGAGGTACTGGTAGTACCCGCACTCCTGGGCACCGGCCGGCGGGTCGTCGGTGCACTGCTTCATCACGCCGTTCGCCTCGCCGTCAGGCGTGATGTTGCCGTTCTCATCCACCTCGCCCGTGCCCTGCAGGACGCCCAGCGGGGCCGTGGAGAGGATGAGGTTCTCGTTGGTCCGGAAGCTCGGCGTGCCGAACCCGTCGCGGAACCACCCCCCCGGCGCGGCCACCTCGATCTCGCCGGACCGTGGCTCGGTCGTGTAGTTCGAGTAGTCGGCCTTGGTGCGGGACGGGCCGACCGAGGTGACGCCGAGGACGTGCCTGCCCTCGACCGGGAGGTCGAAGCAGGTCTCGTTGTCGATGGTCCGCTCGTAGGGCGCCACCGGCCCGTAGTCGGGGCTCGAGGTGTCCGGCCGCGGGTTGGCCATGTCCTCGTGGTTGTTGCCGGCCGCCGCCACCAGGGTGACGCCCTTGCGGTGCGCGAAGTTCAGCGCCCGGTTCATGCCCTTGATGATGAGGTCCTGCTCGAACGCCGCCTCCGGGCTGTCCTCCGGCGCGCCGCCCATGCAGTTGTAGAGCCACGGGTCGACGTAGAACGACATGTTGACCACGTCGATGCCCACGTCGTCGGCGTAGGTCAGGGCGTTGACCACCGGCGAGAGGAAGAAGTAGCCGCTGTCCTGCCCCGCGCGGACGTTGACCAGGCTGACGTCCGGCGCCACGCCGCTCAGGCCGAAGCCGTCGAGCGAGGCGGCGATCGTGCCGGCCACGTGCGTGCCGTGGCCGTCGTCGTCGACGTCCGCGGGGTCCACGCAGCTGGCGACCTCGCAGGGTCCGTCGATGTCCGGCATGTCGGTGGTGAAGTTGCGCGACAGCCGGCGGTCGAAGCCGGCGGCGAGGTCCGGGTGGTCACCCTGGATCCCCGTGTCGATCACGCCGACCCGGACGCGCCGGTCACCGGTCTCGTAGCGGTGCGCCTGCGGCGCCTTGATCATGTCCATGCCCCACAGGTAGGAGTCCAGCGGGTCCCGCTGCACCGCACCCCCGCCGCCGTGGTTGCCCTTGGCCGCGGGGCGGCCCGCCGCCCGACCGGTCGGCGCCGTGTCGACCTTGGGCTGCTTCGGTGCCCGGCCGACCACGCCGTCAACGGCGGCGCCCTCGACGTCCTTGATCGCGCGCGCCTTGGCGAGGAACGCCGAGGACGTCGACGACACGGTCACCATGCCGACGTCGGAGTTGACGGACGTCACCGTGGCACCGGCACCCGTGAGCTTCCGGGCGACCGCCTCGGCGGAGACGCCCTCCTTCGCGAGCACGACGTAGGAGCGGGCCGTCCCGCTCGCGCCCGAGCCGCCGGCCTGCCCCGTCGTGGCGTTCGCCGGGGCCGTGGCCCCGAGTCCTGCCGCCAGGAGCGCTGCCGCTCCGGTCATCCCGATCATGCGCCTGCGTTGCACGCGTCCCCCTTGGTTGAATCCCCCGCTGACCGGGCCACCGTAGGGGAGATTGCCCGTGCCGGGAAGTGCCAGCGCCTATGCTGCGCACCATGCCCCGCCGTCGCCGGAAGGGCCCGGCGCCGGACGTCTTCGAGACCTTCGCCGACCGGGTGGACGAGGAGCCGTCACCGGACGAGGGGGCCCCGACGCTCCGCGCGGGACTGCTCGCCCGCTCGGCGGGCATCGGGCTCGGCACCATGACGGTCGGAGTCGTGGCCGGCGTCCTCGGGTTCTGGTGGGGGGCCGCGAACGAGCCCGACCTCCCCTACGACCACCTGTTCTGGGAGGGCGTGATCAAGCTGGGCTGGGCCGCCCTCTGGGGGCTCCTGGCGGGGGCCGCGGCGCTGGCCGTCGTCGCCCTGGCCGTGGGCGTCCCGTGGGCGCGCCGGCAGCGCGCCCGCGAGCAGGGTCGCTAGCGGGGCCCTCGCGGGTCCGCACACACGCGGTCCAGCCGCCGGCCGCCGGCCACCGGCCCGCCCTTCTCCGTGGTCAGCTGCCGACCGCGATCTCCCCGCCGAGCGCCCACCCGTCGGTGAGGGGAAGCGTGTCCCCGCTCCAGAACCGTCCCGGGTCGTACCAGCCCAGCGGGGTGCGCGGCTCGAGCAGGCCCATCTCCTCGTAGGTGACCGCCACCACCTCGGCGCAGTACGCCATCTCCGGCCGGAGGCCGCGGCCCGCCGCCTCACGTCGGCCGAGGTAGGCGTCGCGGCCCCGGAGCCAGCGCCATGCGAGCGCGGCGGTGGAGGGAAAGGACACCCCGTCGAGACGGGCGATGGTCCGCAGCACGGCGGCCTCCTGCTCGGGTCCCACCTCCGGGCTCAGCTGCCGCAGCCAGGCCCGCTGACCGTAGGCGTCCCGCCAGCGGTCCACCGCGGCGCGCAGGTCGTGGAGCTGGACCCCCCGGTGGTGCCCGCCCGTCCACACGTCCTGCAGCGAGCGGCCCAGCTCGGCATGCCACATCAACGGGGGCAGGTCCTCCAGGACGACGGCCATCGCGACGTGGTTGACCGGGGCGTTGGTCGCGGCGCGGATGGCGCGGTCCGCCGCCGACCGGCCGCGGAAGAGCCAGACGTCACCGGTGCGGGTCAGCTCGACGGCCTCGCCGACCGCGACCCGGGCGCCGCTCAGCGCCCCTCGCAGCGCGCTCTGAGCCCCTCGGCGGCGCCCCGGTCCACGCCGCGGACGACCTGCCGCTGGAGGAAGCCGGGGAGCGGCAGCGTGGTCTCGATGGCGAGCGCCACGGTCGCCTCGCTCCCCTCCCCCAGGGACCGGAACCGGATGGAGCCCGCTTGGCTCTTCTGCAGCCGCGAGCGACCGACGAGGTGCCACGAGACCGAGCCGTCCTCGTGCGTGTAGGCGAGGCGGAACTCGTCACGTCCCACCTTGGCCACCTCGTCGACGATGCGAGCGAGCGTGCACCGGCCCTCGACGTCCCGCTCGAGCACCTCGGACACGAGCATGCCCGGCCACCACTCGCGGTGCCCACCGACATCGCGAGCGGTGGCCGCGACCGTCTCGACCGGCGCTGCGATCGACACCGTGCGAGAGCTGGTAACGGCCACGGCCGGAGGCTACTCCGCGGCCGGCGGGGCCGGCGCGGCCGGCGGGGCCGGCGCCGCTTGCGCCGCTTGCGCGGCCGGCGCGGCCGTGCCGAGGTCCGGCACCAAGGGCTCGGCGCCGTCGGACGGCCCCTCGCGCAGCCGGTTGCGGCCGAGCCGCTCGTGGCTGCTCACCCAATCCCCGGCGAGCACCGCGGCGCTCAGCGACACCTCCCCGGCCAGCACCACCGCGGCACAGATCTCGGCGAACCGGCGCACCCGGCCCGCCCCCGAGCACCCCAGCACCTCGAGGCACTCGCGCTGGGTCGCCAGCCCGGTGCCGCCGCCGACGGTCGCGACGACCAGGGCAGGCAGGGTGATGGACCAGTAGTACCCGCCGTCGTCGGTCAGCTGGGAGTAGACGATCCCGGCGTGCGACTCCGCCACCGTGGCGACGTCCTGCCCGGTCGCGATGAACAGGGCCGTCAGCCCGTTGGCTGCGTGGGCGCCGTTGTTCGCGGTGCCCGCGAGGAAGCCGCCGGCCTGGCTGATTTGGCGCATCCGGAACAGCTGCTCGGGCGTGACCCCCAGGTGCTGCCGCAGCAGCGCGCCGGGAATCGTCGCCTCCGCGACCACCCGCTTGCCGCGCGTGCGCAGCACGTTGATCTGGGAGTGCTTCTTGTCGGTGTCGATCGCCCCGGACAGCACGTATGCCGGGTGCTCGGGATGGTGCTCGCGCACCCACTCGCACGCGGCGTGCGCCGCCCGGCCCACCATGTTCTGCCCCGCGGCGTCCCCGGTCGTGAAGTCCAGGCGCAGGTAGCGCAGCGGCCCCACGGCATACTGCTCGATCTCCACGAGGCGACCGACGGCGGTGGTGGCCTCGGCGGCCGCGGCGATCTCGGGCTCGTGCGCGGCGATCCACGCGCCGAGCTCACGCGCCGCGCGGGCGTCGGGGCAGAGGAAGACGGGCGCCCGCTGCATCCGGTCGTCCACGACCGTGGCCCGCACCCCGCCCGCGGCGGTGAGGAGCCGCATGCCGCGGTTGTAGGAGGCGACGAGCGTGCCCTCGGTCGTCGCCAGCGGCACCCACACCTCCTCGTCCACGTGCTCGCCGTGCACCAGGAGCGGGCCCGCCAGGCCGATCGGCACCTGGGCGGCGCCGAGGACGTTCTCGACGTTGCCGCGCAGGCTCGCCGGGTCGGCGGTCATCGCCCCGACGTGCTCGAGCCGCGCGCCGGTCACCTCCTCGACGAAGGCCCGCCGGCGGGCGGCCATGGCCGCGGTGTAGTCCTCCGCCCCGGCGGCCCGCGGGACGCGCCGCCGGCCCTCGCGGTCCTGCTCGTCCGCCATCGCGCCCTTCCTGCCGCTCACGCCACACCGGGGCGCGCCGTGCCACGTCGTCCCCCGAGGGTACGAGAGCCGGGCGGCGCGCGGGCCCGCTGGCCGCAGCGGGGTCGCTACGGTGGGCGGGTGGAGCGCCTGACGCCGTTGTCCGCGGCCTTCCTCCAGGCGGAGGACGAGGACCCGACGACGTCGATGGCGATCGCCTCGACGGCCGTGCTGGAGGGCCCGCCACCTCCCCAGGAGGACTTCGTCGCGCACCTCGCCGGGCGGGTGCCGCTGGTGCCGCGCTTCCGCCAGGTCGTGCTGCCGGTGCCGTTCGACCTCGGTGCGCCGGTCTGGGCCGACGCCCCGGAGACCGACCTGGCCTGGCACTGCCGGCGCACCGCCCTCCCCGCCCCGGGCGGGCCGGCGGAGCTGCACCGGCTCGTGGCCCGGGTGATGAGCCAGCGGATGGACCGGAGCCGGCCGCTGTGGGAGTACTGGGTGGTGGAGGGCCTGCAGGGCGGCCGGTGGGCGGTGATCACGAAGCTCCACCACTGCGTCGTCGACGGCGTCTCGGGCACCTCGCTCTACTCGGTCGTCTACGACGCCGGCCCCGAGCCGGGACCGCCCACCCCCGACCACTGGCAGCCGCGCCCGCGCCCGGGGCGCGCCGGACTGCTCGCCGGCGCCGCCCGGGACGCCGCCCTGACCCCGGTCGCGGTCGGCCGCGCCACCCTGCCGCTGCTGCGGCACCCGGTCGGCCTCGGCAAGCGGGTCGCCCGCACGGCGCGGGGCAGCCTCGCGCTGCTGGGGGCGGTCACCCCGGCGGCGCCCTCCTCGCTGCGCGGGGCGATGGGACGACAGCGCCGCTACGCCTCCACGGTGGTGCCCCTCGCCGAGGTCCGCGAGGTCAGGGAGGCGCTGGGGGGGAGCCTCAACGACGTCGCCCTCGCCGCGATCAGCGGTGGCCTGCGGGCGCTGCTGATCTCGCGCGGCGAGGAGCCGCATGCGCGCGCGGTCCGCAGCCTCGTCCCGGTCTCGCTGCGGCAGCCGGGCGAGGAGTCGCTGCTCGACAACCGGGTGTCGCTGCTGCTGCCCTTCCTGCCCGTCGACGTCGCCGACCCCGTCGAGCGGCTCGAGACCGTGCACCGCCGCATCCGCGAGGCGGCCGCGTCCGGCGAGCCCTCGGCGGGGGCCGACCTCACGGCGATCTACGAGCACGAGCCGTTCCTGCCCATCGCCCTCGGGGTGCGGGCCGCCTTCCACCTGCCGCAGCTGCACCTGGTCACCGTGACGACGAACGTCCCCGGTCCGCGGGAGCCGGTGTGGATGCTCGGCCGCCGGTGCCGGTCCATCCTCCCCTACGTGCCGATCGCGGACCGGGTGCGCGTGGGCGTCTCGATCTTCTCGTATGCCGGTGAGCTCGCCTTCGGCGTCACCGGCGACTTCGACACCGCGCCCGACGTCGACACGCTCGCGGACGGCATACGGGAGTCCGTGGAGGAGCTGCGCGCTGCGGCGCGTGACCGGGCAGGTCGCACGGCGCGAGGCAAGGCGAGTGGTGAGGCGGGTGGCAGGACCTGTCGCACGGCGGCTGGCACGGGGGGTGGCCCAGTCCGGGGGGGCCGGCGGCGTGGAGGGGGCTAGCCTCGGCGGCGTGCACCGACCGACCTCATGGTGGAAGCTCGCCGGCCTCGCCGGCGCCGCCGGCGTGGTGGCGACCGGCGCGGTGGTGGCCCGGGCCGAGCGGCGGCGCCGGGCCTACACCCCCGACGAGGTGCGGGACCGGCTGCACGCTCGGCACGCCGAGGTGCTCGGCCGGGTCGGCCCCACAGGGGGCCCGGCGGACTGAGAGCCGGGCGGACTGAGAGCCGGGCGGACCGGGGCCCGGCGGAGTGAGAGCCGGGCGGACTGGGGCCCCGTGGACGGAGGGCCCCGTGGACGGAGGGCCCCGCCGCTCAGGAGGGGTCCGGCTCCTGCGGGGCCTCGGCGCGCTCCACGCCGAGCCGGGCGGCCATCAGCAGCAGGCGCGCCACGGCCGCGATGAGCACGAGGTCGAGCAGCACCTGGCTCGCCACGAGCACCCGAGCGGCGTCGCTGACGGGGGCGATGTCGCCGTAGCCCACGGTGCCGAGCGTGACGACCGTGAAGTACAGCGAGTCGGTGCGGCCCAGCTGCTCGGTGAAGCCGTCCGGGTGGCGCGAGGAGAGGGCGAGGTAGGCGCCGGCGTAGGTGCAGAGGAAGAGGGGCACCGCGATGACCAGCGACTCGACCGCCTGCAGGTAGGGGGTCCTGGCCCGCAGCACCCGGCGCACCTGCCAGGCGAGGAAGGCGGCGAGCAGCCCGAGCCCGAGCAGGAGGCGGGGCACCGCTCCCGCGTCCAGCTCCGGACGGGCCAGCGGCATCAGGTAGTAGGCGGCCACGACGGCCGCCGCGACGGTGAGTGACCGCGCGACGGTGACCGCGAGGAGCCGGCGGCGCTCGGAGACCGAGAGGGCGGTGAGGCGCTCGCCGCCGCTCGGCGTCATCTCGGCCGTCCCGGTCGTCCCGGGTGGGTCGGTCGTGGCCGTCCCGGGTGGGTCTGTCCCGCGGTGGGTGACGTCACGGCGCGGCTCCTCGGGTCAGGAGGCGTCGCGGTGGCGCCTCGGTCCGGGGACCCATACTGTGCCCGCCGGTTGACCACGGCGGAGACCTCCGCGTGTCTCGGCGCGGCGCCCCGGTCCGGGTGGGGCCGCGCGTGGGCCACGGGAGGCGGGATGCCGTCAGCCCCGCGCGAGAAGCCGCTCGTAGAGGTCGAGGTGGTCGCGCACCATCCGATCGGCGGAGAAGTGCCCCTCGACCGCCTTCCGGCACGCGCCCCGGTCCAGCTCGTCGATCTGGCCGAGCGAGCTGGCGAGCTCCTCCACCCGGTCGAAGACGAAGCCGGTCACGCCGTCCTCGACGATCTCCGGCGCGGCCCCCGACCGCAGCGTGAGCACCGGCGTGCCGCAGGCGAGCGCCTCGATCATGACCAGGCCGAAGGGCTCCGGCCAGGTGATCGGGTTGAGCAGCGCCTTGGCGGAGCCGAGCAGCTTCTGCTTCTCCTCCATCGCCACCTCGCCGACGTACTGCACGTGGGTGTCCAGGAGGGGCTCGACCTGCTCGGTGAAGTAGTCGATCTCCTGCCGCTCCCTCATCTTCGCCGCCATGATGAGCGGCACCCCGGACAGGTGCGCGGCGAGCGCCGCCTCGCGGGCACCCTTGTCCGGCGAGAACCGGCCGAGGAAGAGCACGTAGTCGCCGTCGCCCGCGCCGACGGTCCACTCCTCGGGCCGCAGCCCGTGGTGGATGACGGCGGAGACCGGCACGGTCGCGCGGGACGCCTGGTCGTGGGAGATCGCGATCACCGAGGCTTGTTCGGCGGCCCGGGCGTAGATCTCGTTGAGCTCGTGGGTGAACGGCCCGTGGTTGGTCGTCACGACCACTCCGTTGGCCCGGCTGTCGGCCATGGTCGGTCCCACGACGGTGTGGTCGTGGATGATGTCGAAGTCCGCGACCTCGTCGTAGGCGTGCAGCAGGTGCTGCACCTCGACGTAGGACTGGCCGATCAGCTCGGGCGCCGCCCGCTCCCGCACCCACTTCTTCGGCACCGGGCAGGTGCTGTCCCCGGTGGTGAAGAGGAGCACCTCGTGACCGGCGTCCTGGAAACCGGTGGCCAGCCGGTCGATCACCCCTTCGGTGCCACCGTATGCCGGTGGCGGCACCGGCAGCCACGGGCCGGCGACGAGCGCGATACGCATGACAGAATCCCCCGATCGGCGAGCAGCCGCCGACGCGGTGGTGCGACGGTGGCGTGCTCTCCTCCGTTGTACCAGCGCATCGGGCCGATGCTGCCCCTTAGCCGACCGGCGTGAGCCCGAGCCGCTCCCGCGCCTTCGTGCTGCCGCCGACGATCCGGGCCGGCGTCTCCCCCCCGTACTCCGCCTCGTGGCCGGCCAGCACGCCGCCCTCGCCGTCGCGCACCCGGAACGGCTGCGTGGCGACGTCCGGGGCGTGGCGCTCCTGCCCGCGGGTGGCCCGCAGCGACAGGGCGATCGAGACGCCGATGATGGTCGCGACGACGGCCAGGGAGATGGTCGTGGGGATGTAGTAGACGTCGATCTTCAGCAGCATCTTGATGCCGACCCAGATCAGCACCAGCGCCAGGCCCGCCTTGAGGTAGACGAAGCGGTGCATGAGGTCGGCGAGCAGGAAGTACATCGCCCGCAGGCCGAGGATGGCGAAGGCGTTCGCCGTGAAGACGAGGAACGGCTCCTCGGTCACCGCGAAGATCGCCGGGATCGAGTCGACCGCGAAGATGATGTCGGTGACCTCGACGAGGACGAGCACGGCGAGCAGCGGGGTGGCCACCAGGACGCCGCCGCGGCGGATCCAGAAGCGCTGGCCGCGGTACTCCTCGATCATCGGCACCCGGCTCTGGAAGAGCTTGAGCGCGCGTGAGCGGCTCGGGTCGAGGTGGGTGTTGCGCTGGCGGAGCATGCGCCAGCCGGTCACGAGCAGGAAGGCCGCGAACAGGTAGAGGATCCAGGAGAAGCTCGCGATGAGCGCCGAGCCCCCCGCGATGAAGATGCCGCGGAAGACCAGCGCCCCCAGGACCCCGAAGAAGAGCACGCGGTGCTGGTACTCCCGCGGGACGGCGAAGAAGGTGAAGATGATCGCCCAGACGAAGACGTTGTCCACGGCGAGCGACTTCTCGATGAGGTAGCCGGCGAAGTACTGCTGCCCGAACTCACCGCCGTAGACCCGCCAGAGCAGGGCGCCGAACGCGACGCCGAAGGCGACCCAGACCGCGGACCAGATCGCGGCCTCCTTGATCCGGATGACGTGCGCCTCGCGGTGGAGGAACAGGTCGAGCGCGAGCGTGGCCAGGATGACGCCGATCACGGCGAACCAGGCCCACAGGGGGACGTCCATGGATGACACTCCTCGGTCGTGGGGGACGACGGCCGAGGGTCTCCCCCGGCCGCGGGTGGCGGCCCCCGCGCCGAGATCGGGTGATCCGTGATGGCGACGCGGTGGAGATGGGGTACTCCCCCTCTGGGGTGCACAACGGGACGGTATGCCGTCCTGTTCCCGAAGTCGCGAAACTTGTGTCGCACTTTCCGCGCGCCACCCCGCCCCGGCGGGTGACGGCGCACCGCTCGACGCGGGTGCGGGCCCGACCTATGGTTCGCAGATGGGTCCCCTTCGCCGCTCCGTGTCCTCGCTCACCGTCGCCGCCGCCCTCGCCGCGGGGCTGGCCACCGCGGTGGCCGTCCCGGCGACCGCCCGGCCCTTCCCGGAGGTCATCGCGCTGCCCGACGGGTGGGCCGCGGAGGGCATCGCCACCGGCCGGGGCACCACGGTCTACTCCGGCTCGCTGGCCACCGGCGCCGTCTGGGCCGGTGACCTGCGCACGGGGGAGGGCTCGGTGCTCGTCCCGGGGAGCCCCGGGCGGATCGCCGCCGGCCTGAAGTACGCCTCCGGGCTCCTCTTCGTCTCCGGGGGCACCACCGGCGCCGCCTACGTCTACGACGCCGCGACCGGCGAGGAGGTCGCGACCTACCAGCTCGGGACGCCCGGCTCCACGTTCGTCAACGACGTGACGGTGACCCAGGACGCGGCGTGGTTCACCGACTCCTTCCGTGCCGTCCTCTACCGGGTCCCGCTGCAGGGCGGCCGGCCGAGCGGACCCGCCGCGCAGGTGCCGCTGACCGGCGACTGGGAGCAGGTGCCCGGACCCTTCGTCTTCAACGCCAACGGCATCGCCGCCACGGCCGACGGCGGGACGCTCGTCGTGGTCAACAGCACCCTCGGCCGGCTGTTCCGGGTCGACGCGGACACCGGCACCGTCACCTCGATCGAGGCCGACACCTCCCTCACCGCGGGCGACGGCATCCTGCTGCGGGGCCGCGAGCTCTACGTCGTGCGCAACCGCCTCAACCAGGTCGCGGTGCTGCGCCTCTCCCCCGACCTGACCTCGGCGCGGCTCACCGCCACCCTCACCGACCCCGACTTCGCCGTCCCCACCACCGTGGCCTCCTTCGGCGGCAGCCTGTATGCCGTGAACGCCCGGTTCGGCCTGCCAACCGGGCCGTTCGCCATCGTGCGCGTGGACGGGTCCTGACCGCTCGAGGCCGGAGGCACTCACCCCCTGAGGCACCAGCCTCCGAACCGTCGGCACGCAAGGGCTCGACCACCTCCGAGACACGGGGTTCCGACCGGTCGGCCCGCACGTGGTGTGGGTCGGTGACCCTGCCTCGCGGCGGCACCATGCTGCCGCCGCGGGCGTGCCCTGTCGCCCGCGGCGGCGCCTGGTCCTCTCAGCCGAGGGGCACGAGCCTGCCGCCGCCCTTGACGTCGAAGTTCCCGTTGACCAGCTTCACGATGTAGTGCACGTCGGCCCGCCACCGGCCCCCCTGCGGGTCGGTGATGGTGCCGTCGAGCCGGGTGTCACCGGTGAGCAGCGAGTCGGACGACTTCCGGCTGTCGGTGAAGTCCATCGGCCCGGACGCGAAGAGCCCTGCGCCGGGACCGTCGGTGGCCGTACAGTCGATGCCGCCACCCTCGTCGTCCAGCCGCCAGGCCTCGACCGGCACGTCGTCGCCCGTGAAGGCGAACAGCTGCCGCTTGTCGACGAACCGCGTGGTCGACAGCACCTCCGCCACACCCTGCTGGCTCGACGCCGGCTCGGCCGGTGGGTCGCCGACCGCGCCGCCGTCCAGCCAGGCGCTCAGCGCCTGCTCGAAGACCAGGCGCTCGGGGGGGCACAGGTCGGCCCGCGACTTGTTGACGAAGACAGGATGTGGTTCTGCTCGTCGACCAGGCGGAAGGTGCTGTGCGTGACGGTCGTGGTCACGTCGGGGCTGGCCGATGCCGTGCCCACGCCGAGCGCCCCGGCGAGGGTCAGGCCGGCGCCGACGGCGAGGACCCGGCGGGTCGCCCGCCGGCTGCTACGAGCGTGGGTGGTCTGGTTCATCGCGATCTCCTCTCGAAGGACGGTCGGCAGGCTCCGGCCGTCGCTTCCTGCACGCTGCACCGAGGTGGTGACGTCCGGGTAACGCCCGGTGTTCCGGCGCTCCGGAAGCGGTAACACCCGGGTAACGGCTCCGTTGACCGCCGTGCGGTCCGGGCTCGACACTCGACACCGTGCGGGTCCTCGCCCTCGGTCCCCTCCTCGTCGGAGACCCCCCGACCACCCTGTCCCGACGGGACCGGGTGGTGCTCTCGGCGCTGGCCACCCGGCGCGGGGCACCCTGCTCACCGGAGGACATCGCCGAGGCCCTCTGGGGAGCGGAGCGGCCGGCGACCTGGGCGAAGGTGGTGCAGGGCGCCGTCGTGCGCGTGCGGCAGGCCTTGGGCCGTGATGCCGTGGACCGCGGCGACGACGGCTACCGGCTGGTCCTGCCGTCCGGCGACGTCGACACGGCCGTCTTCGAGGAGCTCCTGGCCCGCGGTCGCCGGCTCACCGCCCTGGGGGAGCCTGCGCGCGCGCTGCCGGTGTACGACCAGGCCCTGTCGCTCTGGCGTGGCCGGCCCTACCCCGACCTCGACGACTGGCCGGCGGGGCAGGAGGAGGTGCGCCGGCTGGAGGCGCTGCGGGCCGAGGTCGAGGAGGAACGGCTCGCTGTCGCGGTCTCGACCTTACGGGCGCAGGAGTCGGTCGCCACCGCCCAGCACCTGGTGCAGCAGTCCCCGTACCGGGAGCGGCGGTGGGAGCTGCTCGCGCTGGCGCTGTACGCGAGCGGACGCCAGGCCGAGGCCCTCGACGCCATCGCCCGCGCGAAGCGCACCCTGCGCGACGACCTCGGCCTGGACCCCGGCGAGGACCTTGCCGTGCTCGAGCGGGCGATCCTCGGTCACGACCCGACGCTGCCCCAGTCCCGGGTGCAGCGGTCCTCCCAGGTGTGCCCGTATCAGGGGCTCACCGCCTTCCAGCCCGAGCACCAGGACCTCTTCGTGGGCCGCGAGACCTACGTCGTCACCTGCCTGCACCGGCTGGAGGAGCACCCGTTGCTCCTGGTCGTCGGGCCGTCCGGATCGGGCAAGTCCTCCTTGATGCGGGCGGGGATCGTGCCCGCCCTGCGCAACTGGGGACGTGAGGTGGTGGTCGTCGTACCGGGCGACGGCTCCATCGACGAGCTGCAGCGTGCACGCAGGGCCGCCGGACCGGGGTGCGTCCTCGTCGTCGACCAGCTCGAGGAGCTGGCCAACGCTGAGGACGGCGCGCAGACCGCCTACCTCGACCGCGTGGCCGACTGGGCTTCGACGGCGCCAGTCGTGGTGACGATCCGGTCGGACCGCCTCGAGCTCCTGACCACCTCGCCGCGGCTGGCCGCCCTGGCCAACCGCGGCCTGTACCTCCTCGCGCCCCTGTTGGGGGCGAGCCTGCGCCGGGTCGTGCTCGAACCTGCCGACCGCGTCGGCCTGCTCGTGGAGCCCGGCCTGGTCGACGTGCTCCTGCGGGATGTCGGTGACCGACCGGGAGCGTTGCCGCTGTTGTCCCACGCGCTGCGGCAGACCTGGCTCAACCGCGAGGGCGACGTGCTCACGGTCGAGGGGTACGCGGCGACCGGGGGCATCGCGGGGGCCGTGGCCCAGACGGCCGACACCCTCTACGCGGAGCTCGACACCGACCACCGGCGGGCGTTGCGCTCGCTGTTGCTCCGGCTGGTGTCGATCACCCCCGACGGCGCCCCCGTGGGCACCCGTCTCACGACCGGACCACGCACCGAGCCCGACCTGCTCATGGTCATCGAGCGCCTCGCCTCGAACCGGCTGGTGACCGTGGAGGACGGTGCCGTCGCGCTGTCCCACGAGTCCCTGGCGCAGGCCTGGCCACGGCTGAGGGCCTGGCTCGACGACGACGTGCGCGGCCGGCGGGTGCTCGAGCACCTCAAGGTGGCTGCGGCCGGCTGGGCCTCGACCGGGCGACCGCAGGCGGAGCTGTACTCGGGCGTCCGCCTGGCCGCGGCGCTGGAGTGGCGGGAGGCCTCGCACCCGGTGCTGTCGGCCGACGAGGAGGACTTCCTGGACGCCTCGCTCGCCCACGACGAGGACGAGCGGCGGGACGAGCAGCTGGCACTGCGCACGCAGCGACGCCGCAACCGCCGGCTGAGGATGCTTCTCGGCACCGTCGCCGCCCTCCTCGTCGTCGCGCTGGCGGCCGGCGGGCTGGCGCTGTCGTCGCGGCGTGACTCCCTGCGGGCCTCCAGCGAGGTCGCGGCCGCGCGGCTGGGGGATCTCGCGTCGCGCGAGCCGCGTGCCGACACCGCGCTGCTGGCGGCGCGGCAGGCGGTGGAGCTGGCATCCACACCGCAGACGTCGGCCGACCTCCTGCGGGCCGTCGAAGCCCGTGCCGACATCCGCTCGGTGCGAGAGACCGGGGTCACCGGCTTCGTCGGCGCGCAGCCGCAGGTCTCCCCGGACGGCTCGCGGCTGCTGGCCCTGCAGCTCGACGGCATCCACCTGGTCGAGCCGGCGACCGGCCGGATGGTGCCCGACGACCGTCCGATGGTTCCGGGCCAGATTCCGGACAGCCTCTACGCCGTCGGGTTCGTCGACGACGGGCGCACCGCCCTCGTCACGGCCGGAGTGGGGGCGGACACGCCCGATCGCGAGTGCGAGCTGCGCCGGTTCGACGCGGCATCTGGAGGGGTCAGCGCGCCGGCCGAGGCGCTTCCCGGGTCGCGGTTCGGCGACTTCTTCGCCCGCGACCGTTTCCGGGTGCCCGGGGACGGGTCGGTGCTCGTCTCGATGTCCCTCGACACCGTGCGCTGGTGGGACCGCGTCGGATCGGTGTGGCGCGGTCCCCGGCAGGTGAAGGTCGGGGGCCTGTCCCCGGGCACCCCGGTACCGCGGTTCGTGACCATGAGCGACGACGGCCGGGTCGCGACCGTGCTCGTCGACCTCGCCATGACAGCCCCCTGGTACACCTACTACCAGGTGCCCGTCGTCATCGACCTCGGCCGCCTCGTCGGGCCGGTCGTACGCGACCTGCGCCTGACCAAGGTCGCCCTGTCCCCAGACGGTCGCCGGGTGCTGATCGGCGGCGCGGACGGCTCGGTGGCGGTGCGCCGGGTCGAGGGCGGGCCCGTCTCCGTGCTGGCCTCCGGAGGCCAACCTGCGGTGACGGCCCTGGCCTGGTCCGCCGACGGCAGGCGGGCCTACGTCGGTCGCCGCGACGGTCGCGTCGACCTGGTCGACGTGGCGACGGCATCCATCGTGGCCACCCTGACCGGCCACGGCATCGACGTCACCCTCCTGCGCGAGGTCACGTTCCCGGACGGCGGCGAGGGTCCCGGCCTGGTCAGCCTCGACGAACCGGGGGTCGTCATCACCCGCACCCTGGGCCACTCGACGGCCCTCGGCGCCCGACGACCGCTGAAGCGTCCGCATGCGCTGGCCCTCCTGCCCCGGGGCGGGCCGGTCCTCGCCGGCGAGGAGGGCGGCATCGTCGTCGCCGACGACCGGGGGGACCTCAGCCGGCAGGGTGCCCTGAGGTTGAGGGCGGGAGCCATCGACACCCCGCCGGCGATCGCCACGATCCGCCGTCGCGTGACGGCCCTGACGACGGCGGCGCTGTCGTGGCGGGAGACCGCAGCGGGCGGCTCACCGTGTGGTCATGGCCTGCTCGCAAAGTGCAGTGGACCCGGGACGACGCACCCACCGCGTTCCTCGCCGTGACCCCGGACGGGAAGGTGCTGGTCACGGCGGAGTTCACCCATAACGCCGATGACGGCACGCCCGACGGCCCGCCGGAGAAGTCGTGGGTCCGGCTCCCGAGTTCCGCAGTTGATGGGCACATGAGCGTCTGCTGAGTGGCGTTTGTGCTGGTCAGAGCGTTGCAGAGTCGCCGGAGCGCTCCGAAAGCGTGGGCACACGACTGGCCGTGTCGGGCTTGATCTGGCCGCTGAGAGGCGGTCGGGTGGTGGGCATGTACCTGCGGGCTACTCAGCGGAAGAACAAGGACGGTTCGGTGGTCCGCTACCTGCAGCTGGCGCACAACCGCCGCGTCCAGGGCGTCACCCAGGCCGAGGTGCTGCTCAACCTTGGCCGGGAGGACAAGCTCGACCGCGACGGGCTGGTCCGGCTGGTTGCCTCGATCAACCGCTACCTCGGTGTCCCCGACACCACCGTGCCGGCCGACGCCGCCGAGCTCGTCGGCGACGGGCTCACGGTCACCGAGTCGAGGCCGTTGGGCACCGTGCATCTGCTCGACGGGCTCTGGCGAGCCCTCGGTGTCGACACCGCGCTGGCCAAGGTGCTCGGTCCGCGGCGGTTGACCACCGACGCGGAGCGGGTGCTGTTCGCGCTCGTCGCCAACCGCGTGGTCGACCCGATGTCGAAGCTGTCGGCCGCGGAGTGGGCCTCCTGCGATGTCGCCATCGACGGGCTGGAAGGGATGGATGAGGATCAGGCGTACCGGGCGATGGACCTGCTGGTGCAGGCCGACGCCCAGGCGAAGGTCCAGGAGGCGGTGTTCTTCGCCGTCGCAGACCTGCTCAACCTCGAGGTCGACGTGCTGCTGTTCGACACCACCTCCACCTACTTCGAACGCGACACCCAAGAAGAAGGCGGGGACGCGTTCCGGAGGTACGGGCACTCCAAGGACCACCGCAGTGATCTGCCGCAGATCGTGATCGGGCTGGCGGTCACCAAGGAAGGGATCCCGGTGCGGTGCTGGTGCTGGCCTGGCCACACCAACGACCAGACCGTGCTCCCCGAGGTCAAGGACGCGATGCGGGACTGGCGGCTCGGCCGCGTCGTCACCGTCGTCGACCGCGGGTTCTCCTCCGCCGACAACCTCGACTACCTGACTCGCGCCGGCGGCCACTACATCGCCGGGGAACGGATGCGCACCGGCGCCCCGCTCGTCGAGGCCGCGCTGGCCCGGCCCGGCAGGGCCGCTACTCCACGGTGCGCGACAACCTCCGGGTCAAGGAGGTCCGCCTCGACGCCGCACCCGGCCGGCGGTGGGTGATCTGCCACAACCCCGACGAAGCCGCCCGAGAGAAGGCCCAACGCGACGCCGCTCTCGACCGCGTGACGGCCGAACTCGACCGGATCGGCGCCCTGCGCACCAAGGCCGGGAAGCGGCCCACGAGCAGTACGAAGAAGACGGGCACGAAGACGAGCACGGCGTCCGGCGACGCGCCGCATGTCAAGGCCGAGTGCGCGCTGCGCGACCACCCCGCCCTGGGCCGCTGGGTCACGCAGCTGCCGTCGGGCAGGTTGACCCTCGACCGGAAGAAGGTCGCCGCCGAGGAACGCCTCGACGGCAAGTACCTGCTCACCACCTCCGACCCGCACCTGTCGGCTGAGGACGTCGCGCTGGGCTACAAGAACCTGCTGGAAGCCGAACGCGGGTTGCGCGACCTGAAGTCCACCCTGGAGCTGCGGCCGGTGTTCCACCGCCTCGAACCCCGGATCCGCGCCCACGTGCTGCTGTGCTGGCTGGCGCTGCTCCTGATCCGCGTCGCTGAACGCCGCACGGGCCTGACCTGGCGACGCATCGCGATCGAGCTCGGCCGCGTCCACGCCGTCACCCTCACCGGGTCGGCCGGCAGCGTCGTCCACGCCACCCCCCTCAACACCAACCAAGCCAGCATTCTCACCGCCTGCCAGGTCTCTGCGCCGGCGACCGTGACCGCGCTCCACCCCGCCTGACCTCGGCAAACACCGATTCGAAGGGGTCCCGGAGGCGTGGACACACGCCACCTCACGCCCTCAACCCGCGTTTGCCCAGGTCAGCCCGCCAATTCCAGCCCTGCACGTGCCCACCAACTGCGGAACCCGGGCGGCTGTGGGACATGGCAACCGGCGCCTCCCTGGGGCGTTTCGACACCGCGGAACGCAAGCCGCGCGTCGTCGCGGTGTCGCCCGACTCACGAACCGCCGTCGTCGGGTTCTTCTCCGGGGGCTCCGACGTCATCGACCTCCGGACCCGGCGGGTCGTGCGCACGCTGGACGGTGACGCCTCGACCCTGACCTTCACACCTGACGGTGGCCGGTTGGTGATCGTCGACTTCACGGGCCGAGGCACCGTGTTCAGGACCAGTGACTGGCGACGCTCCGGCCTGTTCAGCGCGCTCTCGCAGGGGTACGCGCACCTCCTGGTCGAACCGGCCGGCGACCTCATGTTCCTTGCCAGCGGGCCCGAGGTCTCGGTGTGGGACCCCACCGAGCTGCGCCGACTGGCCACTCGGGTGTCACTACCCGGCGACGGGACCAACGACGGCATCTTCATCGCCCAGGCCGGCAACGAGCCGGTGCTGGCCGTGGCGAGCCAGACCGAGCTCGCGACGCTCGACCTGCGCGAGTCGACGTGGCGCGAGACCGCCTGCCGCATCGCGGACCGCCAGCTCACCCGCGAGGAGTGGGGGCGCCTGCTCCCCGGGCGGGCGTACGCACCGGCCTGTGCCTGAGGTCGGGGTCGAGCAGGGGCGCTGCCCGGCCGAGGAGGTCGTCGTCAGCGGACGCGTCCCGACGCCGCGCGAGATCGCCGAGCTGCTCTCCGGTAGAGCCTGACCCTTCGTCAGTCGACCCGGCGGCCGAGCAGGGCGGCGAGCCGGTCGAGCGGGCTGGCGCCTGCCGGTGGCGACGTGGGCGCGTGGAACGGGCGCCGGTCCGGCGGCATCCGCTCCAGCAGCGACCGGGTCTCGCGGTCGGCGTGGGCCACCACGTCGTCCGGCGGGTGAAGCTGCTGACCCGTCGAGGTGGCGACGTCCCAGCCGTGGACGAGCGACTCGACGGTCCGCAGGCTCACCACGAAACGCCCGGGCATCGTCCCTGCGGGCACCGTCACCGGCCGCTCGAGTGCCCCGGGTCGCCGGAAGCCGGCCACGACCGCGGCGGCGGACGCGCGGTGCCGCTGGGCCCACGGCATACCGTCGCCGCTGGCCGGGCCAGCGAGACCCTCGCCGCCGGCGGGGTCGGCACCCTGGGCGAGGACGGCCACGAGCCGCTCATTGCCCTCGACCAGGTGGCGGACCACGTCCGCCACGCTCCAGCCGGCACACGTCGAGGGCGCCGACCACTGCTCCTCGGCCACCCCTTCGACCGCGCGCTGCGCGACCTGCGCGGCGACCTCGAGAAGCGTCACCGGGTCGGCTTCCGTCATCGCGCCCTCCCGCAGCTCTCAGCCCTGATCCACCGAGGTTGGCTGGTGGGGTGGGCGTGGCGTAGATCGAGAATGCCCTCCTGAGCAGGGACGATGGTGATTACGACGTCAGCATCGGTCCGACCAGGAGGGCACCTCGTAAGTGAAACCTTCTCACACGATTCGCCCGGTTTTCGATGACCCGAACGTGGTGTCGGCGGCGGGTCTGGTCCCGGCGCTGCGGCTGGCGGAGTCGGCGGGGTGGTACGACCTGCTGGAGGGGTTGACGGTCCCCTCGCCGAA
>DASQFD010000004.1:0-11327 GCA_035633255.1 Dermatophilaceae bacterium
CCGGCGCCGGGCTGGACGCCCACCACGCCGCCCGTCCGCCCGCAGCCCACGACCTCGCTGCTCACCCGCACCCGGGAGCCCCGGACCGAGGAGGAGGTGGTCGTCCGGCGTGGCGACACCCTGTGGACCATCGCCGCCCGCCACCTCGGTGCCGGCGCCACCGACGCCGAGGTCGCCCGGGCGTGGCCGCGGTGGTACGACGCCAACGCCGCCGTCATCGGCGCCGACCCCGACCTGCTCCTCCCCGGCCAGCGGCTCCTGCCGCCCGACCGGGTGCCGGACCCGCCGGGAGCCTCCCGGTGACGGCCCTGCCGCCGCGCGACGCGGCCACCGGCCTTCCGCCGTGGGCGCTCTCGGTGCGTCCCACCCCGGCCCCGAGACCCCCCGCCATCCCGCTGGACGAGGCCATCCGGCGCTCCGCCGAGGAGCGCGGCCTCGGCCAGCGCTACGTGCAGGACTCGCTCGCCGTGGACTTCGCCTCGGCGTCGGACGACCAGCTCTTCGGCTTCCAGTCCACGGCGCGGGCGGACCTGCCCGACCCCCGGACGTGGGCGGGGCACCTCGCCCAAGCCGTCGTGGAGGTGATGGCTGGGTCCCGCTCGGCGCCCCAGCTGGTGCGGTGGACCACCCCGGAGGTGTATGCCGTGGTGGCCCGCCGGGGTGCACTGGCCGCCCGGCGCGCGGGCGCGGCGGGCCGCGGCCGACCGCGGCGGCGGGCGGTGGTGCGCCAGGTGCTGGTCTGCGAGCCGGCGGACGGGGTGGCCGAGGCGAGCATCGTGGTGGTCGACGGCGAGCGGGTGCGCGCGCTCGCGATGCGGCTCACCGGCCTCGACGGCCGGTGGCGCCTGGAGGCCCTGCAGGTCGGCTGACCCGCGCGGCGGCGGAAGCACCTGCAGGCCGGCTGACCCGCGCAGCGGCCGGCGGTGTCAGCGCCGCCCCCGGTCTCCGACCGGCGGTGTCAGCGCCGTGCGCCGTGGCACATCTTGTACTTCTTGCCCGACCCGCAGGGGCAGGGGTCGTTGCGCCCCGCACTGGCGAGCTCCTCCGCCGTGGGCTCCGCCGACCCCACCACCACGTCCCGCTCCTCCAGGCCGCCGGAGTCGCTGGGCGCCGAGTAGTGCAGCTGGCGGGCGCGCGGCCCCTCGTCGATGCCGACGCCGCGCACCTCGACCGAGCGGGCCCCCACCGCCGCGGGCTCCCGCTCCTGCGCGGTCGGCTCGGCCGCCTCCACCTGCGCCGCGGCCGCCCGCACACCGGCCATCATGTCCGAGACGTGGACGGGCGCCGGCGCCGGCGGCGCAGCGGTCTCCCCGCCCCCCTCCGGCACCTGCACCTCGACGTGGAACAGGAGCCCGACGGCCTCCTCCTTCAGCGACTCGTTCATGGCCTGCCAGAGCAGGTAGCCCTCGCGCTGGTACTCCACGAGCGGGTCGCGCTGCGCCATGGCGCGCAGCCCGATGCCCTCCTGCAGGTAGTCCATCTCGTAGAGGTGCTCACGCCACTTGCGGTCCAGGACCGAGAGCATGACGCGCCGCTCAACCTCGCGCATGACCTCGGGGCCCAGGGCCGCCTCCCGGGCGTCGTAGGCGTGCTGGGCGTCGGAGGTGAGCTCCTCCTTCAGCAGGTCCGGGGTGACCCCGGAGGGTCCGCCGGCTGCGTCGAGCACCTGCTCGGGGGTGATCGACACCGGGTAGAGCGGCTGCACCGCCCTCCACAACCGGGCGAGGTCCCAGTCCTCGGCGTAGCCCTCGGCGGTCTCGGCGTCGACGTAGCCCTCGATGACGTCGTTGACGAAGAAGCGCAGCTGCTCGTGCAGGTCCTCGCCCTTTAGCACCCGGCGCCGCTGCTCGTAGATGACGGTGCGCTGCCGGTTCAGCACGTCGTCGTACTTGAGCACGTTCTTGCGGATCTCGAAGTTCTGCGCCTCCACCTGCGCCTGGGCGCTCTGGATGGACCGGGTGACGAGCTTGGACTCGATCGGCTGGGTGTCCTCCAGCTTGGCGGTCGACATCACCCGGTCGACCAGCCCGGCGTTGAACAGCCGCATCAGGTGGTCCTGCAGGGAGAGGTAGAAGCGCGACTCCCCCGGGTCACCCTGGCGCCCCGAGCGGCCACGCAGCTGGTTGTCGATCCGGCGGGACTCGTGCCGCTCGGTCCCGAGGACGTAGAGGCCGCCCAGCTCGGTGACCTCGTCGTGCTCGGTGCCGACCCCCTTCTCCGCCAGCTGCAGGGCCTGGTCCCAGGCCGCCTCGTAGTCCTGGGGGGTCTCCTCGGGGTCCAGGCCACGGACCTTCAGGTCCGCCACGGCGTTGAACTCGGGGTTGCCGCCGAGCATGATGTCGGTCCCTCGGCCGGCCATGTTGGTCGCCACGGTGACCGCCCCCTTGCGGCCGGCCTGGGCGACGATCGTGGCCTCGCGCTCGTGCTGCTTGGCGTTGAGCACCTCGTGGGGGACCCCCCGGCGCCGTAGCTGGTCGGAGAGGTACTCGCTCTTCTCCACGCTCACCGTGCCGACGAGGACCGGCTGGCCCTTCTCGTGGCGCGCGACGATGTCGTCGACGACCGCTGCGTACTTGGCCTCCTCCGTCCGGTAGACGAGGTCGGCCTGGTCCGCCCGGACCATCGGCTGGTTGGTCGGGATGGGCACCACCCCGAGCTTGTAGATCGAGTTCAGCTCGGCCGCCTCGGTCATGGCCGTGCCGGTCATGCCGGCGAGCGTGTCGTACATCCGGAAGTAGTTCTGCAGGGTGATGGTCGCCAGCGTCTGGTTCTCGTTCTGGATCTGCACCCCCTCCTTGGCCTCGATGGCCTGGTGCATCCCCTCGTTGTAGCGCCGGCCGGCGAGCATGCGGCCGGTGTGCTCGTCGACGATGAGCACCTCACCGTTCATGACGACGTAGTCCTTGTCGCGGTGGAACAGCTCCTTGGCCTTGATCGAGTTGTTGAGGTAGCCGATCAGGGGGGTGTTCGAGCTCTCGTAGAGGTTCTCGATGCCGAGGTGGTCCTCGACCTTGTCGATGCCGCGCTCCAGCACGCCGATGGTCTTCTTCTTCTCGTCGACCTCGTAGTCACCCTCACCGGACTCCAGCTCACCGCGCTCGAGCCGCGCCGCGATCCTGGCGAACTCGGTGTACCACTTCGTCGGCTGGTCAGCGGGCCCGGAGATGATCAGCGGGGTCCGGGCCTCGTCGATGAGGATGGAGTCCACCTCGTCGACGATGGCGAAGTTGTGCCCCCGCTGGACCAGCTCGTCGGTCGACCACGCCATGTTGTCGCGCAGGTAGTCGAAGCCGAACTCGTTGTTGGTCCCGTAGGTGATGTCCTTCCCGTACTCCACCCGCCGCTGGTCCGGTGTCATCGACGCGAGGATGCAGCCGGTCTCGAGCCCGAGCATGCGGTGCACCCGCCCCATGAGCTCGGACTGGTACTCGGCCAGGTAGTCGTTCACCGTGACGACGTGCACGCCCTCGCCGGTCAGGGCGTTGAGGTAGCACGGCAGCGTCGCCACGAGGGTCTTGCCCTCGCCGGTCTTCATCTCCGCGACGTTGCCGAGGTGCAGGGCCGCGCCGCCCATGACCTGCACGTCGAAGTGCCGCTTGCCCAGGGTGCGCTTGCTCGCCTCGCGGACCGCCGCGAACGCCTCGGGGAGGATGTCGTCGAGGGTCTCGCCACCGGCCAGCCGCGTGCGGAAGACGTCGGTCTCGGCGCGCAGCTCGGCGTCGGTGAGCTTCTCGAAGTCCTCCTCGATCGCGTTGACCTGGGCCGCGATGCTGTTCAGCTTCTTGAGGATCCGGCCTTCGCCAGCACGCAGCAGTCGTTCGACGATCGTGTGCACGCACAACTCCTGAGATCGGTTCGGGTCGCGTGGTGCGACCTCGCCCGGCCAGCGCACCCGCGCGCCGCCGGACCTGCCTAGGGTAGTCGAGCCGACTCCCCCGAGCGGAACGGCTCGGGACGGCCCCCCGTTCCCCCGGCGGCCCAGTGCACCCCCTCCAGACCGAGCCACCCGGCGAGCAGGTCGAGCTCGGCGGCGAGCTCGGCCGGCCCCTGCGGCGGCGCCGCCGGCTCCCACGTGCACCCCAGGACCAGCAGCCGCCGCGCGGCCCGGTCGGCCTTGAGGTCCACCCGGGCCACCAGCCGGTCGCCGAGCAGGAAGGGCAGCACGTAGTACCCGTGCCGCCGCCGCTCCGCCGGCACGTAGATCTCCAGGCGGTAGTCGAACCCGAAGAGGGCGGCGGTCCGCTGCCGCTGCCACACCAGGGAGTCGAACGGGCTGAGCAGCGCCCGCGCCACCACCTGACGTGGTCGCCTCGCGTCCCGGTGCAGGTATGCCGGCCGCCGCCATCCCTGGACCGTCACCGGTTCCAGCACGCCCTCGTCGACGAGCGCGGCGATCGCGGGCCGGGCCTGCTCGGGGCGGAGCCGGAAGTAGTCGCGCAGGCACTGCTCGGACCCCACGCCGTGCGCCCGCGCCGCGATCTGGACCAGGGCGCGGAACGACTGCTCGTCGGTCGGCCGGGCCGCCGGGTCGAGCACCACGGGGTGCAGCGCCGCGGGGAACACGCGGGCCAACCCGGCATACCGGCGCTCGAAGGTGACCGTCCGACCGGCCGACCCGATCTCCCCGGCCCAGAACAGGTGCTCCAGCGCCGTCTTGACCAGCGACCAGTTCCAGCCCCACTCGGTGCGCGACCGCGGCAGGTCGTGGGCCAGGGCCACCTCCACCTCGCGGCTGGTCCGGGGCGGGCCGGCCACCACCTCCGCCCGGACGGCGGCCACGAGCCCGGGGTGCTCCCGGGCGACCCGGCGCATCCCGCCCCAGGCCTCCTTCCGGGCCGCCCGCATCCGGAAGGTGAGCAGCGGCCAGGTGGCCGGTGGGACCAGGCTCGCCTCGTGCGCCCAGTACTCGACGACCCGCCGTGGCGCCCGGTCCCGAGCCCGGTCCAGCAGCCCTCGGTCGTAGGGGCCCAGCCGGGAGAAGAAGGGCAGGTAGTGGCTGCGGACCAGCACCTGCACGCTGTCGACCTGCACGACGCCGACGGTGTCGACCACCCGCTGCAGGTGGCGGCCGCCCACCGTGCCGGGCACGGGGCGTGGGGCCGCGAAGCCCTGCGCCGCCAGGGCGATCCGCCGCGCCGTCGCGAGCGAGAGCTGCGGACCTGCGGTGGTGGGCCTCACTCCTCGTCGTCGAGGAGGTTGCGCTTCATCGCGTACAGGGCGGCCTCCACCCGCGAGTGCAGCTGGAGCTTCTCGAGGATGTTGCGCACGTGGTTCTTCACGGTGTTCTCGGAGATGAACAGCTGCCGGGCGATCTCCTTGTTGGCCTGACCCCGGGCCACCAGGCGCAGGACCTCGAGCTCCCGGTCGGTGAGCCGCGGGGCGGCCGCGGCACCGGCGGCGTCGGGACCGGTGTCGGTGTCGTTGTCCGAGCTGAGCCGGCTGAACTCGGCGATGAGCTGGGCCGCCATGCTCGGCGGGATGATCGACTGGCCCGCGTGGACGCAGCGGATGGCCTCCGCGACCTCCTCGGCGGGGGCGTCCTTGAGCAGGTAGCCGCTCGCCCCCGCCTTGATGGCCTCGAAGAGGTCGCTCTCCTCGTCGGACATGGTGAGCATGAGGACCTTGGCGGACGGCACCCGGCGCTTGATCTCGCGGCAGGCGCCGATCCCGTCGGAGCGGGGCATCCGAACGTCCATCAGCACGACGTCGGGCGCCTTCTCGACCGCGACGCGCACGGCCTCGCGCCCGTCCCGCGCCTCGCCGACGATGTCGAGGTCGTCCTCCATGCCGATGACCACACCCATCCCCCGGCGGTAGAGGTCGTGGTCGTCGGCGACCACGATGCGGATGCCGTCACCGTCCGAGGACTCGCCGGTCACCGTGGCGGAGTGGGCGCGGGGCCTTCCCACGCCGATGGCGTGGCTCCCGCCGCCTGAGGTGCGCATACCTCCCGTGTGGCTGCGCCGCTGCTCGCTCACGTGGCCATCGTGTCATGGACCGTCGACGGGGCCGGGTCGCCACCCGGCGCCGTCGGCGGGCCGGGCTCAGGGGACAGCGGCCCGCACCGGCTCGGCGGCGGTCGCCGGGGCCGGGGCCCCGGTCCCCGCATCGGCCGGCGTCCCCTCACCGTCGACCGAGCCGGAGGCGCCGCCCCCCTCCAGGTCGAGGCGCAGGACCCCGTAGGACCAGCCGCGCCGGCGGTAGACCACGCTGGCGGTGTCGGTGTCGACGTCGTGGAAGAGGTAGAAGTCGTGGCCGACCAGCTCCATCTCCTGGAGCGCCTCCTCGAGCGACATCGGCCGCGAGCGGTGCACCTTCTCCCGCACGTCGATCGGCGAGTCGGCGAACGGACCCTCATGCGCCTCCTCCGCCCCCTCCGCGGCGTGCGGCTCGGCCGGCTCGACCGCCGCGCGGGCCGTCGCGCGGGCGACCGACTCCGGCGTGCGCCGCCCCCGGCTGACCTGCTTGCGGTCGTTCATCCGACGCAACCGCTCCAGCAGCTTGTCCAGCGCCACGTCCAAAGCGGCGTACTGGTCGTCCTGGCAGGCCTCCGCCCGCACCACCGGACCCTTGATGTGGCAGGTGATCTCGACCCGGTCACAGGCCTTGGACTGCCGTCGGTTGGGCTCGTGACTGACGACGACCTCGATCCGGCGCGTCCTCGGCGCGAGCTGGGCCACCTTGGCCAGCTTGTCGTGGATGTGCTCACGGAAGCGGTCCGACACGGTCACATGGCGGCCGGTCACGACGATGTCCACAGATCCTCCTAGAAGGGGCGATGACGGTGGGGCAGTTTGCCTGCGCACGGCGGCTTAGCGGCGGCACCACCTCCGACGACGTCCCTCGTCCATGCACCGACGCTAGTCCCCGCTCCTGAGGGTCACAAGGGAGGCTTCCTGGACGTCCCCGCCACCACCGCGCCGGTGACCCGGGCGGCTCCGGCCTCGCGGAGCACCCGGGCGGTCTCGGCGAGCGTGGCACCCGTGGTGACCACGTCGTCGGCGACGACGCACACCGCGCCGTCCACGGCCGCCGCCCCGTGCCGGGCGAGGGCCATGGCGCCGCCGACGTTGTCCCGGCGCTCCCGCGCGCCCAGCCCCGCCTGGTCGGCGGTCCGCCGCACCAGCCGCACCGCCGGCGCGAACCGCGCCTCGCCCGGCAGGCCCCCGGCCGCGGCGCGCACCAGCGCCGCCACCGGGACGTCGCCGCGCCGGCGGCGCGACCGGCGTGATCCCGGCACGGGCACGAGGAGCACCGGCGCGCCCGCCTCGACGAGCTCCCGCACCCGAGGGTCACCGGTGAGGGCGCCGGTCGCGGCAGCGGTCAGCAGGGGGGCCAGCACCGGCCTGAGGTCCCGCCGGCCGTCGTCCTTGTAGGCCGTCACCAGCCGCCGGAGGACGCCCTCGGTGCGCCCGGCGGCCCAGCACGACGGCATACCCGGTGGGGGCGGGCTGGGCGCCCAGGGCACCGCACCGCCCGGGTGCCGGCAGCCGCGCAGGCCGGCGCGGCAGCGCTCGCACAGCAGGCCATCCGCTCCGGCGGGGCCGGCACAGCCGCCGCAGCCGGCGCAGGCACCGGGCAGCACCAGGTCGGCGAGGCCGGCGAGCAGCACCGGTAGCAGCCGGCCGCTCACGGTGCCGTCGCGTGCCCACACCGCGCCACCCCGTGGTCCCCGCTCACGCCGGCCGTCCCGGCTCGTCGTCGTCCATGCCGACCACCCTGCCCCCGGCGCCGACGCCTCGCCGGCCCTCCCCGGACGCCTGTGGACGCCCGGGTCCGAGCCGGTCGCCGGTGGACGACGCGGGGAGCCCTACGTCCCCGGCACGGCCAGGTCGGTCCCCCGGCCGGCCGGCAGCCACTGCTGTCCGGCCCGCGCCAGCACCTCGCCCCCCGAGGTGACCACGTGCACGGCCCGCTCCCCACCGGTCGTGGTGACGGACAGGGCGGTCGGCGTCGGCGTGAGGGCCGCCACCTCACCGCCCAGGCCCACGACGTGCGGCCCGAGCGGTCCCGAGCCGACCCGGCCCAGGGTCGCGACGGTGATGTCGTCCAGCCAGACCAGCCCGCGCACCGGCGTCAGGCCTCCCGCGACCCGCAGGGGCGCGGCCAGGCGCTGCGGCACCCCGCCCGCCCCGCGCACCACCCCGGACACCTCCAGCCGCAGGTCGCCGCCGGACTCCCGCTCGGAGAGCACGGCCACCCGTTCGCCGTCCTCGGACAGCCGTGCCTGCAGCACCCGGCGCCCCGCGAGCCACCGGACGGCGAGCGGGCGGGCCCGGACGGTGGACGGGTCGACGGTCAGGTCCACGGTCCACAGCCGGGTGGCGTCGTCCCGGCCGGTGCCCACGCCCCCGACCCACAGGAAGCCCCGCAGGTCGTAGGCCGGGTCACCCAGCCGGCCGGCGAAGAACGGCACGTCGTAGCGGGTCACCTCCCGCCACCGCGACAGCGCGCGCCGCTCCCGGTCCACCGCGGCCAGCTCGGTGCCGTCACCGGAGAGTGCGAGCCCGGTCCAGTCCTGGGGCACCCGCGGGTATGCCGGCCCCGACGCGGTGGTGACCGAGCGCGGCTCGCGCGTCGCCTCCGCCGCCCCGGTGAAGACGGCGACGTCGCCGCCGCGCCGCACCACCGGCTCCGCCGTCGGCGAGGGCGCCCCGACGGGGAAGCCCACGTCGCCGACGGCCTCGACCGGCGTCTCGACGTCCGGCAGGTCCAGGGCCGCCCCGTCCACCCGCAGCGCGACCGCGCGCACGGTCGGGTCCTGGAGCAGGGTGCTGACGAACTGGGCCCACAGGTTCTGTCGCACCGTCTCGTCGACGGGCACGCGGGCGGTCAGGTCGACGGTCGCCACCCCGGCGGACACCGAGACCGAGTCGGCGGTCAGCCGCGACCCGACCGGGATGTCGGTGCGCACGGCGCCCTCGAGGTAGGCGGGGACCGGCTCCAGCTGGGCGCGCGCGAGCCGCGTCGTCAGGTGGTCCAGCGGGAACCACCGCACGTCGGGGACCAGGGTGCGGCGGTCGACGGCGACGTAGTGGACGGCATACGGCTGGAGCAGCCGGGGGACGTCGCTGCGGGTGATCCAGCGTCCGAACCCGTCGGGCAGGTCCGCGATCCGCCACTCGCCGGCGATCCGCGCCAGGCTCATCACCACGGTGCCGGTGGTGCCGGGGCGGGCCCGCGCGTAGCGCCCCTCCTCGCTCACCGTCGCGTCGACAGCGCCGGTGAGCCGCACGGTGCCCTGGTCGAGCCGGCGGACGGTCAACGCGGAGCCGTCGGGGTAGACCGTCAAGTCCCCCTCGGGCGACCACTCACGGGCGGCGTCCGGGGTGAGGAAGGAACGGGCCACGTCGTAGGCCCCCTCGCTGGCCGCCCCGGCGCGCAGGAAACCTCGCACCACCTGCTCCTGGGTCGCCCCCGCCGGGGGCCCGGGGAAGAGCACCCGCACCGGCGGCAGGGCCCCGCTGTCCACGTCGAGGCCCGGCTGCACCGGCGTCGACGTGGCCAGCCCGCTGCCGCACCCGGCGAGGAGCACCACGGCGGCCACCAGCGCGGCCCACCACCGCGGGGCCATGCCGGCCGCGCGCCGAGCGCGACCGTGGCACCTCGGGCGCCCCCACGGCATACCGGTCATCGGAGGGGCTCCCCCGACAGCGGGAGCGGGGAACGGCTGATCGTGCCGCCTGCGGCACGCGGCAGGGTGAGGCGGAAACGGGACCCGACGCCGGGCTCCCCCCAGGCCTGCAGCCAGCCGTTGTGGAGTCGGGCGTCCTCCAGGGCGATCGCCAGCCCGAGACCGGTGCCACCCGTGCTGCGGGCCCGGGCCGGGTCGGCGCGCCAGAAGCGGTTGAAGACCAGCGAGGACTGGCCCGGCTTCAGGCCCACCCCCTGGTCCTCGACGACGACGGCGACGGCGTCCTCGCCCGCGCCGACGGTGACGCGCACCGGGCGGCCCTCGCTGTGCTCGACGGCGTTGACGACGAGGTTGCGCAGGATCCGCTCGACGCGGCGCTCGTCCACCTCGGCCTCGGCGGGGTCGGCGCCGGCCACCACCTCCACCGCGCACCCCCGGCGCTCGGCCAGCGGGCGCGCGCCCTGGACCACCTTGGCGACCGAGGTCCGCACGTCAACCGGCTCGACGTCGAGGGCGGCGGCCCCGGCGTCGAAGCGGCTGATCTCGAGCAGGTCGGCGAGCAGCTCCTCGAAGCGGTCCAGCTCCCCGGCCAGCAGCTCCGCGGACCGGGCGACGCTGGGCGCGAACTCCTCGCGCGAGGAGTGGATGAGGTCGACCGCCATCCGGATCGTGGTGAGCGGGGTGCGCAGCTCGTGGGAGACGTCGGAGACGAAGCGGTGCTGGACGCGCGAGAGTCCCTCCAGCTGGCGGATCTGGGCCTGCAGGCTGTCGGCCATGGCGTTGAAGGAGGTGCCGAGGAGGGCGAGGTCGTCCTCGCCGCGGATCGGCATCCGCTCGTCGAGACGGCCGGAGGAGAGCCGCTCGGCGACGCCGGCGGCGCGCCGCACGGGAAGCACCACCTGGCGGGTGACGACCCACGCCACCGCCCCGACGAGGGCGGTGAGGATCAGGCCCGCGACGGCGGAGGCGTTGGAGACTAGCGCCATCGTCTCCTGCTCCTCGGTCATCGGGTAGAGGAAGTAGAGGTCGTAGTCGCCGGCGCCCGGCACCTCGACCACGGTGCCGACCATGACGGTCGGCACCCGCCGGCCGTCCAGGAGCACCTGCCCGATCTGGGTCTGCTGGCGGGAGGAGTCGCGGGCGACCACCTCACGGAGGTCCCGGGTCACCGAGGCCAGCCCCAGCGGCCCGGACTCCAGGGTCGCGAGCACGGTCGCGCTGGTGTTGTCGAGCGAGCGGGACATGACGACGTAGCGCGTGGGCTCGGGACCGGGGGGCTTGAGGTAGCGCTCCATGATGTCGTTGGCCGCGAGGTTGAGGGCGTCGACGCTGGTCGCCGTGGTGTTGTCCCAGGCGCCCTGCGCCTGGCCGGTCAGGGCCAGCGCCTCGTACTGCCCGGCGCTGATCCGCGCGTCCTGCAGGCCACGGGCGATCTGGGTGTAGAGGTAGGAGCCGAGCAGGGTGACCACGACGAGGCCGAGCAGGACGGTCGTGGTGACCACCCGCAGCTGCAGGGAGCGCCGCCAGGTGCGCACCAGCCACCGCGTCGCCTGACCGAGCGCGTGCCAGGCGGTGAGCGCGCCGTCCCTGACCGACTCCCGGGTGGGCAGGCCCGCGCGCCAGCCCGGTCGCGCGCCGGGGCCGGGCCCCTCCGGGCCGGGCGCAGCAGGGCCGGGCGCAGCAGGGCCGGGCG
>DASQFD010000005.1:0-55839 GCA_035633255.1 Dermatophilaceae bacterium
GAGATCGCAGGACACGCCGACCTCCGGCGACCCGCATCGGCGTGTCCTGCGATCTCGACCCGGCAGGAGGGACCAGAGCGCGGACGGGACGGGTCGGCGGCGGGGGGGGTTGGGTGTGGGGGTGGGTGTGGGGGGTGGGCCGGCCGGTGCTACGGGCGCAGCCAGACGCCGAGGTCGGCCTCGACGAGCAGCTCGCGCGCCTCGCCCTCGCGCTCGTCCGGCACGAGGACCCGGGCGCGGATCGCGCCGATCGAGCCGGTGATGACGCTGACGTCGCGGTCGACGACGGAGTAGGGGATCTCGGCACCCTCGAGCAGGCCCTCGACCACCGAGATGACGGCGACGTCGTTGGTCCGCACCAGCTCAGCCATCCGGCACCCCTCTCACCTGCGCCCACGTCGACCCCATCATGCGCGACGCGGCGGGCCAGCGGTGCGCAGACCGGCCGGCCCAGCACCGGGAGCCGTGGCCGGCCCACCGGCCCCTCGACGCGGCAGGAGCACCCCGGCGCCGGCTCACGCGCCCTCCGCTGCCCCTCCGCCTGCGCCGCGAGCCGGCGCAGCCAGCCGGACCGCCCGTCGCCGGGCGGGTGCAGCACCCGGACGACGCGGGCGAAACCGGTCGGCACGACGCTCCCCGCCCGCCAGCCCGGCCCGGCGTCAGGGTCCAGGGGCCGGTCGAGGACCCAGGCGCCCACGGACGGGTCGGGCAGCGGCCGGGGCACGACCGCTGCGCCGTCGTCGCCGCGCGAGGCGCCGGTGGGGAGCACCGCGTCAGCGGCGGGGGGAGGCGAGGACGTCCCGGTAGACCTCCAGGGTCCGCTCGCCGATGCTCCCCCACGAGAACTCGGCCAGCGCCCGCTCGCGCCCGGCCACGCCGAAGCGGCGGGCCCGCTCCACGTCGACGACGGCGTCGACGAGCGCGTCGCCCAGGTCGCCCACGAAGAGCTCCGGGTCCACCGGGGTGCCCGAGCCGTCCTGCACCTGCTCGATGGGCACCAGCCACCCGGTCTGGCCGTCGACGACGACCTCCGGGATCCCGCCCGTCGCGGTCGCCACGACGGCCACCTCGCACGCCATCGCCTCGAGGTTGACGATCCCCAGCGGCTCGTAGACCGACGGGCACACGAACACCGTCGAGGCGCTGAGCAGCGCCACCACCTGGGCCCGCGGCAGCATGTCGGCGATCCACACGATGCCGCCGCGCTCCGCGCGCAGCCCCTCGACCAGCCCCTCGACCTCGGCCATCATCTCCGGCGTGTCCGGCGCCCCGGCGAGCAGGACCAGCTGCACCTCCGGCGGCAGGGCCGCCGCGGCCCGCAGGAGGTAGGGCAGCCCCTTCTGCCGGGTGATCCGGCCGACGAAGATGACCGCCGGGCGGTCCGGGTCGACGCCGAAGCGCCGCGCCGTCTCCTCGTCCTCCGTGCGGTGCCACAGGTCGGCGTCGATCCCGTTGTGCACCACCCGGACCCGGTCCGGGTCCACGGTGGGATAGCTGCGCAGGACGTCCCGGCGCATCCCCTCGCTCACCGCGACGACCGCGTCCGCCCCCTCGTATGCCGTGCGCTCCACGAAGGAGGACAGCCGGTAGCCCCCCGCGAGCTGCTCGGCCTTCCAGGGGCGCATCGGCTCGAGGCTGTGGGCGGTGACCACGTGCGGCACGCCCTCGAGGAGGGCCGCCACGTGGCCGGCGAAGTTGGCGTACCAGGTGTGTGAGTGCACCAGGTCGGCGCCGGAGCAGTCGGCGGCGATGGTGAGGTCGACGCCCATCGTCCGCAGCGCCGCGTTGGCAGCGGCCAGCTCGGGCAGGTCGGGATAGCCGGTCGTGCCCTCCTCCTCGCGCTCGACCCCGAAGGCCCGCACCCGGACGTCGACGTCCCCGCGGCCGCGCAGCGCCCGGACCAGCTCCGCGACGTGCACCCCCGCCCCCCCGTAGATGGCGGGTGGGTACTCCTTGGTCAGGACGTCGACGCGCACGTGCGCCAGCGTAGCCATCCGTTCGGTGCCACAGGTGCAGCCGATGAGGCGGGGGGCATACCGTGACGTCATGGCATACCGGAGTGGTGGACCGAAGGTGCTCGCGATCGTCCTGGCCGGTGGGGAGGGCAAGCGCCTGATGCCCCTGACCGCGGACCGGGCCAAGCCCGCGGTGCCCTTCGGCGGCATCTACCGGCTCATCGACTTCGCCCTGTCCAACGTCGTCAACTCCGGCTACCTGAAGGTCGTCGTGCTGACGCAGTACAAGAGCCACAGCCTGGACCGGCACGTGACCATGACCTGGCGGCTCTCGACCATGCTCGGCAACTACATCGCGCCGATCCCGGCGCAGCAGCGGGTCGGGAAGTCCTGGTACCGCGGCAGCGCGGACGCGATCTACCAGAGCCTGAACACCATCAACGACGAGCGGCCCGACATCGTCGTCGTCGTCGGCGCGGACCACGTCTACCGCATGGACTTCTCGCAGATGGTCGACCAGCACATCGCCACCGGCGCGGGGGTCACCGTCGCCGCCATCCGCCAGCCGATCGGCCTGGCGGACCAGTTCGGCGTGATCGAGGTCGACCCCCAGGATCACGCACGGATCAAGGCGTTCCGCGAGAAGCCGGCCGACCCCGTGGGCCTGCCCGACGCCAGCGACGAGATCCTCGCCAGCATGGGCAACTACGTCTTCGACGCCGACGTGCTCATCGATGTGGTCACCAAGGACCACGACACCGAGGGCAGCAGCCGCGACATGGGCGGTGACATCGTCCCGGCCATGGTGGATCAGCGCTCCGCGTACACCTACGACTTCCGCAAGAACGCCACGCCGGGCGGCACCGACCGCGACCTCGGCTACTGGCGCGACGTGGGGACCCTGGACTCGTACTTCGACGCCCACATGGACCTCATCTCGATCCACCCCATCTTCAACCTCTACAACTTCGACTGGCCCATCTACACCAGCTACGGGCCCTTCCCGCCGGCCAAGTTCGTGCACGGCCACCACGGCCGGTTCGGCGAGGCGCTCAACAGCATGGTCTCGCCGGGCGTCGTCATCTCCGGGGCGCGGGTCATCGGCTCGGTCCTGTCCCCCGACGTCCGCGTCCACAGCTACGCCGAGATCGACGAGAGCGTCATCCTCGAGGGCGTGCAGGTGCACCGGCACTGCCACATCCGCCGGGCGATCATCGACAAGAACGTCGTCGTCCCCGAGGGCACCTCGATCGGCTTCGACCGCGAGAAGGACCTCGCCCGCGGGTTCACGGTCACGGACACCGGCCTCACGGTCATCGGCAAGGGCCAACAGGTCACCCAGTGACGACCCCCGGCGGTGACCGGCCGGTGCGGGTGGGGGTCCAGATCCAGCCGCAGCACGCGGCATACCCGGACATCCGGCGCGCCGTCGCGCAGGCGGAGGAGGCGGGGGCGGACGTGGTCTTCACCTGGGACCACTTCTTCCCGCTCTACGGCGAGCCCGACGGGGCGCACTTCGAGTGCTGGACCGTGCTCGGCGCGTGGGCCGAGGCGACCGAGCGCGTCGAGATCGGCGCCCTGGTGACGTGCAACAGCTACCGCAACCCGCAGCTGCTGGCCGACATGGCGCGCACCGTGGACCACATCAGCGACGGTCGGCTCATCCTCGGCATCGGCTCGGGCTGGTTCGAGCGGGACTACGACGAGTACGGCTACGAGTTCGGGACCGCCGGCGGCCGGCTCGACGCGCTCGACCGCGACCTGCCCGTCCTCCGGGACCGGCTGGGCCGGCTCAACCCGCCGCCCACCCGGCCGATCCCCGTCCTCGTGGGCGGCGGCGGGGAGCGCAAGACGCTGCGGATCGTCGCCCAGCAGGCGGACATCTGGCACGGCTTCGGCTCGCCGGAGACCATCGCGCACAAGCACGAGGTCCTCGACGGCTGGTGCGAGCGGGTCGGCCGTGACCCCGGCGCCGTCGAGCGCTCCGCCGGCGTCTCGCCCAAGCCCGGCCGGCTGCCCGAGGACGTGGCCGACTACGCGGCCGGGGCCGAGGACCTGTATGCCGTCGGCACCCGCCTGCTGACCGTGGGCACCGGTGGCCCCCGCTACGACCTCGGGCCGCTGCGCGACCTGGTCGCCTGGCGGGACGCCCGCCGGGCCGGCTGACCGGCGCCGCTATCGTCGCGGCGTGGCCGACCCCGCCCGCCCCGACGCCTCGACCCTCCTGGTCACCCTCACGGGGGACGACCGACCGGGGGTCACGAGCACCCTCTTCGACGCCGTGGCGGGCGTCGGCGCCCTGGTCCTGGACGTCGAGCAGGTCGTGGTGCGAGGTCACCTCACCCTGGCGGTGCTGCTGGCCGCTGGGGCGGGCGACGCGGCGCTCACCGAGGCCGTCACCGACGCCGGGGCCCGCCTGGGGATGGAGGTCGCCGTCGTCGCGGGCCGGGGCGACAACCGCTCACGGCGCGGCGGCCGGGCCGCCGTCGTCGTCCTCGGGGCGCCGCTGCCGGCCGCCGCGATGGCGGGCGTCGCGCACGCCGTCGCCGAGCACGGGGCCAACATCGACCGGATCCGGCGGCTGTCCCGCTACCCCGTCACCACCGTCGAGCTCGACGTCTCCGGGGCCGACGTCCCCGCGCTGCGCCACCGTCTCGCCCTCGTGGCCGCGGCGCAGGGCGTCGACGTCGCGGTGGCCCCGGCCGGGCTGGCCCGACGCGGCCGCCGCCTGGTCGTCATGGACGTGGACTCCACCCTGATCCAGGACGAGGTCATCGAGCTGCTCGCCCGGCACGCCGGCCGGGAGGCGGAGGTGGCGGCGGTGACCGAGGCGACGATGCGGGGCGAGCTCGACTTCGCCGCGAGCCTGCGGGCCCGGGTGGCCGCCCTCGCCGGACTGCCCGAGTCCGTCCTGGACGAGGTGCGCGCCGAGGTGCGACTGACCCCCGGCGCCCGGACGCTGGTGCGGACGCTGCGCCGGCTCGGGATGACGGTGGGGCTGGTGTCCGGCGGCTTCGTCGAGGTCGTCCACCCGATCGCGCAGGAGCTCGGCATCGAGCACGTCCGGGCCAACCGGCTCGAGGTGCTCGACGGCCGGCTCACCGGCAGCGTCGTCGGCGAGGTCGTCGACCGGGCCGGCAAGGCCGAGGCGCTGCGGGAGTTCGCCGCCCTGGAGGGCCTGCCCCTGAGCCGGACGGTGGCCGTCGGCGACGGCGCCAACGACCTGGACATGCTCGCGGCGGCCGGGCTCGGCGTGGCGTTCAACGCCAAGCCGGTCGTGCGGGAGCAGGCCGACGCCTCGGTGAGCGTGCCCTACCTCGACGCGGTGCTGTTCCTCCTCGGGATCACCCGCGAGGAGGTCGAGGAGGCGGACGCGGCCGACGGCGGGGCGCCCACCACGACCGGCGCCGTTCACTAGGCTGTCCCGATGGCGCGCTACCCCTCCGACACGCCGACGCTGCTCGTCCTCGGCGGCGCCGAGGACCGGGTGGGCAGGGCCTCGCTGCTGCGCCGGTTCGTCCGGCTGGCCGGTGGCCGCCGCTCCCGGCTGGTCGTCGTGCCGACCGCCTCCTCGTTCCCGGCCGAGGTCGCGGCGTCCTACCGCGAGGTGCTGACCCGGCTGGGTGCCCCGGGGGTCGATGTCGTCGACCCCGCCTCCCGGCAGGAGGCGCACGACCCCCAGGCGGTCGCCCTGGTCGACCGCGCCACCGGCATCTTCCTCAGCGGCGGCAGCCAGCTGCGCCTGTCCCAGTTCCTGCCCGGCACCCCGCTCGGCGACGCGGTGCACCGGGCGCACGCCCGGGGAGCCGTCGTCGCCGGGACGTCGGCCGGCGCGGCGGTCATGAGCGAGTTCATGATCTCGATGGGCGAGGAGGGGGTCACGCCGGTCCAGCGAGCCAGCCAGGTCAGCGCGGGGCTGGGCCTGCTCCGCGGCGTCGTCCTCGACCAGCACTTCGGCCAGCGGACCCGTTACGGCCGGCTGCTGTCCGTCATCGCCGCCTCCCCGAGCCTGCTCGGGATCGGCATCGACGAGGACACCGCCATCGAGGTCAGCGACGGGCGCCGCTTCACGGTGCTCGGGAGCGGCGGCGTGATGGTCCTGGACTGCCGGGGCGCCACCACCGACGCACCGGACACCCGGCGTGGGGCCCCGATGCTGGTCTCGGGGGCCGTCCTCCACGCGCTGCCGGCGGGTGCGTCGTTCGACCTGGAGAAGGTGGCGCTGACCGGCTTCGTCGAGCAGCACGCGGACCCGGCGGTCACCCTGGCGACCGCCAAGGGCTGAGCGCGCACCCGACGTACCCCTTCTTCTCCCATCCCGCCGACGAGGAGCACCATGCCCACCCAGCGCCCCACCCCCACCGGCCCGGCGGCGCCGGAGCTGGCGGTCGTCGAGTTGCGCGTCTACCGCGGCGGCAACGTGTGGTCGTACGAGCCGGCGATCCACCTGGTCGTCGACCTCGGCGTGCTGGAGGGCTGGCCGACCGACACCCTTCCCGGCTTCGCGGAGCGCCTGCTGGAGCTGCTGCCCGGGCTGGCACACCACACCTGCTCGACCGGCAGGCGGGGCGGCTTCGTCGAGCGGATGCAGGACGGCACCTGGCTGGGCCACGTCACCGAGCACGTCGCGCTGCAGCTGCAGCAGGAGGCCGGGCACGACCTGCGACGGGGCAAGACCCGCGGGGTGAAGGGGCACCCGGGCCGCTACAACATCGTCTACGGCTACAACGACGAGGGGGTCGGCCTGGCGGCCGGGCGGCTGGCCGTGCGCGTCGTCAACCACCTCGTGCAGGAGGAGCCGGGCCTCGACTTCGAGGTCGAGCTGGAGGCGTTTCTCCGGCGCGCGGAGCGGCTGGCGTTCGGCCCCTCCACCGCCGCCATCCTCGAGGAGGCGGTGAGCCGGGACATCCCCTACATCCGGCTCAACGGCGCCAGCCTGGTCCAGCTGGGGCAGGGGGTGCACCAGCAGCGGATCCGGGCGACCATGACGTCCCTGACGAGCGCGCTGGCCGTCGACATCGCCGGCGACAAGGACCTCACCGGGACCCTGCTCGCGTCGGCGGGCCTGCCGGTGCCCCGCCAGCAGACGGTCCGCAGCGCGGACGGCGCGGCCGCGGCGGCGCTGCGGATCGGCGGCCCGGTGGTGGTCAAGCCGCTGGACGGCAACCACGGCCGGGGGGTCTGCCTGGACCTCACGAGCGAGGCCGAGGTGCGCGCGGCGTTCGAGGTGGCCGAGGCCCAGTCCCGGCGGGGCCACGTGGTGGTGGAGTCCTTCGTCAGGGGGCGGGACTACCGGTGCCTCATCGTCGGGGGCCGGATGCAGGCGATCGCCGAGCGGGTCCCCGCCCACGTCACCGGCGACGGCGAGCACACCGTGGCCGAGCTCGTCGAGCTCACCAACGCCGACCCGCGTCGCGGCGTGGGCCACGAGAAGGTCCTCACCCGGATCCGGGTCGACGACGCCGCGGTGGCGCTCGTCCAGGAGCAGGGGTTCGCCCTCGACGAGGTGCCCCCGGGCGGCACGACGGTCAAGCTGGCGCTCACCGGCAACGTGTCGACCGGCGGCATCGCGGTCGACCGCACCCTGGACGCCCACCCCGACAACGTCGAGATCGCCGAGGAGGCGGCCCGGCTGATCGGCCTGGACGTCGCGGGCATCGACTTCGTCTGCCCCGACATCGCCGCCCCGGTGCGCGAGACCGGCGGTGCCATCGTGGAGGTGAACGCGGCGCCCGGCTTCCGGATGCACACCCACCCGACGGTGGGTGAGCCGCAGTTCATCGCCAAGCCGGTGGTCGACCTGCTCTTCCCCCCCGGCGCGCCCTCGCGGGTGCCGATCGTCGCGGTGACCGGGACCAACGGCAAGACCACGACGGCCCGGATGATCGCCCACATCATGAAGGGCGTCGGCCGCAAGGTCGGCATGACCTCGACCGACGGCATCGTCATCGACGAGCGGCTCGTGCTCAAGGCCGACGCCTCGGGGCCGAAGTCGGCCCGGATGGTCCTGCAGAACCCGCGGGTCGACTTCGCCGTCATGGAGGTCGCCCGCGGCGGCATCCTGCGCGAGGGGCTCGGCTACGACCGCAACGACGTCGCGGTCGTCACCAACGTGGCGCCCGACCACCTCGGCACCCGCGGCATCGACACCGTGGAGCAGCTGGCGGAGGTCAAGGCGGTGGTCGTGGAGGCGGTGCCGCGGGACGGCTTCGCGGTCCTCAACGCCGACGACCCGCTGGTCCGCAGGATGCGGCGGCGCTGCTCGGGGGCGGTGGTGTGGTTCACCCTCGCGGCGCCGGGCACGCCGGTCCGCGAGCTCGTCGACGACCACTGCCGTCGGGGCGGTCGGGCCGTGGTCCTGGACCCGAGCGACCGCGGGGACATGGTCGTCCTGCGCCACGGCCGGCGCAGCATGCAGCTCGCCTGGACCCACCTGCTGCCGGCGACGTTCGGCGGGACCGCACTGTTCAACGTGGCCAACGCGATGGCCGCCGCCGGTGCCGCCCTCGCGGTGGGCACCGGGCTGCACGAGATCCGGCAGGGACTGCGGACCTTCGCGACCACCTACTACCTGTCCCCCGGCCGGATGAACCAGGTCAACGTCCACCACGTCGACGTCTTCGTCGACTACTGCCACAACGCCCCCGGCATGCGGGTGCTCGGCGACTTCGTCGAGCGCTACGCGTCCGGGCGCGACGGTGCCTCCGACGTGGGGCGGGTCTCGCGCATCGGGATGGTCGCCAGCGCGGGCGACCGGCGGGAGACCGACATGCGTGAGCTCGGTGCCGTCGCCGCGGAGCACTTCGACGTGCTCGTCGTGCGCGAGGACGAGCGGCTGCGCGGCCGGCCCCGTGGCGAGACCGCGGAGCTCGTCGCGCAGGGCGCACGGGCGCGGATCGCCGAGGGCGGCGCCCGCTGCCGCCAGGTGCAGGTGGTCATCGACGAGGTGACGGCGGTGCGCACCTGCCTCGCCCTCGCCAACCCCGGCGACCTCGTGGTGCTCTGCGTGGACCAGCACGCCCGCGTCATGGCGGAGCTGGAGGCGATGACCCAGCAGGCCCAGCCCGGGACGCACAGCACCGGTGACTCCACGGGCGACCCCGACCTCGACCCGGAGGCGATGAGCGCCCGGGCGGCGCGGGAGGGCGCCGCCATGGACACCGAGGCGGAGGCGGCCGCCGCCCTGGACCCCGAGGTGGAGGCGGCCGCCGAGCACCCCGCCGAGCACCCCCCCCGTGCGTTAGGGCACCCATCTCACCCATCGTGAGCACATCGGGCACCCATCGTGAGCTGGGGCACAGGCCGTCCTCGGCCCTCGCCGGAGAGGAAGACCGGACGCAGTGCCGTCCCGTCCGGTGGCGCGAGCCCCGATGCCCAGGACCGGAGGAGTCTCGGCGCGGAAGGGACGCGGGTCATCGAGAAGGTCATGCGGGTCGTCCTGGGGCGACCGTCATGGTGACGTCGCTGCGCGCCGACCGGAGCGAGCGCGCCCGGCTCGTCGCCCGGGTGGCGCTCGGCGTGCTGTTCCTGGTGTTCGGGGCGGGAGTCAACGTCGTCTACCGGGTGACCGACCCCGACTCCTTCGCCGCCTTCGGCGAGCTCTCGCAGTTCGCCTTCGTCCGTGAGACGTGGGCGGCGCTGGTCGTGCCGAACGCCGCGGTGTTCAGCGGCCTGCTGATCGCCGGCGAGGCCGTCGCGGGGCTGCTCGTCCTGTCCGGCGGGCGGCGCCTGGAGGTGGGGCCTCTCGCGCTCCTGGGGTTCCACACCGGGCTGCTCTTCTTCGGCTGGTGGCTGTGGATCTACGCCGTCCCGATGCTCGGCGCCCTCACGCTGCTGCTGCGGGCGCAGAGGCGGGAGCACGCGGGCGAGCCGGCCCGGCCACGGCAGCTGGTGCGGCACCGTCCCGCGTGAACGGGGGGGGCGCGGGGCGCGCCCGTCCCGGCAGGTCCCGCGGCGGGAGCTCCTCAGCGCGACCGCAGCCGGCCGGCATACCGGTGCAGGGCACCGGACCACGCGGCCGTCTCCTCCTCCGGCGCCGCCGTCGCCAGCGCGTCGACCAGGTCGGCCACCGCCTCCTCGGCCCGGCCGAGGTCGACCAGGCACAACGCCCGGAACGCCGCGACGGCCGCGACGTCGGGTCGCTCGCCGGCCACCTCGTCGAGGAGGCGAACGGCCTCCTCGGCGCGGCCGAGCCGGCGCAGCGTCGCGGCCAGCTGCACCCGGGCCCGGTGCCGGTGCGGCTCCCCGAGACCGGACCCCAGGGCGTGCCGGTATGCCGTCTCGGCCTCGGCCTCCCGCTCGGCCGCGTCGAGGGCTGAGGCGAGCTCGAAGAGCAGGCGCGGGTCGCCGGGGTGCGCCCCCACCAGGTCCTGGGCTGCGGCCACCCGGGCGGCCGGGTCGGCCAGCTGCCACAGGGCGGTCACCTCGGCCTCGGCCTCATGGCCGCCCCGGGCGGCCAGCACCTTGCGCCGAACCACCGACGGGCCGTCCGCCGTCGCGCCGACCGACTGCAGCCACCGCACCGCGGACTCCCGCTCGGCGTGGGTCATCAGGGCGACGACGTCCCCGTCGCCGGCGCCCGCGACCAGGGCCTGGAGGCCGTCGAGCTCGGTGCCGTACGACGCCACCTCGTGCACCCCGGCCCGGGCCAGCCCGGTGCGCAGGTGCCGTTCGAGCTCAGCGGTCGTGCGGCCGCGGAGGTAGTGCTCCTTGTGGGTGACGACGACGTGGTCGGCCCGCAGCCCGGCCAGCTCGCCGAGCCCCTCGAGGATCTCGTCGGTGCGGTCGCCCCCGGTGCCGAGCCCGAGGCGCACCCGGCCCCCGGGGGCGGTGAGGCCGCGGGCCACGTCGAGGAGCGCCTCCAGCCCCGCCTCGTTGTGCGCGAGGTCGACGACGACCGTCGCCGAGCCGTCGTGCGCCGGCAGCGGGACGGTGAAGACGTTCAGCCGGCCGGGGTTGAGCCGGGTGTCCGGGACGAAGCTGCGCAGCCCCTCGACGACCGCCTCCCGGGGCAGCCCGAGGGCCAGGCCCGCCGAGGCGGCGGCGAGGGCGTTGGCGACGTTGTGCCGGGACAGCCCGGCGAGGGTGACCGGCACGTCGACCACGGGGAGCAGCCGGTCCGGCGCACGACCGGGACGGAGCACGCACAGGCTCCCGTCCAGGATCGTGGTCGCCCGTCCTCCGGCACCGAGTGCCTCCCGGACCGCTGGTGCGTCGGGGTCCAGCGTGAAGGCCCACGGCCGCCCCCGGGTGCCGGCGCGCATCGCCCAGACGCGGGGGTCCTCGCCGTTGAGCACCGCCCACCCGCCCGGACGGGTCACCCGGGTCACGACCGCCTTGACCTCGGCCAGCTGGTCGACGGTGTCGATGCCCTGCAGGCCGAGGTGGTCCGCCGACACGTTGGTGACGACCGAGACGTCGTTGGCCGTGACACCGAGGCCCCGCAGGAGGATGCCGCCGCGGGCCGTCTCCAGGATGCCGAGCTCGACGCCGTCGGCCCGCAGCACGCCGCGGGCGCCGGCCGGCCCGGAGTAGTCACCCGGCTCGACGACCTCGCCCTGCACGACGATCCCGTCGGTGGAGCTCCACCCGGTCCGCCGCCCGGCCGTCATGCCGAGGTGGGCCAGCAGCCGGGTGGTCGTGGTCTTGCCGTTGGTCCCGGTGACCGCGGCGACGGGCACCCGGGGCACGAGCACCTGCGCCGGCTCGCCGTCCGCCGCGGTGCGCACCCGCTCGGCGCCGGGTGCCAGCGCCGTCGCCAGCGGCTCCCCGGCCAGCAGGGAGCGCAGGACCGGGGCGACGGCCTCGCCGAGCGCCTCGGCCGGGCCGCGCCGCCGCCACACGAAGGCGACGACCACCGTGTCGACCTCGCCCGCCGTGCGTGAGCGCACCCCGAGCCGCGAGGTGCCGCCCGCCTCGGCCAGCCGGCGGACCACCCGCTCCGCCAGCCGGGCCAGCGCCCGCTGTCGGGTGGCGGTGCCGGGCGCACCGACGGCGCCACGCGGCATACCCAGCTCGTCGGCGACCCGGCGGACGGTGGCCTCGTCGGCGGCCGACAGCCCCGGCGCGGCAAGGGTGACCTTGACCGCGGGGCGGGGGAAGTAGAGGTTCGGGCCCTCCAGGACGCGCACCTCCCGGCCGGCCACCCCGGGGGCGCCACTCAGCTGCGGCAGCATCGTGGCGGCTCGTCGCCGCTCAGACGCCCATCGCGTGGAAGCCGCCGTCGACGTGGACGACCTCCCCGGTCGTCGCCGGGAACCAGTCCGAGAGCAGGGCCGCGCAGGCCCGGGCCGCGGGCTCGGGGTCCCGGACGTCCCAGCCGAGCGGGGCGCGGGTGCCCCACTCCTGCTCGAACCGCTCGAACCCGGGGATCGACTTCGCGGCGGTGGTGCGGATCGGGCCGGCGGCGACGAGGTTGCAGCGGATCCCCCGCGGTCCGAGGTCCCGCGCGAGGTAGCGGTTGGTCGCCTCGAAGGCCGCCTTGGCGACGCCCATCCAGTCGTAGACGGGCCAGGCGTAGCGCGCGTCGAAGGTCAGGCCGACGATGCTGGACCCTGAGGACATCAGCGGCGCGGCGGCCCGGGCCAGCGCCGGAAGGGAGTAGGCCGAGACCTGCACGGCCGTCGCGACGTCCTCCCACGACGCCTCCAGGAAGGTGAACGCCCCAGGGGGCGCGAAGCCGATCGAGTGCAGCACGCCGTCGAGCCGGTCGACGTGCTCGCCCACCCGGCCCGCCAGGGCGTCCAGGTCCTCGGCGCTGGTGACGTCGAGCTCGATCACCGGCGGCGTGGTCGGCAGCCGGCGGGCGATGGCCGAGGTGAGCTTCATGGTCCGCCCGAACGAGGTCAGGACGACCTCGGCACCCTGCTCCTGCGCCAGGCGCGCGACGGAGAAGGCGATGGAGGTGTCCATGAGGACGCCGGTGACGAGCAGCTTCTTGCCCTCGAGGAGCATGCGGTGGTCCCTCCTGCGGTTCGGTGGAAGTGAGGTGGTGGTCTCCGGTGGGTGGCCGGGCGCGGGGTCAGTGCCCCATGCCGAGCCCGCCGTCGACCGGCAGCACGGCGCCGGAGACGTATGCCGCCTCGGGACTGGCGAGGTAGCGCACCGCGGCGGCCACCTCCTCGACGTGCCCGAAGCGCCCGGCCGGGATCGCCTCGCGGTACGCCGCCTGGCGGTCCTCGGGCAGCGCCGCGGTCATGTCGGTCTCCACGAAGCCGGGGGCCACGACGTTGGCCGTGATCCCGCGACCGCCCAGCTCACGGGTGACCGAGCGGGCCAGGCCGACCAGCCCGGCCTTGCTCGCCGCGTAGTTGGCCTGCCCCGGGGACCCGTAGAGGCCCACGACGCTGGAGACGAGGACGATGCGGCCCCGGCGCAGGCGGATCATCCCCGTGCTGGCCCGCCGGACACAGCGGAAGGCGCCGGCGAGGTTGGTGTCCACCACCGAGTCGAAGTCCTCGTCGGACATCCGCATGAGCAGGCCGTCCGCGGTGATACCGGCGTTGGCCACCAGCACCTCGACCGGCCCGAGCCGGTCCTCCACCTCGGTGAAGGCGGCGTCGACCGACGCGGTGTCGGTGACGTCGCAGCGCACCGTGAGCAGCTCGTCGGGGCCCTCCCCCGACCGCGAGGTGACGGCCACCCGGTCACCGCCGGCCGCGAGGGCCCGGGCGATGGCCAGCCCGATGCCGCGGTTGCCGCCGGTGACGAGCACGGTGCGCGGTTCGCTCATGGGGCTCCTGCCTCGGGGCCCGGCACGGCGCCGGGCGGACGGCACGACCGTAGTGGACTACCGCCGGGTAGCCGCCCGAGGACGTCCGACCGCGGCGGCACCGCACCCAGGATCACAACCTACAGTGGAGCGGTGCCGCCACCCCGTCGTCCCCCGCCTCCGGTCGCGCAGTCGGTGACGACCGCCCCGGCGCCGGCCAGCGACGACAGCGAGGCTCGGATCCGCCGCTACCTGCTGACGATGGGCATCCGCACGACGTGCTTCATCCTCATGGTGGTGTTCGACGGCTGGCTCCGGTGGACCTTCGCCGCCGGGGCGGCGTTCCTGCCCTATGTCGCCGTGCTGTTCGCCAACGCCCGGCGTCCGCGCATCCGGGGACAGGTGAGCCCCCTCACCGCGCCCTCGCCCGCAGAGCGCGGGCGGCTCGGACGATGAGCGAGCGCCTGGTCTGCAGCGCCAGGGGCTGCCGCGCCGAGGCGACGAGCGCCCTGCGGTGGAACAACCCCCGACTCCACGTCGCCGACCGGCGCAAGGTGTGGCTCGCGTGCGACGCCCACGTCGCCACCCTGGGCGACTTCCTCTCCCTGCGCGGCTTCCTGCGCGACACCGTCCCGGTGTCGGCCCTCGCCGCCTCGGAACCGGCGCTCGCCCCCTCCGAGTCGGCCCTCGCCGCCTCGGAACCGGCGCTCGCCCCCCCAGGCTCGCCGCCGACCGATGGCGGGCGCGGGAGCTCCGAGGCGCGACGTCTACCCTGACGTGGTGCTGAGGCGGCTGTTCACCCGGCGGTGGCTCGGAGCCCTCGCCGTCACCGTCGTCTTCGCCGTCGTCTCGTTCTACCTCGGCCAGTGGCAGTGGGGCCGCTACGAGGCCAAGGCAGCCCGCAACGACCGGCTCGACGCGCACTACGCCGCCGACCCCGTCCCCCTCGGCACGGTGCTCACCTCGTCTCCGCTGCCACGGTCGCGGGACTGGACCAGCGTCGAGGCCGTGGGGACGTACCGCCCGCAGGACCAGCTCTACGTCCGGAACCGCCCCAACGCGGGCGTCTACGGCTACGAGGTCCTCGTGCCGCTCGACCTCACCGGGGGCACGGGGACGGTGCTGGTCAACCGGGGATGGGTGGTCAACAGCGGCCGGGGGGCCGACGTCCTGCCACCGGTGCCCGCGGCGCCGCCGGGCGAGGTGACGGTGACCGGCTGGGTCCGACCCGGCGAGGCGTCCCTGGGCCGCGACCTCCCCGACGGCCAGCTCCCCAGCATGAACCTCGCCGAGGCGTCGGCCGCGATCGGGACCCCGGTGCTCGGCGGCTACGTCCTGCTGGAGTCCGAGCGCACGGCGGACGGCGGCACGGCGGCCCGGCCGACCGCGCTGGAGCCTCCCGACCGCAGCCTGGGGCCGCACCAGGCGTACGCGTTCCAGTGGTGGCTCGCCGCCATGCCCGCCGGCTTCGTCCTGATCTGGCTCGGCATCCGCCGCGAGCTCCGCGAGGAGGGGGCCATCCGCCCGAAGGCCAAGAAGCACCGCATCTGGGACGACGAGGACGAGTGACCTCGCCTCAGGCGAGCAGGTCCGCGCTCTCGTCGGCGAACTGGGTGCGGTAGAGGTCGGCGTAGAGGCCGCCTCGGGCGATGAGCTCGGCGTGCCCGCCGCGCTCGACGATCCGCCCGTCGTCGACGACGAGGATCAGGTCGGCGTGCCGGACGGTCGAGAGGCGGTGGGCGATGACCAGGGCGGTGCGGCCCTCGAGTGCCGCGTCCAGGGCGCGCTGCAGCGCCTGCTCGGACTCGCTGTCCAGGTGCGCCGTGGCCTCGTCGAGGACGAGCAGGCCCGGACCCTTCAGCAGCAGCCGGGCGATGGCGAGGCGCTGCTTCTCGCCGCCGCTGAGCCGGTGCCCGCGGTCGCCCACCACGGTGTCCAGCCCGGACGGCAGCGACGCCACCAGCTCCCACACCTGGGCGGCACGCAGGGCGGCCTCGATGCGCTCGTCGCTCGCGTCCGGGCGGGCGTAGAGCAGGTTGGCCCGGATCGTGTCGTGGAAGAGGTGCGCCTCCTGGGTCACCACCCCGACGGTGTCGCGCAGGGAGGCCAGCGTCGCGTCGCGGAGGTCGACGTCGTTGATGCGCACCGAGCCGTGGTCGGGGTCGTAGAGGCGGGAGACCAGGCTCGTGATCGTCGTCTTGCCCGCACCGCTCGGGCCGACGAGGGCGACGAGCTGCCCCGGCTCCACCGTGAAGGAGACGCCGGAGAGGACCGGTCCGCCCCCCCGGCGGTCGCCCGCGGCGACGCTCTCGAGCGAGGCCAGGGACACCTCGTCCGCACTCGGGTAGGAGAAGGCGACGTCCTCGACCTCCAGCCGCACCGGCCGCGCCGGGATGTCGCGGGCCTCGGGGGCCTGCGCGACGAGCGGCTCCAGGTCGAGCACCTCGAAGACCCGCTCGAAGGAGACCAGCGCCGTCATGACGTCCACCCGGACGTTGGACAGGGCCGTGAGCGGGCCGTAGAGCCGGGCCAGCAGCGCGCTCAGGGCGAGCAGCGTCCCGACCGTGAGGGTGCCGCCGACGGCCATCAGCCCGCCGACGCCGTAGACCATCGCGGTCGCCAGCGCGGCGACCGTGGTGAGGGCGACGAAGAAGAAGGACCGGTTGAGGGCGATGGCGATGCCCACGTCGCGGACCTTCGCCGCGCGCTCGGCGTAGGCGTCGTCCTCGGTGGCCGGCCGGCCGAAGAGCTTGACGAGCAGCGCCCCTGCCACGTTGAACCGCTCGGCCATCCGGGTGCCCATGTCGGCGTTCAGGCTCATCTGCTCGTGCGACAGGGAGGCGAGCCGGCGGCCCATCAGGCGGGCCGGCACCAGGAAGAGCGGCACGAGGAGCAGGGCGGCGAGGGTCAGCTGCCAGGACAGGACGGACATGGCGCCGACGATGAGGACGAGCGAGATCGCGTTGCTCACCACGCTGGAGAGCACCGAGGTGAAGGCGGTCTGGGCGCCGATGACGTCGCTGTTCAGCCGGGTCACCAGGGCGCCGGTCTGGGCACGGGTGAAGAAGGCGATGGGCTGGCGCAGCACGTGCGAGAAGACCTCGGTGCGCAGGTCGTAGATCAGCCCCTCACCGATGCGCGAGGAGAACCAGCGCTGGGCCAGGGTCGCGACCGCGGAGACGAGTGCGATCGCGGCGACGACGAGCGCCGTGGTGACGACCACCCGCCGGTCCCCGGGGACCACCCCGTCGTCGATGAGCACCTTGAGCAGGAGCGGGACGGCGACGACGAGCACGGCGTCCACGCAGACCAAGGCCAGGAACACCGCGATCGGCCGGTCGTAGGGCCGCGCGTAGCGCACGACGCGCCGCGTGGTCCCGGGCGCCAAGCGCCGCTCGGCGACGCTGCGGTCCTGCGTCATGCTCCGCATCGCGTGCCAGCCCTGCATGCTCATCCGTGCGCTCCCGGTTGCTCGTCCTCGGCGAGTCAACCATGCGGCACCGACACCTGTTCCGCGCCGGCCCTTCGCGGCCGGGTCCCGCCCGCGTCCACGGGCCACCTGCGAGGATGGCGGGGGCCCGCCACACCCGGCGCCCCGCCACACCCGGCGCCCCGCCACACACGATGCCCCGCCGCACGCGGGGACCGCCACCAGGAAGGTATGCCGTGACCGCACCGCTTCGACACAAGGTCCTGCTCGACGAGGACGAGATGCCGACGCGCTGGTACAACATCCTCCACGACCTGCCGACCCCTCCCCCGCCGCCGCTGCACCCCGGCACCGGCCAGCCGGTCGGGCCCGAGGACCTCGCCGCGATCTTCCCGATGGACCTCATCGGCCAGGAGGTCACGACGGAGCAGTACGTCGACATCCCGCAGGAGGTGCAGGACGTCTACCGGCTGTGGCGGCCGTCCCCGCTGTTCCGCGCCCACCGGCTCGAGAAGGCGCTCGGCACCCCGGCGCGGATCTACTACAAGTACGAAGGGGTGTCCCCCGCCGGCTCGCACAAGCCCAACACCGCCGTGCCGCAGGCCTACTACAACGCCAAGGCGGGCATCCGCAGGCTGACCACCGAGACCGGCGCCGGCCAGTGGGGCACCGCGCTGGCCTTCGCCTGCGCCCAGTTCGGTCTCGAGTGCGAGGTCTGGCAGGTGCGGGCCTCCTACGACGCCAAGCCGTACCGCAAGATCATGATGGAGACCTTCGGCGCCACGGTCCACCCGAGCCCCTCCGACCTGACCGAGGCGGGGCGCGCGATCCTCGCGGCGGACCCCGCCTCCCCCGGCTCCCTCGGGATCGCCATCAGCGAGGCGGTCGAGATGGCGGCGCAGGAACCGTCGACGAACTACGCGCTGGGGTCGGTCCTCAACCATGTGCTGCTGCACCAGACCGTCATCGGTGAGGAGGCCCTGCTCCAGCTGGCGAAGATCGGCGAGACCGCCGACCTCCTCGTCGGCTGCACGGGCGGCGGCTCCAACTTCGGCGGCCTGAGCTTCCCGTTCCTGCGCGAGAAGCTGGCCGCCGGCACCGGCCCGGTCATCCGGGCCGTCGAGCCCGCCTCCTGCCCGTCGCTGACCCAGGGCACCTACGCCTACGACTTCGGGGACGTCGCCGGCCTGACGCCGATGCTCAAGATGCACACCCTGGGGCACGACTTCATCCCGGACCCGATCCACGCCGGGGGCCTGCGCTACCACGGCATGAGCCCGCTGATCAGCCACCTCTACGCGGAGGGCCACATCGAGGCGACCGCGAAGACGCAGCAGGACTGCTTCGCCGCCGGCGTGCTCTTCGCCCGCACCGAGGGCATCGTCCCGGCGCCCGAGCCGACCCACGCACTCGCCGCCGCGGTCGACGAGGCGGTCGCGTGCGTGGAGACAGGGGAGGAGAAGGTCATCCTCACCGCGCTGTGCGGGCACGGCCACCTCGACCTGCCCGCCTACGACGCCTACCTCAAGGGCGACCTCGTCGACGTCACGTGGGAGGACAGCGCCCTGCAGGAGTCCGTCGCCCGGGCGCTCACCCGCCTGCCCGCGATCCCCGGCTGACCACTCAGGCCAGGGCCACCAGGTCGCGGTAGTCGGCCCCCCACAGGTCCTCGACGCCGTCGGGCAGGAGCAGGATCCGCTCCGGCTCCAGCGCGTCGACCGCGCCCTCGTCGTGGGTCACGAGGACCACGGCGCCGCGGTAGGACCGCAGCGCCCCCAGGACCTCGGTGCGCGAGGCCGGGTCGAGGTTGTTGGTCGGCTCGTCGAGCAGCAGCACGTTGGCCGCGGACACCACCAGCAGCGCCAGGGACAGGCGGGTCTTCTCCCCGCCGGAGAGGACCCGGGCGGGCTTGACCGCGTCGTCCCCACTGAAGAGGAACGAGCCGAGCACCTTGCGCACCTCGGTGTCACCGAGGTCCGGCGCGGCCGAGCGCATGTTCTCCAGGACCGTGCGGTCGACGTCGAGGTTCTCGTGCTCCTGCGCGTAGTAGCCGACCTTCAGCCCGTGGCCCGGCTCCACCGCCCCGGTGTCCGGGGTGTCCACGCCGGCCAGCACGCGCAGCAGGGTGGTCTTCCCGGCGCCGTTGAGCCCGAGGATGACCACCCGTGACCCGCGGTCGACGGCGAGGTCGACGTCGGTGAAGACCTCCAGCGACCCGTAGCTGCGGGAGAGCCCGGTCGCCCGCAGCGGCGTGCGCCCGCACGGTGCCGGCTCCGGGAAGCGCAGCCGGGCCACCCTGTCGTGCGCCCGCTCGGCCTCCAGCCCGGACAGCATCCGCTCGGCCCGCCGCGCCATGTTCTGCGCGGCCACCGTCTTGGTCGCCTTGGCGCGCATCTTGTCCGCCTGGGCCATCAGGGCGGACGCCTTCTTCTCGGCGTTGGCCCGCTCCCGGCGCCGGCGCCGCTCGTCGGTCTCCCGCTGTTGCAGGTATGCCGTCCACCCCACGTTGTAGACGTCCAGCACGGCCCGGTTGGCGTCCAGGTGCATCACCCGGTTCACCACGGTGCCGAGCAGCCCGGCGTCGTGCGAGATGACCACCAGGCCACCCCGGTATGCCGTGAGGTGGTCGCGCAGCCACAGGACGGAGTCGGCGTCGAGGTGGTTGGTGGGCTCGTCGAGCAGCAGCGTCTCGGCCCCGGAGAAGAGGATCCGCGCGAGCTCCACGCGCCGCCGCTGCCCCCCGGAGAGGGTGCCGAGGGGCTGTTCCAGCAGGCGCTCCACCAGCCCGAGCGCGGCCGCCACGGACGCGGCCTCGGACTCCGCGGCATACCCGCCGGCGGCGGTGAACTCGGCGTCGAGCCGGGCGTAGCGCGCCATGGCGCGCTCCTGTCGCTCGCCGGCCTCCTCGCCCATCGCCCGCTCGGTCGCCCGCAGCCCCCCGACGATGGTGTCCAGTCCGCGGGCCGAGAGGACCCGGTCGCGGGCGCTCATGGTGAGGTCGCCGGTGCGGGGGTCCTGGGGGAGGTAGCCGACCGTGCCGGAGCGCGTGACGGCGCCCGCGGCCGGCAGCGCCTCGCCGGAGAGGACCTTCGTCAGCGTGGTCTTGCCGGCACCGTTGCGGCCGACGAGCCCCACCCGGTCGCCCGGGGCCACGCGGAAGGTCGCGTCCTGCAGCAGCAGGCGCGAGCCGGCGCGCAGCTCGAGGGCGGCAGCGGAGATCAACGGTGGTCCTTCGTCGGGAGGTGGTGGCGGAGGCACCCGCGGGTGCGACGCACGGCGCCACGCGCCGTGACGGACGCCCGGCCCGCAACGGCCCCGGAGGGCGCTGCGCGTCCTAGTGTAAGCGCCACCCCGAGACGACTCGGCCCTCCCGCCCCGGCGGCTCGGCATCGACGGCTCGGCCGTCGCCACCCGCCCGCACCCGCAGAGAGACCGATGAGCTTCCACGACAACGTCCGCCTCGACACCTCACAGGTGACCGGGGGCGGCGGCGGAGGGGGCGGCCCCGGCGGCCTGGTGGTCGGCGGTGGGCTGGGCGGCCTCGGCGCGCTCGTCGTGCTCATCCTCTCGCTCTTCTTCGGTGGCGGCGGGAGCGACGGCGGGGTGCCGACCGGGACGAACGCCGGTCTGGACGCCACGGAGGTGCAGGCGGCGGGGCGCCAGGACGAGGACGCCTTCTCGGCGTGCCGCACCGGCGCCGACGCCAACCGGGGTGTGCAGTGCCGCGTCATCGGCACGGTGAACTCGGTGCAGGCGTACTGGACGGGAGAGCTCCCGCAGTACGGCAGGGAGTGGCGCCCGACCCAGACGGTCCTGTACTCCGGCACGACGCAGTCCGCGTGCGGCACCGCCTCGAACCAGGTCGGGCCGTTCTACTGCCCACTGGACCAGATGGTCTACCTCGACGCGTCGTTCTTCGGCGTGCTCGAGCAGCAGTTCGGCTCCAGCGGCGGCCCGCTGGCGCAGGAGTACGTCGTCGCGCACGAGTACGGCCACGCCCTGCAGGACCAGCTCGGCCTGCTGGACCGGGCGCAGCAGGACCCGTCCGGGCCCAACAGCGGAGCCGTGCGCGTCGAGCTGATGGCCGACTGCCTCGCCGGGGTGTGGGCGCACCACGCGTCCAACACCAGGGACGCGCAGGGCCAGGCCTTCCTCGAGCCGCTCACGGAGTCCGACATCCGTGACGCGCTGTCGGCGGCCGCCTCGGTCGGCGACGACCGCATCCAGGAGGCCACGGCCGGCCGGGTCAGCCCGGAGTCGTGGACGCACGGCTCGGCCGAGGCCCGGCAGCGGTGGTTCCTGCACGGCCACGAGAGCGGCGACCTGAACCAGTGCGACACCTTCGCCGTGCCGGACGTCAACGCCGGCCCCTGACCGCAGCGGGTGCTAGGGCGAGGCGTCGTGCACGGTGACGCGGACGGCGCGGCCCCGCTCGACGGCGCGCCGGAGCACGTCGAGCCGGGGGTCGGGCAGGTCGTAGAGCTCGCGCCGCGGCAGCGCGGCCAGTGCCGCCAGCCGGGCGTCGGCCAGCACCTCGGCCACCAGGGCGCGGTCCCCGCCCACCACGAGACCCGCCGTCGGCGGACGCACATCGTCGCCACGGAGCCCAGCACCGGACGGGAGCCCACCACCGGACGCGGTGGCACCGACGCCGGAGAGCAGCCGCACCGCGTGGTCCCGGACGGCCCCCACGAGCGCGTCGGCCTGGTTCGCCCGGCGCCGCGCGAAGCGCTGCTGGGACCACCCGCCGGCCGCCGTGCGGGACTGCACGTGACGGGTGCCGACCTTGTGCGCGACCAGCCGGCCGGCCTCGGCCAGCCCCACGGCATACCCGCCCCGGCGCACGAGGACGACGGCGAGGGGGTCGTGGTCGAAGCGCTCGAGCCCCCCCAGCCGCTGCGGCCCTTCCGGGTTGGCGACCGCGAAGCGCTCCCGCCAGCCCGCCAGGCGCTCCGGGGCCACCTCGACGACCCGGCCGGCCCGGACCCCGGTCACGCGGGCGCGATCAGATGTTGAAGCCGAGGGCGCGCAGCTGCTCGCGGCCGTCCTCGGTGATCTTGTCGGGGCCCCACGGCGGCATCCACACCCAGTTGATCCGGTGCGAGTTGACCAGGCCGTCGAGCGAGGCAGCGGTCTGGTCCTCGATGACGTCGGTGAGCGGGCAGGCCGCCGAGGTCAGCGTCATGTCGATGACGGCGTGGTTCTGCGCGTCGACGGTGATGCCGTAGATGAGGCCGAGGTCGACGACGTTGATCCCGAGCTCGGGGTCGACGACGTCGCGCAGCGCCTCCTCGACGTCGGCGACGTTCGCGGGGGCGCCGGCGGGGGTGGCCGTGGTGGACGTGTCGGTCATCGGGAGTCTCCTCCGGTCGGGGCGCCGGCCGGGTCCACGGGGACACCGGCGCGGCGCAGGGCATCGGTGAACGCCATCCAGCCGAGCAGGGCGCACTTGACGCGCGCGGGGTACTTCGAGACACCGGCGAGGGCCACGCCGTCGCCGACGACCTCCTCGTCGCCGGGGTCGGCGCCCCGCGAGGTGAGCATGGCGCGCATCGCGGCGAACGTCGCCAGGGCCTCGGGCAGCGGGTGGCCGATGACCTCGTCGGCGAGGATCGACGTCGATGCCGTGCTGATCGAGCAGCCGGTGGCGTCGTAGGAGACGTCCTCGACCACCGCGTCGGCCAGGGTGCCCGAGCCCTCCCCGGTCGGCCGGGCGACCCGCACCCGCAGGGTCACCTCGTCGCCGCAGGTCGGGTTGACGTGGTGCACCTCGGCGTCGAACGGCTCCCGCAGCCCGGCGTGCAGCGGCCGCTTGCTGTGCTCGAGGATGAGCTCCTGGTAGAGGTCCATCAGCTCGCCACCCTCGACAGGCTGGTGTCCACCCCGAAGACCGCCGGCACCCGGTCCAGCGCCGCGAGGAGGGTGTCCACCTCCGCCGGCGTCGTGTATGCCGCGAAGCTGGCCCGGGCGGTCGCGGTCACCCCCATCCGGCGGTGCAGCGGCCACGCGCAGTGGTGCCCGACGCGCACGGCGACGCCGGCGTCGTCGAGCACCTGGCCGACGTCGTGGGCGTGCACCCCGTCGACGACGAAGGACACGGCGCCCACCCGGTCGACGCCGTCGGTCGGCCCGACCATCCGCACCCAGGGCCGCTGCGCGAGCCCGGTCAGGAGCCGCGCGGTCAGGGCGTCCTCGTGGGCCGCCACCCGGTCCATGCCGAGCTCGGTGAGGTAGTCGACCGCGGCGGCCAGGCCGACCGCCTGGGCGGCGTTCGGGGAGCCGGCCTCGAAGCGCTGTGGCGGCGCGGCATACGTGCTGTGGTCCATGAACACGGTCTCGATCATCGAGCCCCCGGTGAGGAACGGCGGCATGGCGTCGAGGACGTCGGCCCGACCCCACAGGACCCCGACGCCGGTGGGGCCGAACATCTTGTGCCCGGAGAAGGCGGCGAGGTCCACCCCCGCGGCGGGAAGATCCAGCGGCAGGTGCGGCGCGGACTGGCAGGCGTCGAGGACCGTGAGCGCCCCGACCGCCCGCGCGGCCGCGACCAGCTCGGCCACCGGGTTGACGGTGCCGAGCACGTTCGAGACGTGGGTGAAGGCGAGCACCTTGGTGCGCTCGGTGAGCAGGGAGCCCAGGTCGGTCAGGTCCAGCCGGCCCTCGTCCGTGACGCCGATCCACCTCAGGGTGGCGCCGGTGCGGCGGGTGAGCTCCTGCCAGGGCACGAGGTTGGCGTGGTGCTCCATCTCGGTGATGAGCACCTCGTCACCGGGGCCGAGGGTGAGGCGCGGGTCCTTGGCCTGCCCGGCGACCGACCCGGAGAAGGCGTACGCGACCAGGTTGAGGGACTCGGTCGCGTTCTTGGTGAACACCACCTCGTCGGCGGCGCCCCCGACGAAGCGCGCCACCGTGTCGCGGGCCCCCTCGTAGGCGTCGGTGGCCTCCTCGGAGAGCTGGTGGGCCCCCCGGTGCACGGCGGCGTTGACCGACTCGTAGTAGGACCGCTCGGCGTCGATGGCGCCGGAGTACCGCTGCGAGGTCGCGGCGCTGTCGAGGTAGACCAGCGGCTTGCCGTCGCGCACCGTCCGACCGAGGATCCGGAAGTGCTCCCGGATCCCGGCCAGCTCGGCGGCGTCGAAGGGACGTGCGGCGTTCGTCACGAGACCGCCCGCGCGAAACGGTCGTAGCCCTCGGCCTCCAGGCGGTCGGCGAGCTCGGGCCCGCCCTCCTCGGCGACCCGGCCGTCGACGAAGACGTGGACGAAGTCGGGCCTGATGTAGCGCAGGATGCGGGTGTAGTGGGTGATGAGCAGCACGCCGCAGCCGGTGGTGTCGCGGACCCGGTTGACCCCCTCGGACACCACGCGCAGCGCGTCGACGTCCAGCCCCGAGTCGGTCTCGTCGAGGATGGCGATGCGCGGCTTGAGCAGCTCCATCTGCAGCACCTCGTGCCGCTTCTTCTCCCCGCCGGAGAAGCCCTCGTTGACGCCGCGCTCCGCGAAGGCCGGGTCCATGCGCAGGCCGGCCATCACCTCGCGCACCTCCTTGACCCAGGTGCGCAGCTTGGGGGCCTCGCCGTCGACCGCCGTCCTGGCGGTGCGCAGGAAGTTGGACACGGTGACACCCGGCACCTCGACGGGGTACTGCATCGCGAGGAAGAGCCCGGCCCGCGCCCGCTCGTCGACCGACATCGCGAGGACGTCCTGGCCGTCGAGGGTGATGGTGCCGCCGGTGACGGTGTACTTCGGGTGGCCCGCGACGGAGTAGGCGAGCGTGGACTTGCCGGAGCCGTTCGGGCCCATGATGGCGTGGGTCTCCCCCGAGCTGACCGCGAGGTCGACGCCACGGAGGATCTCCTTGGTGCCCGCCTCGGTCTCGACGGTGACGTGCAGGCCTCGGATCGAGAGGGTGGACATGCTCAGGCCTCCTGGGAGAGTCGGACGTGGACCTCGCCGTCCAGGACGCGGACGTCGTGGACGGTGACGGGGACGGTGGCGGGCGGCCCGGAGGGCACGCCGGTGCGGACGTCGAAGCGCGAGCCGTGCAGCCAGCACTCCAGGGTGCAGCCGTCGAGCTCGCCCTCGGACAGCGAGACGTTGGCGTGGGTGCACCGGTCGTCGATGGCGTGGACGGCACCGTCCTCGGTGCGCACCAGCGCGATCACCCGCCCGTCCACCTCGGCCGCGGCGACGCCCACCTCGGGCAGCTCGTCCAGCCGGCACACGGGCACGAAGCCGGTGTCGGTCACCTGCTCGCTCACCTGCTCGCTCACCCGCCCGCCTCCGCCAGCTCGAGGTCGATGGCGGCCATGAGCCGCTCCTGCACCTCGGGGACGCCGATGCGGGCGACGACGGAGGCGAAGAACCCGCGCACGACCAGCCGCCTCGCGGTGTCCTCCTCGATGCCCCGGGCCATGAGGTAGAACAGCTGCTCGTCGTCGAAGCGTCCGGTCGCCGAGGCGTGACCGGCCCCGGCGATCTCGCCGGTCTCGATCTCGAGGTTCGGCACCGAGTCCGCCCGCGCGCCCTCGCTGAGGACGAGGTTACGGTTCAGCTCGTAGGTCTCGGTGCCCTCGGCCGCCGCGCGGATGAGGACGTCGCCGACCCACACCGTGTGCGCGGTGCGGCCCTGCAGGGCGCCCTTGTACTCGACGTTGGACCGGCAGTGCGGCACCGCGTGGTCGACGAAGAGCCGGTGCTCGAGGTGCTGCCCGGAGTCCGCGAAGTAGACCCCCAGCGCCTCGAACGACCCCCCGGGGCCGGCATACGTCGCGTTGGTGCCGATCCGCACGGTGCCGCCGCCGAGGGTCACGGCGATGTGCCGCACCGACGCGTCCCGGCCGACGACGACGTCGTGCTCCCCCAGGTGCGTGGCGTCGTCGGCCCACTCCTGCAGCGAGACGACGGTGAGCTGGGCGCCGTCACCGACGACCACCGACAGGAGCTCGGAGTATGCCGTGCTGCCGGTGTGCTCCACGATCACCGTCGCGCTCGCGTGCCGGCCCACGGTGAGGAGCAGGTGCCCGAAGCGGGCGTCGCCGGAGCCGTCGAACCGCAGGCGGACCGGCTGGTCCAGGACCGCCTCGGCCGGGATGTCGAGCCGGGACACCGCGCCCGCGCGGGCCGCCGCGAGCACCGCCGCCCGGTCCCCGGGTGCGGGGGCGCCGAGCGCCCGCGCACCCTCGGTGCTGACCTCGGTGAGCGTCACCGCCTCCGGGAGGGCGGCCTCCCACTCCAGGGGCACCGGCCGCGGGGCCTGGGCCCCGGCGTCCGGCGCACCCGGCGCACCCGGCGCGGCGTCGTCGCCGAGGAGCCGGCCGAGGCGGTCGACGGGGGTGAAGCGCCACTCCTCCTCCCGGCCGGTCGGGGCCGGGAACGCCTCGACGGCATACGAGCGGGTGCGCTCGCCGCGCGACTGCTCGGGCACCGCCGGCCCGCCGTGCGAGTGCGCACCCGCGGGTGTCCCGGCGGCGCGCGAGGGGGTCAGCAGGCTCATGCGGGGTCCTCGCGACGCATCTGCGGCAGCGCGTCACGGCTCCCACGGAGTATCGGAGGAGCGCAGCGGGGCGGGTCCCACGCGCTGCGTGGGCGAGCTCCGCGGGGTGAGCCAGCGGAGGAGGAACGTCGTGGGGCGCACATCAGCCCACCGCTCCTTCCATCTGCAGCTCGATGAGGCGGTTGAGCTCGAGGGCGTACTCCATGGGGAGCTCCTTGGCGATGGGCTCGACGAAGCCGCGCACGATCATCGCCATCGCCTCCTCCTCGCTCATCCCCCGGGACATCAGGTAGAACATCTGGTCCTCGGAGACCTTGGAGACGGTGGCCTCGTGCCCCATCTGCACGTCGTCCTCGCGGATGTCGACATAGGGGTAGGTGTCGGACCGGCTGATCGTGTCGACGAGCAGCGCGTCGCAGACCACCGAGCTGCGGCTGCCGTGGGCGCCCTCCATGATCTGCACCAGGCCGCGGTAGGACGTGCGGCCACCGCCGCGGGCCACCGACTTGCTCACGATGGTGCTGCTGGTGTGGGGGGCCGCGTGGACCATCTTCGAGCCCGCGTCCTGGTGCTGGCCCTCGCCCGCGAAGGCGATGGAGAGGGTCTCGCCCCTGGCGTGCTCGCCGAGGAGGAAGACCGCGGGGTACTTCATCGTCACCTTGGAGCCGATGTTGCCGTCGATCCACTCCATCGTCGCGCCCTCCGCGCAGGTCGCGCGCTTGGTGACGAGGTTGTAGACGTTGTTCGACCAGTTCTGGATGGTCGTGTAGCGGACCCGGGCGTTCTTCTTCACGATGATCTCGACGACGGCGGAGTGCAGGCTGTCGCTCTTGTAGATCGGCGCGGTGCAGCCCTCGACGTAGTGCACCGAGGAGCCCTCGTCGGCGATGATCAGGGTGCGCTCGAACTGGCCCATGTTCTCGGTGTTGATCCGGAAGTAGGCCTGCAGCGGGATGTCGACGTGGACGCCCGGGGGGACGTAGATGAACGAGCCGCCCGACCACACCGCGGTGTTGAGCGCGGCGAACTTGTTGTCGCCGGCGGGGATCACCGAGGTGAAGTACTCGCGGAACAGGTCCTCGTGCTCGCGCAGGCCGGTGTCGGTGTCGACGAAGATGACGCCCTTCTCCTCCAGGTCCTCGCGGATCTGGTGGTAGACGACCTCCGACTCGTACTGCGCCGCGACGCCGCCGACGAGCCGCTGCTTCTCGGCCTCGGGGATGCCGAGACGGTCGTAGGTGTTCTTGATGTCCTCGGGCAGGTCCTCCCAGGACGTCGCCTGCTTCTCGGTCGACTTCACGAAGTACTTGATGTTCTGGAAGTCGATGCCGGACAGGTCCGAGCCCCAGCTGGGCATGGGCTTCCTGCCGAACAGGCGCAGGGACTTCAGGCGCAGGTCGGTCATCCACTGCGGCTCGCTCTTGCGCGCGGAGATGTCGGTGACGACCTCCTCGTTGAGCCCGCGGCGCGCGGTCTCGCCGGCGGTGTCGCTGTCGGCCCAGCCGAACTCGTAGTGCCCGATCCCCTCCAGGCCCGGGTTGAGCGTCTCGACGGTGGTCGGCTCGTTGGTGGTCGTCATCGCGGGTCGGACCTTTCCTGGGGTGCGGGCGGGGCGGGAGGTGCTGCGGGCGGTGGGGGGGCGGCGGCCAGCGTGGTCGTGGGGACGAAGGTCGTGCAGACATGGGCGCCGGAGGCGAGGGTCGCCAGCCGCTGGACGTGGACGCCGAGCAGGCGCGAGAACGCCTCGGTCTCGGCGTCGCAGAACTGGGGGAACTCGGCCGCGACGTGCTGCACGGGGCAGTGCCCCTGGCAGAGCTGCACCCCGGTGAGGTGGCGGCCCCGGCCGGCCGGTCCGCCGACGGGGCGGGCCGACGCGGCATACCCCTCCTCGCTCAGCGCCTCGACGAGCGCCGCTGCCCGGCGGGCGGGGTCGGGCCCGGCGGCCTCGACGGCGTCCTGGTGCCGGGTGACGATCTCGGCGACGCGCCGCTCGGCGAAGGCCTGCACGGCATCGGCGCCCCCGGTCTCGGCGAGGAAGCGGATGGCCGCCCCGGCGAGGTGGTCGTAGTCGGTGCCGAGCGCACCCTGGCCGGCCGCGGTCAGCACCCACGCCTTGGCGGGGCGGCCGCGGCGGCGCGGACCGGCGGCGCCACGCGCGGTGATGAGGCCCTCGCCGGCGAGGTTCTCGACGTGGCGGCGGATGGCGGTGTCGGTCAGGCCCATGCGGGAGACCAGGGCGGCCGTCGTCAGCGGGCCGTTCTCGCCGATCGCGCGCAGGACCCGGTCGCGGGTGCGCGAGTCGAGTGACACGGCACGCTCGACGGGAGCGGGCGACGGATTAACCACACATCCATGTTAGGTAATTGGGGCGCCTCCTGCCAAGCGGGGTGGGGACCCGGTTCGCCGTCGGGGGTGTCGCGCTCGTCACCACCGCCGAGGGGACGCGGACCGGCGTCGACCTACACTCTCCCCCGTGCCCGCCGTCGAGGTGACCGACCTCCACCGCCGCTTCGGTGCCGTGACCGCCGTCGACGGTGCGACCTGGGCGGCCGCCTCCGGGGAGGTGACCGCGGTTCTCGGCCCCAACGGCGCCGGGAAGACCACGACGGTGGAGTGCCTCGAGGGGCTGCAGCGCCCGAACTCCGGGACCGCCCGCGTCCTCGGCGCCGACCCGTGGGGCGCCCCGGCCGCACACCGGGCCCGCGTCGGCGTGATGCTCCAGGACGGCGGGCTGCCCAACACCGCCCGCCCCCTCGCGCTGCTGCGTCACCTCGCCTCCCTGTATGCCGTGCCGGCCGACGTCGGTGCCCTCGCCACCCGGCTCGGGATCGACGGCTTCGCCGGCACCGCCCTGCGCCGGCTGTCCGGCGGGCAGAAGCAGCGCGTCGCCCTCGCCGCCGCGCTCGTCGGCCGTCCCGAGGTGCTCTTCCTCGACGAGCCGACCGCCGGGCTCGACCCGCACGCCCGGCTGGACGTGTGGTCGCTGATCCGCGAGACCGCGGGCGCCGGCGCCTGCGTGGTGATGACCACCCACTCCTTCGAGGAGGCCGAGCGGATCGCCGACCGCATCGTGATCCTCGCCGCCGGGCGCGTGGTGGCCCACGGCACGGTCGCCGAGGTCCGGGGCGGCGGGACGCTGGAGGACCGCTACTTCGCGCTCACCACGGACCGACGGGGTATGCCGTGAGCGAGCCGCTGCCCGCCGGCGCGGCCCGCCCGGCCCCCACCGCCGACCGGGTGCGGGCACAGGGGCGCTTCGAGACCCTGACCCTGCTGCGCAACGGCGAGCAGCTGCTCGTCTCCATCGTGCTGCCCGCGATGGCGCTGGTGGGGCTGGTCCTCGCGCCGTACCCGGACCTCGGCGCCGACCGCCGCGTGGACGTCGTCACCCCCGGGGTGCTCGGGCTCGCCGTGGTGTCGACCGCCTTCACCGGCCAGGCGATCTCGACGGCCTTCGACCGCCGCTACGGCGTGCTCCGGCTGCTCGGCGCGACCCCGCTGGGCCGTGGCGGCCTGCTCGCCGGCAAGGCGGTCGCCGTGCTCGCCGTCCTCGCGGTCCAGGTCGTCGTGCTCGGGGCGCTGGGGGCGGTGCTCGGCTGGCGCCCGGAGCCGGCCGGGATCCCGCCGGCGCTGCTCTCGCTCGTGCTCGGCAGCGGCACCTTCGTCGCGCTCGCCCTGCTGCTGGCCGGGACCGTGCGGGCCGAGGCGGTGCTCGCGCTGGCGAACCTCGTGTGGGTGCTGCTGCTCGGGCTCGGCCTCGCGGTGCCCACGGACCGGCTGCCGGGCCCGCTCGGCGGCGTCGCGGCGGCCCTGCCCTCCGGGGCTCTCGGGGACGCGCTGCGCACCTCGCTCGGCTCCGGCGGCTGGCCCTGGGCGCAGTGGGCCGTGCTCCTGCTCTGGGGTGCCGTCGCCGCCGTGGCGGCGACCCGCCTCTTCCGCTGGTCGCCCTGAGCCCGGGGACCGCGCCCGGGTCGAGGTGAAAGCGGACCCTCCGGGGGTAGGGCATCACCTCGACCGGCGGGGACCGCCCCCGGGTCGAGGTGAAACGCGACCCTCCGGGGGTAGGGCATCACCTCGACCCGGGGCTGACCTCGTACCCTCGTGGGGTGACCACGACGACCGCACCGCCCGCCCCCGCCCGAGCCGGCGGTGCGGGCGCGCGGTGGCTGACCCCGCTCCTGCTGACCAACCTGGTGCTCCAGGTCCTCATCGTCGTCACCGGCGGCGTCGTCCGGGTGACCGGCAGCGGCCTCGGCTGCCCCACGTGGCCGGAGTGCGTCGACGGCTCGATCACCCCCGTGTCCGACCAGGCCGAGGGCATCCACAAGTGGATCGAGTTCGGCAACCGCACCCTCACCGGCCTCCTCGCCGTCGTCGCCCTCGCCTCCGTGCTCGCGGTCTGGCGCTGGGCCCCGCGCCGCGCGCTGAAGGTGGCGGCGGTCGCGGTGCTCGCCGGCGTGGTCGTGCAGGCCGTGCTCGGGGGCCTGACGGTCCTGGCCGGCCTGCACCCCCTCACCGTCTCCGCGCACTTCCTGGTGTCGGCGGCGCTCATCGCGGCCGCGGCATACCTGTTCTTCGCGCGAGGTGAGGGCGACGGGGAGCCGGTGCCCACGGTGCCCCCGGCGGTGACGCTGCTCGCTCGGGTGACCTGCGCCGTCGGTGCGCTCGTCCTCGTGCTGGGGACCGTCGTGACCGGCACCGGCCCGCACTCGGGCGACGCGGACGAGCCGGCGCGCTACCCCTTCGACGCCCGGACCGTCTCGTGGCTGCACGCCGACGTCGTCATGCTCTTCCTCGGGCTGGTCGTCGCCGTGTGGGTCGCCGCCCGCGTGACCGGGCGCTCACCGGCGCCGGGTCGGGCCTGGGCGTGGGTCCTCGGGGTGTCCCTCGCGCAGGGGGTCGTCGGCTACGTGCAGTACTTCACCGCACTGCCCGAGGCGCTGGTGATCATGCACCTGCTGGGGGCCAGCCTGCTCGTCGTCGCCCTCACCCACGCGACGGTGCGTCTGCGGGAGCGGGCCTGACCGGCTTCCCCTCCGCCGGCTTCCCGCCCGCCCGCGCGGCCCCGCCCGCCCGCACGGCCCCGCCCGCCCGCGCGGCCCCGCCCTCGGCGGCCGGCATCGCGGGATGGGCGGCGAGCAGGCGCCACAGGTGCTGCAGGCCCGCGGGGAAGTCCACGCCGTCGTCGTAGAGCCACTGGATCTGCAGCCCGTCCGCCGCGGCGATGAGCAGGGCGGCGGCCAGCTCCGGGTCGAGGTCGGGGCGGACCTCACCGGCCTCCTGGAGGCGACGCAGCTCGCGGGCGAGCATGACCCGACCGTCCCGGTAGTGATCGGCGAAGAACGCGTGGGCGGGGTGCGCGGGGTCGCTGCCCGCGGTGGACATCACGGCGAACAGCCCGATCAGCCCCGGACGGTCGACGCCGGAGCGGACGATCTTGAGGAAGGCATCGAAGAAGCCCCGTTGGGTCATCCCCGTCCGCGCGCCGAGGTCGTAGCGGCGCCGCAGCACGGCCGTCAGCAACGCGTCCCGCGACCCGAACGGCCTCAGCAGCGCCGCCGACGTCATCCCCAGGGCGCTCGCCAGCTCCCCCACCTGCAGGGTCCAGCCCCGGGGACGGCCCAGCTCCTCGAGTGCGGCGTCGAGGATGCCCTCCCGGCTCGGTGCACCACCGGGCGCGTTGTCACGGCCTGCTGCCATGCGCCGAGACTAGGCCCGGCCCGTGCACCGGGCGAGCCGGTTCCGGTTCTGTCTCAGCCCGGGAGCGGATGTCTCAAGCCGGGAGCCGATGTCTCAGCCCGGGAGCGGCAGGTGCAGCAGCGGGTCGACCGCGACGGCGAGGAAGAGGACGGTGACGTAGGTGATGGAGAAGTGGAACAGCCGCATCGGCGCCTTCGAGTGCACCTCGCGGGCCCCGGAGCGCGCTACCCGGAGCAGCCGGTGGGCCTCGGCGAGGAAGACGGCGCCGACGAGCACGGCCACCGCGAGGTACACCCACCCCATCGAGGCGACGGGCACCAGCACCAGCGAGGTCGCCACCATCACCCACGAGTAGCGGACGATCTGCCGGCCGACGGCCACGACGTCCCTCTCGACGGGCAGCATCGGGACGTGCGCGTTGGCGTAGTCGTCGCGGAAGGCCATCGACAGCGGCCAGTAGTGCGGCGGGGTCCAGAAGAAGATGACGAGGAAGAGCACGACCGCCGGCCAGCCCACCGTGCCGGTCACCGCCGACCAGCCGATGAGCGTCGGCATGCACCCCGCCGCGCCCCCCCAGACGATGTTCTGCGTCGTCCGCCGCTTGAGCACCATGGTGTAGCCGACGGCGTAGAGCAGCACCGCGGTGAGGGCCAGCAGCGCCGACACGACGTTGACGAACAGGGCGAACCACAGCGTCGAGACGACGGTGAGCACCGCACCGAAGGTCAGGCCGGCGCGCGGGCTGACGTCCCCGGTCACCATGGGACGGCTGCTCGTGCGGTGCATGAGCTCGTCGATGTCGCGGTCGTAGACGGAGTTGAAGGTGTTGGCCCCGGCCGCGCTCAGCGTGCCCCCGACCAGGGTCGCGACGACCAGCCACAGGTCCGGCACCCCCCGCTGGGCGAGGAACATGACGGGGATCGTCGTGACGAGCAGCAGCTCGATGATCCGGGGCTTGGTCAGGGCGACGTAGTGGCGGACCGTCGTGCGCCACCCCGCGCTCGCCGACGCCGCGGCGGCGGTGGTCACTGGGGCGGAGGCCACGTCGTCCTTCGGGTGCGGGAACGGGGATCGGTGCGCGCGCGCCGGGAGCCCGGCGGCAGGTCCGAGTCTAGCCGTCGCCGCGACCCTCGGATGGCTGCCCCGGGACCGGGAGGAAGCCCCGGGCCGTGCCTGCGATCTGCGTCACGCACGCGGCTAGTCTGAACCGACAGGCGAGGTCTCGAACTCCAGAGAGGCGCACGAGTGAGTCCGACCACCACGACCGAGAGCAGGCGCCGGACGGCGCGCCGCCCCGGGAGCCGCAAGGATGCCACTGCGGGACGCGACCCCTCGCTGAGCCGCCCGGTGGCGCGCCGCGCCGGCTGGACCGACCTGGACGTGCGGGCCGTGGACACCATCCGGGTCCTCGCCGCCGACGCGGTGCAGAAGGCCGGCAACGGCCATCCCGGCACGGCCATGAGCCTGGCGCCCGCGGCATACCTGCTCTTCCAGAACGTGATGGTGCACGACCCGGCCGACCCCACGTGGCTGGGACGGGACCGGTTCGTCCTCTCCTGCGGGCACACCAGCCTCACGCAGTACCTCCAGCTCTTCCTCTCCGGCTACGGGCTCGAGCTCGACGACCTGAGGGCGCTGCGCACCTGGCAGTCGCTGACCCCCGGGCACCCGGAGGTGCACCACACCCCCGGCGTCGAGATCACGACCGGGCCGCTGGGCTCCGGGCTGGCCTCCGCCGTCGGGATGGCCATGGCCCAGCGGCGGCAGCGCGGCCTGCTCGACCCGGACGCGCCGCCGGGCGAGAGCCCCTTCGACCACCACGTCTGGGTCTTCGCGTCCGACGGCGACCTCATGGAGGGCGTCGCCTCCGAGGCGAGCTCCCTCGCCGGCCACCAGGAGCTCGGCAACCTCACCGTCCTCTACGACGCCAACCAGATCTCCATCGAGGACGACACCGACATCTCCTTCAGCGAGGACGTCGCGGCACGCTATGCGGCCTACGGCTGGGAGGTCCTCGAGGTCGACTGGCGGCGCGGGCCCGGGCCGACCGGCGACGGTGGGTACACCGAGGACGTCGACGCCCTGCTCGCGGCGCTGGAGCGGAGCCGGCGGTCCCGCACGCGGCCCACCCTGGTCCGGCTGCGCACGATCATCGCCTGGCCCTCGCCCACCAGGCGCGGCACCGGCAAGTCGCACGGCTCGGCCCTCGGCGCCGAGGAGGTGGCGGCCCTCAAGGAGCTCCTCGGCTTCGACCCCGGCACGGACTTCGCCGTCGAGCGGCCGGTGCTGGCGCACGCCCGCAAGGTCAGGGCACGCGGGAAGGCCGCCCACCGCGCGTGGGAGAAGGGGTATGCCGCGTGGCGCCGGTCCGCGCCGGAGCGCGCCGAGCTGCTCGACCGGCTCGTCGCGGGGCGGCTGCCCGAGCGGTTCGAGAAGGCCGTCCCGACCTTCCCGGCGGACGAGAAGGGGATGGCGACCCGAGCCGCGTCCGGCAAGGTGCTGACCGCGCTCGCCCCCGTCCTCCCGGAGCTGTGGGGCGGCTCGGCGGACCTCGCCGAGTCCAACAACACCACGATGGAGGGCGAGCCGTCGTTCGTCCCGGCCCGCAAGGCCACCACGGCCTGGCCCGGCAACCCCTACGGCCGCACCCTGCACTTCGGCATCCGCGAGAACGCGATGGGGATGATCCTCAACGGCATCGCGCTCGAGGGGATGACGAGGCCCTACGGCGGCACCTTCCTGGTCTTCTCCGACTACATGCGGCCCGCGGTGCGCCTGGCGGCCCTGCAGCAGGTCCCGGTGACCTTCGTCTGGACGCACGACTCGATCGGGCTCGGCGAGGACGGCCCGACGCACCAGCCGGTCGAGCACCTCGCGGCGCTCCGGGCCATCCCCGGGCTCGCGGTGGTGCGCCCCGCGGACGCCAACGAGACGGGCGCGGCGTGGACGGCGATCCTCCGCGGCGGCACGACGGCCGCCCTGGCCCTGTCGCGGCAGAACCTCCCCGTGCTCGACCGGAGCGTGCTGGCGCCCGCCGCCCGGGTGGCCAAGGGCGGCTACGTCCTGGTCGACGGCGGCGCCGGCGGGGACGAGGCGCCCGAGGTGATCCTCGTGGCGACCGGGTCGGAGGTGTCGCTGGCGCTGGCCGCCCGCGAGCGGCTCGAGCGCCGCGGCACCCGCACCCGGGTGGTGTCGATGCCGTGCCGGGAGTGGTTCGACCGCCAGCCCAAGCGGTACCGGGACGCGGTGCTGCCCCCGGCCGTGCGGGCCCGGGTCAGCGTCGAGGCCGGTGTGGCGCAGGGCTGGCGCGAGATCGTCGGCGACGCCGGGCGCTGCGTCAGCATCGAGCACTACGGCGCGTCCGCCGACGCCGCCACCCTGTTCCGGGAGTTCGGCTTCACCCCCGAGGCCGTCGTCAGGGCGGCCCGCGACTCGATGCGCGCGGCGCGGTCCGCCCCGGTCGTCGCGTCGGCCGCCGAGACGGCTCCGCGGGCGCTGGACGACACCGGCACCGACGTCTCCACCAACCGCAGACCGAGCCGCAAGAGCGCGGCCGAGTCCGGGAAGGACCAGTCATGACCACCGCACCGACCACCGCCACGGACGCCACCCCGGCACCGCTGCAGGCGCTCGCCGAGCAGGGCGTGTCCATCTGGCTCGACGACCTCTCGCGGGAGATGATCACCTCCGGCCGGCTGCAGGCGGTCGTGCACGAGCGGGGCGTCGTCGGCGTGACGACGAACCCGTCCATCTTCCAGGCCGCCATGTCCAAGGGCACCGCGTACGACGAGGACATCAGCCGGTACGCGCGGGAGGGCCGCAGCGTCGGCGAGACGGTCTTCGACCTCACCACCGGGGACGTGAAGGCGGCCTGCCGGGTGCTCCGGCCGGTGTTCGACGCCACGCGCGGCCGGGACGGCCGGGTCTCCATCGAGGTGGAGCCGGCCCTCGCGGCCGACGCCGACGGCACCGTGCAGGCCGCGCGCACGCTCCGCGACGCCGTCGACGAGCCGAACCTGCTCATCAAGATCCCGGCGACGAGCGCCGGTCTCGGTGCGGTCAGCGCGGTGCTCGCCGAGGGGATCAGCGTCAACGTCACCCTGATCTTCGCCCTCGACCGCTACCGCGGGGTGATGAACGCCTTCCTGACCGGCCTCGAGCAGGCCCGGAAGGCGGGCCACGACCTCTCGCTGATCCGTTCGGTCGCCTCGTTCTTCGTCTCCCGCGTGGACACCGAGGTGGACGCGCGGCTCGACGCCCTCGCCGAGGGCGAGCACGCCGAGCAGGCGCGCGCCCTGCGGGGACGGGCCGGCATCGCCAACGCCCGCCTCGCCTACCAGGCCTACCAGGAGGTGTTCTCGACGCCGCGCTGGCGCAACCTCGCCGACGACGGCGCCCACCCGCAGCGGCCGCTGTGGGCGTCCACGGGAGTAAAGGACCCGGCATACCCCGACACCATGTACGTCACCGAGCTGGTGGCGCCCGAGACGGTCAACACCATGCCGGGAGGCACGCTGGAGGCCGTCGCGGAGCACGGCGAGATCCGTGGCGACACCGTCACCGGCGGCTACGCCGAGTCGGCCGAGGTGCTCGACGCCCTGGAGCGGCTCGGCATCCCCTACGCCGAGGTCACGACACGGCTGGAGGAGGATGGCGTGGCGAAGTTCGTCGCCGCCTGGGAGGACCTCCTCGAGGGCGTCCGCACCGAGCTGGGAAAGGCCACCGCATGAGCACCCTCGACGTCACCGCCCACGGCGCCGCTGCCGACGCCGTCTCCGCGCGCGTCCCCGACCTGGTCGACGAGCGGTTCGCCTCGCGGCTCTTCGACCGCGACGCGACGCTGTGGGGCCGCGCGGCGGAGTCCGAGTCGGCGAAGCGCCTGGCGTGGACCGGGCTGCACCGCTCCTCGCGGCACCTCGTCGGCGAGATCGCCGCCCTGCGCGAGGAGCTCCGCGCGGAGGAGCGGATGAAGCGGGTGGTGCTGTGCGGGATGGGCGGCTCGTCCCTGGCCCCGGAGGTCATCTGCGCCACGGCCGGGGTCGACCTGGTCGTGCTGGACTCCTCCGACCCGGACGTCGTCCGCCGGGCCCTGCACGACCTCTCCCGCACCGTCGTCGTGGTGTCGAGCAAGTCCGGCTCGACCGTGGAGACCGACAGCCAGCGTCGAGCGTTCGTACAGGCCTTCGCCGACGCCGGCATCGACCCGACCCGCCGCATCGTCGTGGTCACCGACCCCGGCAGCCCGCTGGACCAGGAGGCCCGCGCGGGCGGTTACCGCGTGGTCAACGCCGACCCGGAGGTGGGCGGGCGCTACTCGGCGCTCACCGCCTTCGGCCTCGTGCCCTCCGGCCTGGCCGGGGCCGACGTCGAGCGCCTGCTCGACGACGCCGAGGCCGTCGCCGACGTCCTCGCGGCCGACGACGACGCCAACCCCGGGCTGCGCCTCGGCGCCGCCATGGCGGGCACGGACCCGCTGCGGGACAAGCTGGTCCTCGTCGACGCGCGGACCGAGAACGTCGGCTTCGGCGCCTGGGCCGAGCAGCTCATCGCCGAGTCGACCGGCAAGGAGGAGAAGGGCATCCTGCCCGTCGTGGCGAGCGGCGACGCCCCGCACCACTTCTACGACGACGCGACCGTCGTCCGCCTCGTCCGCACCGACGGCGTCGGCGGCGACGTGCCGGACGCCCTCCGCCACCCGGACAGCCTCGCCGCCGAGCAGCCCTCCCCGGCCGACCGCGGCCCCGAGTCGGCCTCCCTCGTGGAGGTGGCGGGCCCGCTCGGTGCACAGCTCCTGCTCTGGGAGGTCGCCACCGCCGTCGCCGGGCGGCTACTGGGGATCAACCCGTTCGACCAGCCCGACGTCGAGAGTGCCAAGGCGGCGGCCCGCGGGATGCTCGAGGGCGGCGCCGGCGCCGGTGCGGAGCCCCGGTTCACCGACGCCTCCGTCGAGGTGCGCGCCCTCGGGGGGGCCTGGCTGGACGCGGACGCCCGCACGCTGCCCGCGGCCGTGGACGCGCTGCTCGCCCAGCTCGACCACACGCATGGCTACGTCGCGGTGATGGCCTACCTGGACCGGGAGCAGGACGCGGACCTCGAGCACGTCGCCCGGGCGCTCTTCGAGCGGACCGGCCGGCCGGCGACCTTCGGCTGGGGACCGCGCTTCCTGCACTCCACCGGCCAGTACCACAAGGGAGGGCCCCGCAACGGCGTCTACGTCCAGGTGACGGCCGCCGCCGAGGAGGACCTGGCGGTGCCGGGGCGGGACTTCACGTTCGGCCAGTTCCTCGCCGCCCAGGCGGCCGGTGACGCGCAGGTGCTCGCCGACCTCGGCCGGCCGGTGCTCCGGCTGCACCTGACCAACCACGGGCGCGGCGTCCGACAGGTGGCGGCCGCGCTCGGGACCTCGGGCTGATGGCGCCGGCGCGGGTCACGCCCACGAGCAACCCGCTCCGGGACCCACGCGACAAGCGCCTGCCCCGGATCGCGGGGCCATGCGGGATGGTGCTCTTCGGGGTCACCGGCGACCTGGCCCGCAAGAAGCTGCTGCCGGCGATCTACGACCTGGCCAACCGCGGGCTGCTGCCCCCCGGCTTCTCCCTCGTCGGCTTCGCGCGGCGGGACTGGGCGGACCAGGACTTCGGCAAGATCGTCCACGACGCGGTCCGCGAGCACTCCCGGACGCCGTTCCGGGAGGAGGTGTGGCGCTCCCTCTCCGCGGGCTTCCGGTTCGTGCCGGGCACCTTCGACGACCCGGCGGCCTTCGACCTGCTCGGCGAGACGGTGCGCGCGCTCGACGAGGAGCGCGGCACGGGGGGCAACCACGCCTTCTACCTGTCCATCCCGCCGTCGTCCTTTGCGACCGTCTGCGAGCAGCTCGAGCGCTCGGGACTGTCGACGCCGTCACCGGACGGCGCGTGGCGCCGGGTGGTCATCGAGAAGCCCTTCGGCCACGACCTCCCCAGCGCGCGTGAGCTGAACGCCATCGTGGAGAAGGTCTTCCCGCCGGGCTGCGTCTTCCGCATCGACCACTACCTCGGCAAGGAGACCGTCCAGAACCTCCTGGCACTGCGCTTCGCCAACGCGATGTTCGAGCCGGTCTGGAACCGCAACTACGTCGACCACGTCCAGATCACGATGGCCGAGGACATCGGCATCGGCGGCCGCGCGGGCTACTACGACGGCATCGGCGCCGCCCGTGACGTCATCCAGAACCACCTGATCCAGCTGGTCGCGCTGACGGCGATGGAGGAGCCGGTCTCCTTCGGCGCCGAGCACCTGCGCGCCGAGAAGGAGAAGGTGCTCTCCGCCGTCACCCTGCCGCCCGACCTGGCCACGGGCACGGCCCGCGGTCAGTACGCCGCCGGCTGGCAGGGTGGGGAGGGGGTCATCGGCTACCTCCAGGAGGACGGCGTGTCGCCCACCTCCACCACCGAGACGTATGCCGCGGTGAAGCTGGGGATCGACACCCGCCGGTGGGCGGGGGTCCCGTTCTACCTGCGCACCGGCAAGCGCCTCGGCAAGCGGGTCACCGAGATCGCCGTGGTGTTCACCCGAGCGCCCCACCTGCCGTTCAGCGACACGGCCACCGAGGAGCTGGGGGCGAACGCCGTGGTCATCCGGGTCCAGCCCGACGAGGGGGTGACCCTGCGCTTCGGCGCCAAGGTCCCCGGCGCGCAGATGGACATCCGTGACGTCACGATGGACTTCGGCTACGGCCGGGCGTTCACCGAGACCTCGCCCGAGGCGTACGAGCGGCTCATCCTCGACGTGCTCCTCGGGGAGCCACCCCTGTTCCCCCGGCACGAGGAGGTCGAGCTGTCCTGGCGGATCCTCGACCCGGTCGAGCAGTTCTGGGCCCGGCAGAAGGGGACGCTGGACCAGTACCCCTCGGGCGGGTGGGGGCCCGCGAGCGCCGAGGCCCTGATGCGCCGTGACGGGCGCGAGTGGAGGCTGCCGTGATCGTCGACCTGCCCAGCACCACCACCGGGGACGTCGCCCGCAGGCTGGTCGCCCTGCGCGCCGACGTGGGCTCGATGGCGCTCTCCCGCGTCCTCACCCTCGTGGTGGTCGTCGACGAGCAGAACGCCGAGGCCGCGATCGACACGGCGAACGACGCGAGCCACCAGCATCCCTGCCGCATCATCGTGGTCGTCACGGCGAACCGCCGTGGCGCGGCCCGGCTGGACGCCCAGATCCGGCTCGGGGGCGACGCCGGCGCCAGCGAGGTCGTCGTCTTCCGGCTCTACGGTGGCCTCGCCGCCCACGGCCGCAGCGTCGTCACCCCGCTCCTCCTCGCCGACTCCCCCATCGTGGCGTGGTGGCCGGTAGGCGGGCCGGCGGAGCCGGCCACCGACCCCATCGGCGCCATGGCTCAGCGGCGGATGACCGACGCGGCCCGGGCCAGCGGCGGGCCACGCAAGGTGCTCAGCCGTCTCGCGGCGGCATACCAGGAGGGGGACACCGACCTCTCGTGGGCGCGCATCACGCTGTGGCGCGGGCTGCTCGCCGCCACGCTGGACCAGGGCCCGTTCGAGCCGGTCACCGCGGTCACGGTGACCGGCGCGCCGGACTCGCCGTCGGCGGACCTGCTCGCGGCCTGGCTCGCGGCGCGCCTGCGGTGCCCGGTGACGCTGGCCCGGTCGCCCCACCGGACCGGCGTCATCAGCGTGCGCCTGGAGCGGCGGAGCGGGCCCATCGACCTGGTGCGTCCCCAGGACGGCGACACCGTCACGCTCAGCCAGCCCGGCCAGCCCCAGCGGACCATCGCGCTGCCGCACCGCAGCGACGCGGAGTGCCTCGCGGACGAGCTGCGCCGCCTGGACCCCGACGAGGTCTACCAGGAGGCGCTCACCCAGGGGATGGCACTGATCTCCACGGCACGCACCCGGCCGGCCAGGGAGGCCGTGCGCGCCGGCGCCGCCCCGGACGAGGCGGAGTCGGCGCGCACCGCCCGCCGGCTCCAACGGGAGGCCAAGAAGCTCGCCAGCGCGGCGGTGGCCGACGCGCCGCCGCCCTCCGAGGAGGGGGACGAGGCGACGGTGCGACGCGCGTCCCGCTCCCGCCTCGCCGAGGCGCGCGAGAAGCGGTCGGGCTCGTGACCGGGGGCGAACCGCCCCCCGTGCCTCCCCCGCCGTCCGTCCCTGCCCGGCAACCCACTCACCCCGGGCCTCCCCTGCCCGTGCCTCCCGTGGCCTTCAGCGCTTCCGGTGTCCCCAGTCCTTCCGGTGTTCCCAGTTCTTCCGGTGTCCCCAGTTCTTCCGGGGCGTCCGGGGTGCCGGAGCCGCTGGTCGTGCGGCACCCCTCGACCGCGGCGCTGCGCGCGGCGGCCGGCGCCCGGCTGGTCACCGCGGTCCTCGACGCCTGCGCCGCGCGCGGCGAGGCGTCCGTCGTCCTGACCGGCGGCTCACTGGGCTCGGCGCTGCTCGCCGCCGCACGGGAGGCGCCGTCGTCCGCCGCCGTCGACTGGCGCCGGGTGTCCTGGTGGTGGGGCGACGAGCGGTTCCTCGAAGGCGGGCACCCGGAGCGGAACGACACCCAGAACGGCGAGGCGTTCCTCGACCACGTCGACGTCGACCCGGCCCGCGTGCACCCGGTGCCCGGGCCCGGGTCGCCGCACGGCGGAAGCCCGGAGGAGGCGGCGGCGGAGTACGCGAAGGCGCTGGCCGAGGCCGCGGACGGGCCGGCCGCCTCCCCCCTGTTCGACGTCGTGCTGCTCGGTGTCGGCCCCGACGGGCACGTGGCGTCGCTGTTCCCGGGGCACCCGGTCCTCGGGGTGAGCGACGTCGCGGCCGCGGCCGTCCACGACTCCCCCAAGCCGCCCCCCGACCGGGTCACGCTCACCTTCCCGACGCTCAACCGAGCCCGGGCGGTCTGGTACGTGGTCGGGGGCGCCGACAAGGCGACCGCGGTGGCGCGCGGCGTCGGCGGGGACGACGTCTCGCGGACCCCCGCCGGTCACGTGCGCGGGCTCGAGCACACCCTGTGGCTCGTCGACGCCGACGCCGCCCGAGGGCTCTGACCCCGGCGGCTGCGCCGATCGGTCCGGGTGGCGCAGGTCGCCGGTCTAGGGTGAGGCGGTGACGCGCCGCCCCCTCCCGACGCGGCTGGTGGTCGCGGTTCTCGCCGCCCTGACCGGCGTGGTCACCGTGGTGGTCGGCGTCCCGGCCGCCGCACTGCCCGCCGCCGCACTGCCCGCCGCCGCACTCCCCGCCCCCGCCGCCGCCGCCCGCGCGGTAGCGGCCGCTCCGGCCGCCGTGCGCGCCACGACGCTCCTCGTCCCGGTGCGCCCCGAGCCGGACGGGACGGCCGTGCGGCTCGACGTCGACGTGTTCATCCCCGACGCCGGCGGCCGGCACCCGGCCGTCCTGCTCGCGCACGGGTTCGGCGGCAGCAAGAGCGACCTCGCCTCCCGGGCCCGGGAGCTCGCCGGCGCCGGGTACGTCGCGGTGACGTGGTCCGCCCGCGGCTTCGGGCGCTCCAGCGGGAGGATCCACCTCGACGACCCGGACTACGAGGTCGCGGACGCCCGCGCGCTCGTCGACCTCCTCGCCGCCCGGCCGGACGTCCGGCTCGACGGTGCGGGCGACCCACGGGTCGGGGTGGCGGGGGGCTCCTACGGGGGCGCGCTCGCGCTCATGCTCGCCGGCGCCGACCGGCGGGTCGACGCCGTCGTCGCCCTCATCACCTGGCACGACCTCGCCGACGCCTTCTTCCCCCAGTCCGCCGTCTCCGCACCCGCCGCCGCCCGCCCCGGCACCGCATCCGACGCAGCCCTCCCCGCCTCCCCCGCCACCCCGGCCGCGCTGGCCACCCCGGCGGCGGTCGACCCGGTGGGTGGCACCGGGCCGCTCAAGCAGCTGTGGGCCAGCCGCTTCTTCACCGGTGCGGTCGCGGCCGAGGGGTCGCGCATCGCCGGCGCGACCGAGGCGCTGGAGTCCTCCGGGAGCGACCAGCCGGTTCCCATCCCCCCGGACCTGCTCTGCGGCCGCTTCGACCCCACGGTCTGCCGGCTGTTCCGCGCGGCGGCCGAGACCGGGCAGCCGAGCCCGCAGCTGCTGTCCCTGCTCCGCCGCCACAGCCCCGCGCCGCTCCTGCGCGGCATCAAGGTCCCGACGATGCTGCAGCAGGGCATGGCGGACTCCCTCTTCGGCCTCGACCAGGCCGACGCCAACGCCCGCGGGCTGGCGGGACGGGTCCCGCTCGCCGTGCGGTGGACCGACGGCGGGCACGACGGCCCGAGCAGCACCGAGGCCGCCGACGAGCAGGCGGCGACCACGTGGCTCGACGCCCACCTCCGGCCGGACACCCCCCCGGCCGGCCTGCCCGTCCCGGGCTTCGTCTACGCCGCCGACTTCGCCACGAGGGGGCGCGCGGCCACGCTCCGCAGCCTGCCGGCATACCCGGGCCTGCCGGCATACCGCGGTCTCGCCGGCACGCCGGCACTCCCCCGGACCACCCTCCCGTTCGCCGCGCCGGCCCGTGAGGGCCTGCTGCCGCTGCTCACCCCGCCCGCGGGCCAGCCCGCCTCGGTGACCACCGTGCCCGGCGCCGGGCTGCTGGACACGACCGGGCTGCCGACCTACCCGCTGGCGGCCCTGGAGGGGCAGTCCGCCGCCTTCGACACCGCCGCCGCGCCGCGCCGGCTCACCGTGGTGGGCGCGCCCCGGGTCCGGCTCCGCGTGCTGTCCTCGGGCTCGCAGCAGACGCTGTTCCTCTCCCTGTGGCAGGTGGGCGGCGGGTCGGCGAACCAGCCCCGCCGGCTGGTGGCCCCGGTCCGGCTGGCGCTCGCGCCCGGCCGGCAGCAGGAGCTCACCGTCGCCCTGCCCCCCGCGACGTATGCCGTCGAGCCCGGCACCGTGTGGCGGCTGCTGGTCACCAGCACGGACTCCGCCTACGCCGGCCCGCGGCAGGTGCGCCTCGACGGCGTCTCGCTCGCCGCTGCCGGTCTGGACCTTCCCGTCGCGGACGGGGCGGCGGTCGCCGACGGCGGGAGCGGCGCCGCCGGGACCGAGCGGGACACCCAGTCGCGGGTGGTCGGCGGCCTGCTCGCCGCCCTGCTCGCCGGCCTGCTCGTCAGCGCACTCTGGCGGGCGCGCCAGCGGACCCGTCGGGACACCGCGCCCACCGCGCCGCTCACCGCTGCCGACGGTGGCCCGCCGCCGCCGGTCGTGGTCGAGAACCTCGTCAAGACCTACCCCGACGGCCACCTGGCCGTGGACGACATCAGCTTCGCGGTCGCGCCCGGCGAGGTGGTCGGGCTGCTCGGGCCGAACGGCGCCGGCAAGACCACGACCATCCGGGTGCTCCTCGGGCTGCTCCGCCCCGACTCCGGCACCGTCCGGGTGCACGGGCACCCGGTCGAGCCCGGTGCGCCGGTGCTCGCCCACGTCGGGGCGCTCGTCGAGGGCCCGGGCTTCCTCCCGCACCTCAGCGGCCGGGCCAACCTCGAGGCGTTCTGGGCCGCGACGGGGCGCGACCCGCGCGACGCGCGGTTCGAGGAGGTGCTCGAGATCGCGGCGCTGGGCGAGGCGGTCGAGCGCCCGGTGCGCACCTACAGCCACGGCATGCGGCAGCGGCTGGGCATCGCGCAGTCGATGCTCGGCGTGCCGGACCTGCTCGTGCTCGACGAGCCCACCAACGGCCTGGACCCGCCGCAGATCGCCGCCATGCGCGGGGTGCTTCGCAGGTATGCCGGGACCGGCCGGACCGTGCTCGTCTCCAGCCACCTGCTCGGCGAGGTGGAGATGACGTGCACCTCCGTCGTCGTGCTGCACCAGGGGCGGGTGGTCGCCCAGGGGTCCGTGGCGGAGCTCCTGGAGGCCGACGGCACGGCCGTGGTCGACCTGGCGACAGGTGCGGAGGCCGGCGCCCTCGCCGAGGTGCTGCGGAGCCGGGACGAGGTGAGCGCCGTGGACGTCGAGGGCGGCGGCCGCCTCGTGGTGCACTCCTCCCTGCCGCGCGCGGAGGTGGTGCGCGAGCTGGTCGGGGCGGGCGCACCCGTGGTCGGCGTGTCGGGGCGACGGCACCTCGAGCAGGTCTTCCTCGGCATGATCGCCGCGGCCGGTGACGATCGGGTGAGCATGGTCGAGCAGGGAGCCGGGATGAGCGAGGACGAGCAGGCACGGGCACGCGATGAGCACGGGACGAGCAGGGACGAGCAGGCATGAGCACGCGATGAGCGACGTGGGAGCACCGCAGACAGCGGGCCACGGTGCGGCCCGCGCGGAGCCAGCGCATCCGGACGCGGCGCGGCCGGACGCGGCGCGCCCCGAGCCGGCGGCCCCGCGCCGGGAGCTGGCACCGCCGCGCACGGTGCGGCGCCCCCTGTCCTGGCGGGCGGAGGCACGCCGCCAGCTGCGCCGCCGGCGGACCCTGTGGTCCTTCGGGGTGCTCCTGGCCCTCCCGCTCATCATGGTGCTGGCCTTCGCGCTCGGTGACGGAGAGGGCGACGACGGCGCGGGCGGCGCCCCGCGGTTCGTCGACCTGGCGACCACCGGCTCGGCGAACTTCACCATCTTCACCGTGTTCGCCACGGCCGACCTGCTGCTCGTCATCCTCGCCGCGCTCTTCGTCGGCGACACCGTGCCGTCGGAGGCCTCATGGTCCACGCTGCGGTACCTGCTCGCCGCCCCCGTCGCGCGGGCGCGGCTGCTGACCAGCAAGCTCGTCGTCGGCCTGGCGAGCACCGGAGCCGCGGTCGTCCTGCTCGCGGTCTGGGCGCTCCTCGTCGGCGGGCTCGCCTACGGCTGGCAGGGGTTCACCGGGCCCACCGGGACCGGGCTGCCCTGGGGCACCTTCCTCGTGCGGATGGCGCTGGTGCTGGCCTACCTCTGGGTGACCGTGCTCCAGGTGGCGGCGCTGGCGTTCCTCCTCGGCGTGCGCACCGACGCCCCGCTCGCGGCGGTCGGCGGCGCGGTGCTCGTCGTGATCGTCTCCTCGATCCTCGACGCGATCGACACGCTCGGCGACCTGCGCCAGGCGCTCCCCATGCACTGGTCACGGGCCTGGACCGACCTGCTCGTGCCCGTGGTCGACTGGACCGACCTGCGCCGCGGGGTGCTGTGGTCGCTGCTCTGGACCGTCGTGCTGCTCGCGCTCGCCTACCGGCACTTCGGCCGCAAGGACGTCCAGAGCTGAGCCTGCCGGGCCGTGCCGGGCCGCCGGCCACTGGATGGCTGGGCTGGCCGGGCTGGCCGGGCCGCCGGCTACTGGATGAGGCGGCGGCCGCGCAGGCTCTGCAGCGCCTCGTCCAGGATGGCCTGCCCGTCGGCGTCGGAGCGGCGCTCCTTCACGTAGGCGAGGTGGGTCTTGTAGGGCTCCACCTTCGGTGGCGCCGGTGGGTTCTCCTGGTCGCGGCCGGCGGGCAGGCCGCACCGCGGGCAGTCCCACAGCTCCGGCACGGCCAACCCGGGCTCCTGGGCGAAGCTCGGGCGCGTCTCGTGGCCGTTCGAGCACCAGAACGAGATGTGCACCCGCGGTGCCATGTCGCCGCGGTCGGCCTCCCCCATGGGTCCAGCACCGACCCTGCTGCCCCGGATCGCGTTGCCACCAGCCATGTCAAGAAACCTTTCGCGTCAGCGTTTCAGGATGCGAAGCGATCGAGGACGCCGAGCCCCACGATGCAGGTGAACCACACGAGCGCGACCGCCACGGTGATCCGGTCCAGGTTGCGCTCGGCCACCGACGAGCCACCCAGCGAGCTGGACATGCCGCCGCCGAACATGTCGGAGAGGCCGCCGCCCTTGCCCTTGTGCAAGAGGATCAACAGGGTGAGGAAGAGACCTCCGATCACCAGGAGTACCTGGAGACCGATGCGTACCGCGTCCACGTGTGGTGCCTTTGCGTCGGGGCCGTGAGCCGGGAACGAACCAGGGCCGTGCGTCCGGGCGCGCACGTCACGCGCCGCATGAGGGTCGGGAAGCGCCGTTCCGCGCGTCACCACCCCTCAGCGGCAGCGCGCACGCACAGGATACCTGCTGCGGTGCTCGGCCCCCGGTGCCACCATGTCGTGCCACCGTGGTGTCCCGCTGTGTGCGGCTGTGCCTCGGGCCCGAACCGGCGGCCGGTCAGCCCGCGGTCAGGTGCTCGCGGAACCGGGCGATGGCGGCGAACTCCTCGGCGTCGAGCGAGGCACCGCCGATCAGCGCTCCGTCGACGTCCTCCTTGGCCATGATCGCCGCCACGTTGCTCGACTTCACCGACCCGCCGTAGAGGATGCGGATGCCGTCGGCCGTGTCACCGGAGTACAGCTCGGCGACCTTGGTCCGGATCGCGGCGCAGACCTCCTGCGCGTCCTCCGGGGTGGCCACCTCGCCGGTGCCGATCGCCCACACGGGCTCGTAGGCAATGACCAGGCTGCGGAAGTCCTCGGCCGGCAGTCCCTCCAGCGCCGCCTCGACCTGGGCCAGCACGTGCTCGACGTGCGTGCCGGCCTGGCGGATCTCCAGCCCCTCGCCGCAGCAGAAGATCGGCGTCACGCCGTGCCGGTAGGCGGCCTTGATCTTCGCGCCCACGACCTCGTCGCCCTCGGCGTGGTACTCCCGGCGCTCGCTGTGCCCCACCGTGACGTAGGTGCAGCCCAGCTTGGCGAGGAAGGCGCCGCTGATCTCTCCGGTGTAGGCCCCCGAGTCGTGGACCGAGAGGTCCTGCGCGCCGTAGCGGATCGCGAGCTTGTCGCCCTCGACCAGGGTCTGCACGCTGCGCAGGTCGGTGAACGGCGGCAGCACGGCCACCTCGACGCCCGCGTGGTCGTGCTTGGCGTCCCGCAGCGTCCATTCCAGCTTCTGCACCAGGTGGGTCGCCTGCAGGTGGTCGAGGTTCATCTTCCAGTTCCCCGCCATGAGGGGGGTACGGGTGGCCATGTGGGTGCTCCTTCGTGCCGGGGGATGAGGGGGTGACGCCGGGCTAGCCCTGCTCGAGGACGGCGATGCCGGGGAGCTCCTTGCCCTCGAGGTACTCGAGGGAGGCCCCACCGCCGGTGGAGATGTGGCCGAACTGCCCGTCATCGAAGCCGAGCTGTCGGACTGCGGCCGCGGAGTCGCCGCCGCCCACGACGGTGAGCGCACCGTCGGCCGTCACGTCGACCAGCGCCTGCGCGAGCGCGCGGGTGCCGGCGGCGAACGGGGCCATCTCGAACGCGCCCATGGGCCCGTTCCAGAAGACGGTGCGCGTGTCGGCCAGCTTCGAGGCGTAGAGCTCCGCCGAACGGGGCCCGATGTCCAGACCCATCATGTCGGCCGGGATGGCGTCCGCCGGCACCGTGACGACCTCGGTGTCGGCGGAGAACTCCCGCCCACACACGACGTCGACGGGCAGCACGATCTCCACCCCGCTCTCCGCGGCCCGGGCGAGGTAGCCCCGGCACGCGTCGACGCTACCGGCGTCGAAGAGGCTCTTCCCGATCTCGTGGCCCTGGGCCGCGAGGAAGGTGAAGAGCATGCCGCCGCCGATGAGGAGCCGGTCGGCGGTGCCCATCAGGTTGTCGATGACGGCCAGCTTGTCGGCGACCTTGGCACCACCGAGCACCACGGCATACGGACGCTCGGCGTCGACGGTGAGGCGACGCAGCACCTCGACCTCGGACCGGACCAGCCCACCCATGGCGGACGGGAGCAGGCGGGCCACGTCGTAGACGGAGGCCTGCCTGCGGTGCACGACCCCGAACCCGTCGGAGACGTAGGCGTCGGCGAGCCCGGCGAGCCGCTCGGCGAACGCCCCGCGCTCCACCTCGTCCTTGGACGTCTCGCCCGGGTTGAACCGGAGGTTCTCCAGGAGGACGACGTCCCCGTCGACCATGGCGTCCACGGCGGCCCGGGCGCCCTCGCCGACGGTGTCGGGCGAGAAGGTCACCGCGGTCCCGAGCAGCTCTCCGAGGCGGCCGGCGACCGGCGCCAGGGAGTACCTGGCGTCCGGGGCGCCCTTGGGCCGTCCGAGGTGGGCGCACACGACCACGCGTGCGCCCGCCTCGGTGAGCTCGCGGATCGTCGGCACCGACGCACGGATCCGGCCGTCGTCGGTGATCGTCGACCCGTCGAGCGGGACGTTGAGGTCGGACCGGACGAGCACGCGCTTGCCGCGCAGCCCGCCCAGCCGGTCGGCCAGCTCGGCGATGGTGGCCACCGGCGTCAGAGGTCCTTGCCGACGACCTCGACGAGGTCGATGAGGCGGTTGCTGTAGCCCCACTCGTTGTCGTACCAGCCGACCACCTTGACCGTGTTGCCGATGACCTTGGTCAGGCCGGAGTCGAAGATGCACGAGCTCGGGTCGGTGACGATGTCCGCGGAGACGATCGGGTCCTCGGTGTACTTCAGGTAGCCCTTGAGCGGGCCCTCGGCCGCCGCCTTGACGATCGCGTTGACCTCCTCGACGGAGGTCTCGCGCCCGGCCTCGAAGGTGAGGTCGGTCGCCGAGCCGGTCGGGGTCGGGACGCGCAGGGCGTAGCCGTCGAGCTTGCCCTTGAGCTCGGGCATGACCAGGCCGATGGCCTTGGCGGCGCCGGTGCTCGTCGGGATGATCGACAGCGCGGCGGCGCGGGCGCGACGGAGGTCCTTGTGCGGGCCGTCGAGCAGGTTCTGGTCCGAGGTGTAGGCGTGGACCGTCGTCATCAGGCCCTTGACGATGCCCAGCTCGTCGGACAGCGGCTTGGCCATGGGGGCCAGGCAGTTCGTCGTGCAGGACGCGTTGGAGATGACGTGGTGGTTGGCCGGGTCGTAGTCCTGGTGGTTGACGCCCATGACGAAGGTGGCGTCCTCGTTCTTGGCCGGCGCGGAGATGATGACCTTCTTGGCGCCCCCGTCGATGTGGGCCCTGGCCTTGGTCGCGTCGGTGAAGATACCCGTGGACTCGATGACGACGTCCGCGCCGGACTCGCCCCACTTGATGGCGGCGGGGTCGCGCTCCTCGAAGACCCGCACGGTCGTGCTGCCGACGGTGATCGAGTCCTCGGTGTAGGAGACGTCGTCCGCGAGGACACCGAGCACGGAGTCGTACTTGAGCAGGTGGGCGATGGTCTTGTTGTCCATCAGGTCGTTGGCGGCGACGATCTCGATGTCGGCGCCGGAGGCCTGGACGGCCCGGAAGAAGTTCCTGCCGATGCGGCCGAATCCGTTGATCCCTACGCGAACAGTCACGATGGACACCTTCCGATCTGAGGGTGGTGTGCCGCCCTTCCGCCGCACACCGTTTCCGGCTCACACCCTAGTGGCGGGGGCTGCCGGAGGGGTACGCGGTCCGGGCCGTTCACCGCACGGCAACCGGGCGGCCGAGCGGGTCACCGGTCGAGCGGGCGCGCGGTCACCCGTCGAGCGGGCGCGCGGTCACCCGTCGAGCGGGCGCGGGATCACCCGTCGAGCGGGCGCGGGATCACCCGTCGAGCGGGCGCCGGGTCACCCGTCGAGCATGTCCGCGGTCAGGTGCGCGTCGGTGCCCGCGACGCCGAGGTCGGCCGCCCGCTTGTCCGCCATGGCCAGCAGCCGCCGGATCCGGCCCGCCACCGCGTCCTTGGTCATCGGCGGGGTGGCGAGCTGGCCGAGCTCCTCGAGCGAGGCCTGCTTGTGCTGCAGGCGCAGCGTGCCGGCCTCCCGCAGGTGGTCGGGGATGTCGTCGCCGAGGATCTCCATGGCCCGACCGACGCGGGATCCGGCGGCCACCGCGGCCCGCGCTGAGCGGCGCAGGTTGGCGTCGTCGAAGTTGGCCAGCCGGTTCGCCGTGGCGCGGACCTCGCGCCGCATCCGCCGCTCCTCCCAGGCGAGCACGGCGTCGTGGGCGCCGAGCCTGGTGAGCATCTCGCCGATGGCGTCGCCGTCCCGGATCACCACGCGGTCGACGCCGCGCACCTCGCGGGCCTTGGCGGCGATCCCCAGCCGGCGGGCCGCGCCGACGAGCGCCAGGGCCGCCTCGGGACCGGGGCAGGTCACCTCGAGGGCCGAGGACCGCCCCGGCTCGGTCAGCGAGCCGTGGGCGAGGAACGCCCCGCGCCAGGCCGCCGAGGCGTCGCACACCGAGGCGGAGACGACGCGGGGCGGCAGGCCCCGGACCGGGCGGCCGCGGTTGTCGATGAGACCGGTCTGCCGGGCCAGCGCCTCCCCATCCGCGGTGACCCGCACGACGAACCGGCTCCCCTTGCGCAGGCCCCCGGCGGCGAGAACGACGACCTCCGGGGTGTGCCCGTAGAGCTCGACGAGGTCACGGCGCAGCCGCCGCGCCGCGTTCGCCGTGTCCAGCTCGGCCTCGACGACGATCCGCCCGCCGATGATGTGCAGCCCGCCGGCGAATCGGAGCAGGGCGGCGACCTCGGCCTTGCGGCAGCACGGCTTGGTGCCGGGGTAGCGGCTGAGCTCGTCCTTGACCTTCGCCGTCATCGCCATGGCGGTCATCCTTCCACGGGGGCCCCGGGGCGCCACCCGGTTCACCGGGCACGCGAAGGCGGGGTCAGCGGCCGGAGCCGGCTCCGCGGCTCGCGAGCACGTCCTCGAGCGCCGCGGCGAGCAGCAGGCGGTCGTGCAGGCCGGGGTGCTGGCGCCGGGCCACCCGCGCCACGTGCAGGCGGGCCCCGAGGCGCGAGCAGCGCCGGGCGAGGGCCGCCTCGTCCTCGACCACGGCGGGGTCCGCCAGCACGGCGTCGAGGCGCACCCCGGGTGCCGCCTCCGCGAAGGAGTCCAGGTGCTCCGCCGTGGAGTAGCCCTCGGTCTCGCCCGCCCCCACCTCGAGGTTGAGCACCAGTAGCCGGCGGGCCCGGGTCACCTCCAACGCCTCGCACAGCTCCGGCACCAGCAGGTGCGGCATCACGGAGGTGAACCACGAGCCGGGCCCCAGGACCACCCAGTCGGCCGCGCGGATGGCCGCCACCGACTCCGGGTATGCCGGTGGGTCCGCCGGGCGCAACCGCACCGCCCGCACCCGGCCGGGTGTCGTGGCCACCTCGGCCTGCCCGGTCACCAGGGTCGTGGCCTGCGGGTCGCCGGGCCGCAGGCCGGTGACGTCCGCCTCGATGTCGAGCGGCACCGCCGCCATGGGCAGCACCCGGCCACGGGCGTTGAGCAGGCGGCCGATGAGGTCGAGACCCGCCACCGGGTCCTCGTGCAGCTCCCACAGGGCCACGATGAGGAGGTTGCCGACCGCGTGGCCGGCCAGCGGCCCGCTGCCGCTGAACCGGTGCTGGAGCACGTCGCGCCAGATGTGCCCCCACTCGGTCTCCTCGCACAGCGCGGCCAGCGCCATCCGGAGGTCGCCGGGAGGCAGCACGCCGAACTCCTCGCGCAGCCGGCCGCTGGACCCGCCGTTGTCGGCGACGGTGACGATGGCCGTGATGTCGTCGGTGACGAAGCGCAGCGCCCCGAGGGAGGCCGCCAGCCCGTGCCCACCCCCGAGCGCGGCCACGGTGGGCGCTGGGAGACGCACTACTCCTGCCCCAGGTCGCGGTGGACGAGGAAGGTGGCCACCCGGTCGCCGGCGAGGCGGGCTGACAGGGCCTCCGCCATCGCGACCGAGCGGTGCTTGCCGCCGGTGCAGCCGAGCGCGATGGTGGCGTAGCGCCGTCCCTCGCTGAGGTAGCCGGCCGTGACCGGATCCATGAGGTCCACGACCCGGTCCAGGAAGGGGCCGGCCGCCGCCTGCGCGAGCACGTACTCGGCCACCGGAGCGTCCTTGCCGGTGAGTGCCTTCAGGTGCGGCACCCAGAACGGGTTGGGCAGGAACCGCAGGTCGAAGACGAAGTCGGCGTCGAGCGGGACGCCGTACTTGAAGCCGAAGGACATGACGGCGAGCCGCAGGCTGGGCCCGCGCTCCGCACCGAAGAGCGAGGCGACCTTGCGCGCGAGCTGGTGGACGTTCAGCCCGGAGGTGTCGATCAGCACCTGGGCCACGGACCGCAGGTCACCGAGCATCTGCCGCTCACGCTGGATGCCGTCGAGGAGCCGGCCGTCGCCCTGGAGCGGGTGCGGCCGCCGGACGCTCTCGAAGCGGCGCACCAGCGCCTCGTCGGTCGCGTCGAGGAAGACCAGGTGCGGGCGCCAGCCGTGCTCGGTCAGCTGGGCCATCGAGGAGCGCAGGTCCGGGAAGTAGCGCTGCGCGCGCACGTCCACCACGGCAGCGGGCCTGAGGTCCAGGCCCCGCTCCCGCACGGCCCGCCCGAGGTCGCCCACCGCCCCGAGCAGCTGCGGCGGGAGGTTGTCGACGACGTACCACCCCCGGTCCTCCAGGACGTTGGCCGTCGTCGAGCGGCCCGCTCCGCTCATCCCGGTGATGATGACGAACTCGCCGAGCTCGCTCGAGGGCTCGTTCGAGGGCTCGGTGGCGGGCTCGGTGGCGGGCTCGGTGGCGGGCTCCGTGCCCGGCTCCTCCCCCGGCGCGGTGGTGGCGTCAGCCATGGGCCCGTCCTCCCTCGTCGTCGCGCCGCACCGGCGCCTCGCCGTCTCGCCGCACCGGCGCCTCGTCGTCGAGCACCTCACCGGTCATCAGGTTGACCGCCGGGGCGGCCTCCCCGGAACCGCCGCCCAGCGCGTCGACCAGCGTCCGCGCCAGCGCCGGCCCGATGCCCGGCACCTCCTGCAGCTCCTCCGGGGAGGCGGCCCGCAGCCGCTTGACCGACCCGAACCGCGTGAGCAGCGCCTTGCGCCGGCTCTCCCCCAGACCGGGTATGCCGTCCAGCGCGCTGGCCGTCATCGCCTTGGACCGCCGCTGGCGGTGGAAGGTGACCGCGAAGCGGTGCGCCTCGTCGCGGAGCCGCTGGAGCAGGTAGAGGCCCTCGCTCGTGCGGGGCAGGACGACCGGGAAGTCCGAGGCCGGCAGCCACACCTCCTCGAGCCGCTTGGCCAGGCCGACCACGGCGACGTCGTCGACCCCGAGGTCGTGCAGCGCCCGGGCGGCGGCGTCGACCTGCGGCCGCCCGCCGTCGACGACGACGAGGTTCGGGGGGTAGGCGAAGCGGGCCGGTCGTCCGGTGTCCGGGTCCGGACCGGGCGGGGCCGCGGCGTCCCTCAGGTGCCGGCGGAAGCGCCGGGTGAGCACCTCGTGCATGGCGGCGGTGTCGTCGGTGGCGCCCTCCGGCCCGGTGCCGCGCACCAGGAAGCGGCGGTACTCGGCCTTGCGCGGCAGGCCGTCCTCGAAGACGACCATGGACCCGACGACCTGCGTGCCCTGCACGTGGCTGATGTCGAAGCACTCCACGCGCAGCGGTGACTCCTCCAGGTCCAGGGCCTCCTGCAGCTGCTGCAGGGCGAGGCTGCGGGTGGTGAGGTCGCCGGCGCGGGAGATCTTGTGGCGGGCCAGGCTCTGCTCGGCGTTGCGGCGCACCGTCTCCAGCAGGGTGCGCTTGTCACCGCGCTGCGGGACCCGGAGGTCGACGCCGCTGCCCCGCAGGGCGGTCAGCCACGCCGCCAGCCCGTCGGCGTCGTCCGGCAGGCACGGCACGAGCACCTCGCGCGGCACCCCCTCGCCGTGCTCGCCGCCGTAGACCTGCTGCAGCAGGTGGCCCACGACCTCGGCCGTGGTCTCGGCGTCCTTCTCCGCCACCCACCCGCGCTGGCCACGGACCCGGCCGCCGCGGACGTGGAAGACCTGCACCGCCACCTCGAGCTCGTCCTCGGCCAGCGCGAAGACGTCGGCGTCGGTCCCGTCCGACAGGACCACCGCTGACTTCTCGAGCACCCGCTGCAGGGCGCCCATGTCGTCGCGCAGGCGCGCCGCCCGCTCGAAGTCGAGCTCGGTGGCCGCCGCCCGCATCTGCCGGTCCAGGCGCTTGAGGTACTTGCCGGTCTCCCCGGCCATGAACTCGCAGAACTCCTCGGCGATCCCCCGGTGGGTCTCCGCGTCCACGCGCCCGACGCAGGGCGCCGAGCACTTGTCGATGTACCCCAGGAGGCACGGTCGGCCGACCTGGCCGGCCCGGCGGAACACCCCGGCCGAGCAGGTGCGCACCGGGAAGACCCGCAGCGCCAGGTCGAGGGTCTCGCGGATCGCCCAGGCGTGCGCGTAGGGCCCGAAGTAGCGCGTCCCCTTCCGCTTCGCGCCCCGCATCACCTGCGCCCGGGGGTACTCCTCACCCATCGTCACGGCGAGGTAGGGATAGGACTTGTCGTCGCGGTACCGCACATTGAACCGTGGGTCGAACTCCTTGATCCACGAGTACTCCAGCTGCAGCGCCTCCACCTCGGTGGAGACGACCGTCCACTCCACGCTGGCGCCGGTGCGCACCATCCGCGCGGTGCGCGGGTGCAGCGCGGACAGGTCCGAGAAGTAGGAGGACAGCCGTGAGCGCAGCGACTTCGCCTTGCCGACGTAGATGACCCGCCCGTCGGCGTCACGGAAGCGGTAGACGCCCGGGTCGGTGGGGATCTCCCCCGGCGCCGGGCGGTAGCTCGACGGGTCTGCCACGCGTCCACCCTAGGTCGCTGCACGGACACCGGGCCCGCTCCCCTGTCCGCCCGCGACCTCCGGCAGCAGCGGGGACCGGCCGGAGGGTATGCCGTGGGCCCGGGTCACGCGGTGGGCCCGGGTCACGCGGTGGGCCCGGGTCACGCGGTGGGCCCGGGTCACGCGGTGGGCCCGGGTCAC
>DASQFD010000006.1:0-4410 GCA_035633255.1 Dermatophilaceae bacterium
CCGGCCCCCGGCGACCCGAGGCGGAGCGGTCCGCGGCGGAGCGGTCCGACGCGGGGCGCGGGGCCGACGACACGGCCGCGGACGCGGTGGCGCCGCTGGGGGCGAGGTGCTGCTCGACGGCCGTGACGTTGGCCTTGGCGAGCAGCCGGCGCACGTCGGTGCGCTGCTCGAGCGTGGCGACGGTGACGACGGTGCCCTCGCTGCCGGCGCGCGCGGTGCGACCCGAGCGGTGCAGGTACGCCTTGTGCTCGGCCGGCGGGTCGACGTGCACGACCAGGCCCACGTCGTCGACGTGGATGCCACGGGCCGCGATGTCCGTGGCCACCAGGACCCGCACCTCGCCGGTGTGGAACGCCGTGAGGTTCCGGGTGCGCGCCGCCTGGGAGAGGTTGCCGTGCAGGTCGGCACTGGGTATGCCGGCCGCGGACAGCCGCTTCGCCAGCTTCTTGGCGCCGTGCTTGGTGCGCGTGAACGCCAGGGTGCGCGACCCACTGGTCAGCAGGTCGCGGGTGACGGCGTCCTTGTGGTCCGCGTGCACGGTGACCAGCCGGTGGGTCATGGTCGGCACCGACGCCGCGGACTCGTCCATCGAGTGCCGGGCCGGGTTCCTCAGGTAGCGGCGGACGAGCACGTCCACCTCGCCGTCCAGCGTCGCCGAGAAGAGCAGCCGCTGGGTGCCGGCCGGCGTCCGGTCGAGGAGGCGGCGGACCGCCGGGAGGAAGCCGAGGTCGGCCATGTGGTCGGCCTCGTCGATGACGGTCACCTCGACGGCGTCGAGGTCCAGGTGGCCCTGGCCGATCAGGTCCTCGAGGCGGCCGGGGGTGGCGACCACGAGGTCGACGCCCCGCCGCAGGGCGGTGACCTGCGGGTTCTGCCCGACCCCGCCGTAGATGGTCAGCGTCCGCAGGTCCGCCGCCGCGGCGAGCGGGCGCACCGTCTCCTGCACCTGGTCGGCGAGCTCGCGGGTGGGGACGAGGACCAGCGCCCGTGGGCGGCCGGGGCGGCGCCGGCTCGTGGACGCGGCCAGCCGGGCCACCGCGGGCACGGCGAAGGCGATGGTCTTGCCGCTGCCCGTCTGGGCCCGGCCCAGGACGTCCCGGCCGGCGAGGGCGTCGGGCAGCGTGGCGGTCTGGATGGGGAACGGCGTGGTCCGGCCGGACTCGCGCAGGGCGGCCACGAGGCGGGGCGGGGTGCCGAGCGCGGCGAAGTCGGCCGGCTCGGTGGCAGGCAGGGATGAGCGGGGCGTGCTGGGCACAGGGTGTCCTTCAGGCTGAGGGGCGCGGCTCGGCCCACGTCGCGGAAGGAAGGGGCTCGCGCCGTCGTCGGCGCTGGGAGACACGAGGGCCCGGCGACGCCGGGTCCGCACCCAGCCTACGGGACGGCGGGCGCGCCGCCGACCACCCTTCGGGCAGGGTGCCAGGCGCTGCGCGCCTGCATCCGAAGGAGTGTGCCGGCAAGCCGGCACGGTTGGCGGCCGGGCGGTTCCGCGCTGCGCGCCTCGCGGGTGGGCCGGCCAAGGCCGTTGGGGGGCCACCGGCCCCGCGCGGCTCGTCGGCCGTGCGGTCGCCAGGTCGCCAGGCCCGAGAGGTTCAGGTGTTGGTGACGATGCCGGCAGCGGTGAGGACCACCCAGGTGAGCTCAGGGTGCACGATGTCGCTGTGGGCGCCGCTGGGCGGGCCGCCACGGCGGACCACCGCGGAGGCGTCGATGTTCAGCACGCCGGACTGGGCGAAGGGGTAGGTGGTGCCCGGTCCGGCACCGCCGATGGCTCGCAGCACGGCACCGACGCCCTGTGCGCCGTCGGCGCCCATCCCCCCCCAGCGCCACAGCGCGCGGTCCGCTGCGGCGGAGTCGTCTCGTGCGGCCAGCGACGCCAGGGGGTAGAACGTCCCGACGGCGCCGTCGTGCTCGGAGAAGCAGACCACCAGGGGCCCGTCGACGCCGGCCGGCATCCCTGCCAGCGCCCCGTTGCGGGAGGCATCGAGGGGCAGCGGCTGCGCGAAGGCGAAGTGGGAGAACGCCCCCTGCAGCAGGGTCAGGGACTTCACCGGCGACGGGTCGCCGGGGGGCAGGCCGGCGAGCGCGAAGGAGACGAGGCGGGCCCCGAAGCTGTGCCCGACGAGGTGGAACCTGGTTTCGGGGAGCGCGGCGTGCGCCCGTCCCAGGAGCGGGCCGAGGCCGTGCTTGCCGACGACGCCAGCGCGGTTCTTCATCTGCCAGTAGGTCGCTTGCCGCAGGGCCTCCTTGGCGCCGAGCCAGATGCCGCGCATCGTGTCGCCGATGCCGGCCTCGCCCCCGTCGTCGGGAGCGGCGAGGCCCTGCTCGCGTGCCGCGTCGCGGAAGCGGACGAACAGCGCAGGGCCGTCGTCTTGGAGCATGCCGGGCTGGGCGGGGTCCCGGTCGCGCGTCTCCTCGCCGTCGTCCTCCCCGGCGCCGGACGCGGCGTACTCATCGAGCAGGCTCTTGAACTCCGTGACGGCGTCCGGGGTGGCGGGGCCCTCGAGAAGTGCGGCCATCCGGGTCAGCCCCGGTGCGGCGGCGGGAAACAGCGCGGTGAGGTCGTTCAGCGTCGTGTCGTCGATGTGGGTGGTCGGCGGCGTCGCGAGGTCGCGGCCGGGGGGCCGCGCAGGATCGCCCAACGCCGCGGCCCCGCCGCCGCCGGGGGCGGCGGCCGGGACGGGGACGAAGTCGGGGATCGGCTCGTCGGACCAGCGACGGGCGGGCCAGTGCACGCCGACCAGGCCGACCGTCGTCGCCGCGTCCCGCCGGTGCTGCAGTTGTCCGGCGAGCACGGTGAAGAACGCGGTGTAGAGCCGCATCGCGATGCTGGCGTCGTTGTTCCACCCATGGGAGAAGACAACGAGGTCGGTGACGCCGCGCTGCCGGGCCTCGGTGACCAGGGTGTTCTCCAGTGCGGCGTCCGGGTCGCCCTGCTCGTCGAAGCGCACCTCCCAGAACGGCAGGCCGGCGATTTCGGTGGTCATCTCGGGTCTCCTTCGCGGTGGCCGGTCGGGTGAGCTGTTCGGCTACGGGTTCGGCGGACGCGGTGGGTGGCGGCGCCCCCGGGTGGTCGCTAGACGGACTGCAGAGCGCGCATCAGGTCAAGCAGTCCGCTGCCCTGGAAGTGGAACTCCCGGTTCAGGGAGGTAGCGGAGTCGATCATGATCTTCTTGACCTCGTCCGGGCGGCCGATGAACTCGCGCCGCACCGAAAGGAACGCGGCGACGGCTCCGGACACGTGGGGCGCCGCCATGCTCGTCCCGCTGTCCTGGACGTACACCGCGACCGCGTCCCCGGGCCCTGCCGACACGGCCGCAAGCTTCTCCCCTGCCGCGCAGGACGTGATCTGCTCACCGGGTGCGACCAGGTCGGGCTTGCGGCGTCCGTCGCCCGTCGGTCCCTTGGACGAGAAGTACGAGACGCCGTAGGTGTGCGGCATGTCGCGGTGGGTAGCGCCCACCGTGATCGCTCGCTCGGCGTTGCCCGGGTCGTTGATGGTGACCCCAAGCCCGAACCTGGTGGGTGCAGCGGCCTCGACGTTCAGGGTGCCGTACCCGGAGTTGCCAGCGGCCACCACCACGACCACCCCGGACCGAACCAGCTTGTCCACTTCCTGGCACAGCGGGCTCTGACCGCACGCGAACCACTCCGGGTTGAACTCGTAGCCGACGCTGAGGTTGACCCCGTGGATGCGCATGCCAGCCCGCCCCTGGCCGTTCATCTCCCGCACATAGGCCAGGGCCGCGATGACCCGGCTCACCCGGTCCTGCAGCGTCCCACCGCGCTGCAGCACCTTCAGGCTGACCAGCCGGGCCCGGGGCGCCATGCCGGCGAGCCGGCGCCCGTCGACGCCCTCGCGAGGGACCCGCAGCGCCTCGGTGGGATTCTCCGCGTTGTAGCGGCTCTCCGTCGCCAGCACGGCGCGGGTCGTCGGGTCCTCCTCGAGCCACGGAGCGAGCGACCCCGCGATGATCCCCGCCACGTGCGTGCCGTGCCCGGTCTCGTCAACCAGCGCCCCCTCTGCGGTCGAGGTCCCATCGGGGTGGAACACCCGGTGCAGGTCCTCGACACCGTTCCCCAACGTGTCGTAGCCGGCGAAGTGCGGGTGACTCGCGTCGACGCCGGAGTCGACCACCGCCCACACGATCTGCTCCCCGAACGCGTTGAACGCGCGCTGGGCCGCGTCCACCTTCACGGTGACCGCCGACCCGTCGACGTGCTGGCGGACCGGGAAGTCCGGCCAGATGCGGAAGGCGGCGCGCCGCCGCCAGTCCCCGGCGGCCGCGTCGGCCGTGACCAACCGCTTCATCTCGCTCATCGACAGGGTCCCGGTCGCGTAATCCTCCGCGAGGGGCAATGGCTCGGACCGCTCACCGGTGCAGCGCTGCCACAGCGACGCCAAGGCGGCGA
>DASQFD010000007.1:0-21920 GCA_035633255.1 Dermatophilaceae bacterium
GTACACGCGGATCACCAAGATCGGGCCCCGCAAGGGCGACAACGCCCCCATGGCGGTGATCGAGCTGGTCCGTGAGCCCGTGGCCCGCAAGGCGACCGTCGTGGAGGCCGAGTCGGCGGCCAAGCGCGCCGCCAAGGACGCGAAGAAGGACGCCAAGAGGGACGCCGGGAAGGACACGGCGGGCGAGGGCGCGGCGGAGGTGCTCGCGGTCGAGGAGCCCGCGGTCGAGGAGCCCGCCGTCGAGGAGAGCGCGGTCGACGAGACCCCCGAGGAGGTGGCGACGCCCGAGCTGCCGCAGGGGGCGGCCGCCGCCCAGGAGGACGGGTCGGCTCCCGAGGGCCACACGGTCAAGGGCAACGCCGCCTCCGGCAAGTACCACGTCGAGGGTTCGCAGTGGTTCGACCAGACCATCGCGGAGTTCTGGTTCAAGGACGCCGAGGCCGCCGAGGCCGCCGGGTTGGAGCCGGCCGGCGGTGCGGAGAAGCAGCAGGTCGACGAAGAGTCCTGAGCAGTCCCCCCGCTCGGCCGGCGGCCCCCTCCACACCGGAGGGGGCCGCCGCGCGTCCCGGACGGGACGGGACGGGACGGGACGGGACGGGACGGGACGGGAGACCGAGCCACGGCCGGGGTCCGCGACCCGCCGCGACGTCGCCCTCTACGCTGGCGCGGTGCGCATCCGGCTCGACCTTGCCTACGACGGCACGGACTTCTCCGGATGGGCCGCCCAGCCGGGACGGCGCACCGTCGAAGGCGTGCTGGGCGCAGCGCTGACCACGCTGCTCCGCGCCGACCCGCCGGTCCGCCTCACCGTGGCCGGACGCACCGACGCCGGGGTCCACGCCCGTGGACAGGTCGCCCACGCCGACATCGACGAGGGGCTGTGGGCCGGGCTGCCGGCACGGTCGGCCCGCTCGCCGGAGCAGGCCGTGCTCACCCGGCTGAACGGCATACTCCCGCCCGACGTCGTCGTGCGGGAGGTGGGCCGGGCTCCCGAGGGGTTCGACGCGCGCTTCTCCGCCGTCGCGCGCTGGTACCGGTACCGGCTCTGCGACGACGCGGCCGGCCGCGACCCGCTGCGACGCCGAGACACCGTCGTCATCCGCGGGCGCCTCGACACGGGGGCGATGACCGAGGCGTCCACCCGGCTGCTCGGGCTGCACGACTTCGCCGCGTTCTGCCGCCGGCGGGAGGGTGCCGGCACGGTGCGGAGGCTCCTCGCCTACGGGTGGGCGCGGGCTTCCGACGGCACGGTGGAGGGGAGCGTCGTGGCGGACGCGTTCTGCCACTCCATGGTCCGGGCGCTGGTGGGTGCCGTGGTGCCGGTGGGGGAGGGACGGTATGCCGTGGACGTGCCGGCCGCCGTGCTCGCGGCGGGGGTGCGCGACCCCCGCGTGCGGGTCATGCCGGCCCACGGGCTCTGCCTGGAGGAGGTGCGCTACCCCTCCGACGGCGACCTCGCCCGTCGCGCCGCGCAGACGCGTGCGGTGCGGACCCTGACGTCGGGCACGGGCTGACGGCACGGGCTGAGCGCACGGGCTGACGGCACGGCATACCGTGGTCCGATGGCGCACCCGGCTCGCTACCGCGAGAACGACCCGCTGCTCGCGCGGCTTCGCGCGGTCGCCCTGGCGCTTCCCGGCGCCGCGGAGAAGGTGAGCCACGGGCGGCCCACCTTCCACACGCGCAGGGTCTTCGCGATCTTCGGGGGTGTGGTCAAGGGGGACCACGCGTCCCAGGCGCTCGCCCGGTCGCTGGTGTTCCTGCCCGATGCAGCCGAGCGCCCCGCGCTGCTGGAGGACGAGCGGGTCGCGGTGCCGGGGTACGAGGGTGCCTACGGGTGGCTCGCGCTCGACCTGAGTCGGGAGGTGGGCTGGGACGAGGTCGCCGAGCTCGTCGAGACGTCCTACCGGCTCACCGCACCGCCCCGGCTGGTCGCCGAGCTGGACAGGGGTGACGGCACGGCGCGGGGCGGCTGAGGCGCCAGGGGAGCGACCGGGCCGGGGGCGGTCGAGGGGAGGCCGGGCCGGGGAAGCGGGACGCCTCGGCGAAATGCGGGTGAGGCCGCACGGCGCTGTCGGCGAGACTGGCCGCATGGGACACGTCGACGTCAACGCCGTGGGCTTCCGGCTGCCCGACGGTCGGCCGCTGCTGCGCGAGGTCTCCCTGCGGGTCGGCGAGGAGGCGCGGGTGGCGCTCGTCGGACCCAACGGCAGCGGCAAGACGACCCTGACCCGGATCATCGCCGGTGACCTCGCTCCCCACGACGGTGCGGTGACCCGCAGCGGCGGGCTGGGCGTGATGCGGCAGTTCGTCGGCTCGGTGCGGGACGACACGACGATCCGCGAGCTCCTGGTCTCCGTGGCGCCCGAGCGGGTCCGGAGCGTCGCCGAGCGCGTCGACCGGGCCGAGCTCGCGATGATGGAGCGGGACGCCGAGGCCGACCAGCTCGCCTACGCACAGGCGCTGGCCGACTGGGCCGACGCCCGCGGCTATGAGCAGGAGACCCTCTGGGACGTCTGCACCGTGGCGGCGCTGGGTGTCCCCTTCGAGCGGGCGCAGCACCGCCGGGTGGGGACGCTGTCGGGCGGGGAGCAGAAGCGGCTCGTCCTGGAGGCGCTGTTGCGGGGGCCCGACGAGGTCCTGCTCCTCGACGAGCCCGACAACTACCTGGACGTGCAGGGGAAGCGCTGGCTCGAGGATCGGCTCGTCGCCTCGGGGAGGACGGTGCTCTTCGTCAGCCACGACCGTGAGCTTCTCGCCCGCGTGGCGACCCGCGTGGCCACCCTCGAGCCGGGGGGTGCCGGCAGCACCGTCTGGGTGCATCCGGGGCCCTTCGGGACCTACGCGCTGGCGCGAGAGGACCGCAACGCCCGCCTCGAGGAGCAACGACGACGTTGGGACGAGGAGCACGCGAAGCTGAAGGCGCTGGTGGTGCGCTACCGGCAGAAGGCGGCCTACAACGCCGACGTGGCCGGGCAGCTGCAGGCCGCCGAGACCCGGCTGCGCCGGTTCGAGGAGGCGGGGCCGCCGGAGGCGGTGCCGCCTCCGCAGCGGGTGCGGATGCGGCTGCGCGGTGGGCGCACGGCGAAGCGGGCCGTCATCGTGGAGGGCCTCGAGCTGACCGGCCCGGCGTCGATGCGGTCGTTCGACGCCGAGGTGTGGTTCGGCGACCGCGTCGGGGTGCTGGGGAGCAACGGCTCGGGCAAGTCGCACTTCCTCCGGCTGCTCGCGGGCGGCGGGACCGACCCGGACGTCGAGCACCGCCCGGTGGGCGACGTGCGGCCGGAGCCGGTCGAGCACCGCGGCCGGGTCCGGCTGGGGGCGCGAGTGCGGCCGGGGTGGTTCGCCCAGACGCACCAGCACTCGGGGTTGCAGGGTCGGACGCTGCTGGAGATCCTGCACCGAGGTGACGCGCACCGGCCCGGTCGGCCGCGCGAGGAGGCGGCGCGGGTGCTGGACCGCTACGGGTTGGCCAGGGCGGCGGAGCAGACGTTCGACTCGCTCAGCGGCGGGCAGCAGGCCCGGTTCCAGGTGTTGCTGCTGGAGCTGGCGGGCGCCACCCTGCTGCTGCTCGACGAGCCGACGGACAACCTCGACCTGCAGTCGGCCGAGGCGCTCGAGGATGCCCTCGTGGCCTTCGAGGGCACGGTCGTCGCCGTCACGCACGACAGGTGGTTCGCTCGCACCCTGGACCGCTTCCTGGTCTTCCGGGCCGACGGCACGGTGGCCGAGAGCGACGAGCCCGTCTGGGACGAGGGCCGGGTGCAGCGCCGGCGCTGAGCGGATGCGCCCGGCCCGCCTCGGTGTCTGTGGTGGCTGGCGCGCCGCACCCCCGCACCGCCGCAGGTCCGGAACCGGCGCGCCGATCACCTACGTATCAAGCCGATTTTCGCGTCCGTCCTCGTGGGCGTAGGTTCGTCCGTGGGGGAGTCCGCTGCGACCCGTGGTGGTCGTGGCGTGCCCGAAGCACCGTCGACACAGCGTCGTGTCGTGCCCGGGCACAGCGTCGTGCCCGGGCCGCGGTGCGCCCTGGCCCCACGAGGCCGGGCTGGCGCAGCACCGAGGGCGTGGTTGACCTGTTGCCCGCCGGCTCTCATCCTCGGCGCCGCCCTCGCCTCGGCGCCGCCCTCGCCGCCGCTCCGGCAGGACGACCTTCGTCCACGACTCCGCCACCCACCGGAGGGCGGTCAGGAGCGCGACCTGACCGGCCCCTCGGACCGGCGGCGCGCGCGCTCGGCCCGCCGCGCCGGGAGGTAGAAGAACGCACCGAGGACGCTCACCGCGCCGGCGGTCACCATGGCGGCAGCGACGCCGGCCCGGTCGGCGAGTGCCCCGAGCAGGGGAGCGGCCAGCGCGAAGGCGAGGAACGCCATCATCGAGTTCATCGAGAGCACCGTGGAGCGGTTCTCGGCCTCCGCCTCGCGGTGCAGCAGCGCGGCGTGCGGCGGCCCGTTCATGCCGTGCATCGAGTAGGTGAACAGGTATGCCGCGACGAGCCCCACGGGACCGGTCGCCAGACCCATGACCACCGCGCCGAGCGCGTTGAGCACCCGGCCCGCGACGGCCGCGCGGGCGACGCCGATGCGCGCCGACGCGAGGCCGGCCAGCCACGCGCCGGCGGCGAAGAGCACCCAGCCAGCCGCCGACACCGGGCCGACCAGGGCGCCGGCCTCGCGTGCCGAGCCCAGCATCTCCTCGAGCCGCAGGGGCATGAGCGACTCGAAGGTGATCATGCCGATCGACCAGAAGACCTCTGCGACCACCAGGCCCATGAGCACACGGTTGCTCCGGAGGAGGCGCAGACCGCTCCTGACCACGACCGGTGTCTGGCGCGACTCCACGAGGGCGTGGGCGAGGCGGGTGCGTCCCGCGCCGGCTGACGGCCGCGGCTCCGGCATGACCAGCCAGGCAGTGACCAGGTGCACCACGCTCAGTGCCGCCGAGACCCAGACCGCGGCGTCCAGTGCGGAGACGTCCAGGGCGAGCAGTGTGTTGGCCGGGTCCCACCAGATGAGCAGCCCGGAGAGCACCGCGCCCATGGCGATGGCGCCGCCGAGGATCGACCCCGCCCGGGAGAGCTGGCGGTCGACGTCGGTGCCGGGCTCGCTCTCGTGGACGGTGTCGACGAACCACGCCTCCAGCGGGCCGGAGTCGAGCGCGCGGAAGGCGCCCATCAGGCCGGCCGCCACGAGGAAGGCCCAGAAGCTCTGGGCGAGCGCGTAGGCGACCATGGCCACCACGTTGACGACCGCCGCGGTGAGGTAGACCGGGCGGCGGCCGACGGCGTCCGCGAAGCCGCTCGTGGGGAGCTCGAGGAGGAAGCACACGATGCCCGACAGGGCCAGGGCGCTCGCTGCCTGCGCGACGGTGAGACCGCGCCCGGTCTGGACGAGGATGATGATCCCCACCACGAAGCCGACGGGGAGCCACCGGGTCGTGGTGAGGAGGTAGAGCCGACGCTCCGCGTCCACGGGCGTCAGGGGGACGGTGGCGGTGCTCACGCGCGCTCGCCCCCTCGCGGCGGGCGGTCGAGGTCGAGGGGATAGGCGATGGAGTAGACCGCCAGGCGCCGCGCGGAGGGGTTGCCCTGACCGAGCCGCCGGTAGCGCCCGAGCACCTCGTCGACCTCGGCGCGCATCTCGCGCAGCTGTTGGGGCGTCGCGATGACGTAGGTGTCGCTCATCCCCGCCGCGTCACGCCAGTCCGAGGGCCACGTCGGCTCGACGTCGAGCCAGCGCTCGAACTGCTCCCCCAGGTGTCGGATGTAGTCGCGCACGAGCCAGCCGAGTGCCGTCTCGGCGTCCTCGTCGTCGGCGAAGTCGCTCGGCTCGTACCGGTGGCTGTCGGTCGAGGCCCGCCACAGGCGGCGCCTGCCCTCGCCCTCCCCGGTGTCGGTCACGAGGCCGACGGACTCCAGGCGCCGCAGGTGGTACGACGTCGCCCCGGAGTTCGTGCCGAGCGCCGCCGCGAGCTCGGTCGCGGTCGACGGCCCACCCCGGCGGAGGCTGCTGAGCAGCCTGGATCGCAGCGGGTGGGCCAATGTCTTCAGCGCCTCGGCGTTCAGGCGCATCCCGGTGAGGTCGGGGTCGGAGGGGGCCATGCGTGCACACTACACGTGCATAGTGTCTGTGCACAAGTAGTGTGCGCCAAGCGGGCGCGGAGGTGTCCGCGCAGGTCAACGACGGTGTGGGGGAGGTGGGGAGGCGATTTGGGCGCGGGACCGCGGCTCCGTAAACTTGGGGACTGTTGTGCCACACGCCCTCGGGAGGGAGCCGACGCCCCTGTCCGGAGCCCCCGGCATACGTCACCCTCCCATGAGCCACCTACGAGCCAGGACATCATGCGCACCTACACCCCGAAGCCGGGCGACATCACGCGCTCGTGGCACGTCATCGACGCCACGGACGTGGTGCTGGGCCGCCTCGCGAGCCAGACCGCGATCCTGCTGCGAGGCAAGCACAAGCCGACCTTCGCGCCCCATGTCGACACCGGCGACTTCGTCATCATCGTCAACGCGGGGAAGGTGGTCCTGACCGGCTCGAAGGCCGAGCAGAAGAAGGCCTACCGGCACTCCGGCTACCCCGGTGGCCTGAGGGCCACCTCCTACACCGAGCTCCTCGCCAAGAGCCCCGAGAAGGCCGTCGAGAAGGCGGTGCGCGGCATGCTCCCGAAGAACACCCTGGGCCGGCAGCAGCTCGGCAAGCTCAAGGTCTACGCCGGCGCCGAGCACCCGCACGCCGCCCAGCAGCCCCAGCCCTTCCAGATCTCGCAGGTGGCGCAGTAGGGCCCCGGCCCCTGCGCGGATCAAGGACAACAGACATGACTGAGAACGCCAGCATCGACCCCGCCGTGGACGGCGAGGACGTCGAGCTCACCTCCTACACCTCCGAGTCCGAGGCACCGGCCTCGGGCGAGGGTGCCCGCCGCCCGTCGGCCTCGGCGCCGGGTGCCGCGACCGGCCGCCGCAAGCAGGCCGTCGCGCGGGTCCGCATCGTCCCCGGCACCGGCCGGTGGACGGTCAACGGCCGCACCCTGGAGGACTACTTCCCGAACAAGGTGCACCAGCAGATCGTCGGCGAGCCCCTGAAGGTGCTCGAGCTCGACGGTGCCTACGACGTGCTGGTGCGTGTCCACGGCGGTGGCCCGTCCGGTCAGGCCGGCGCGATCCGGCTCGGGGTGGCCCGCTCCCTCAACGGGGTCGACCGCGACCTGAACCGCCCGGCCCTGAAGAAGGCCGGCTTCCTGAGCCGGGACGCACGGGTCCCGGAGCGGAAGAAGGCCGGTCTGAAGAAGGCTCGCAAGGCGCCGCAGTACAGCAAGCGCTGACCCGGTGGGGCGGCTGTTCGGCACGGACGGTGTGCGCGGTCTCGCCAACGGCGAGGTCGTCACCGCCGAGCTGGCACTCTCGCTCGCCGGTGCGGCGGCTCGCGTGCTCGGCGCCGGGGCCGCACCGGGCCGCCGCCCCAAGGCGGTCGTCGGCCGGGACCCCCGTGCCTCGGGCGAGTTCCTGTCGGCCGCGGTCGTGGCGGGCCTGGCGGCGGCCGGCGTGGACGTCTACCGGTGTGGGGTGCTGCCGACGCCGGCGGTCGCCTTCCTCACCGCGGACGCCGGCGCCGACTTCGGGGTGATGCTGTCGGCGTCGCACAACTCGATGCCGGACAACGGCATCAAGTTCTTCGCCCGGGGCGGTCACAAGCTGCCGGACGAGGTGGAGGACCGCATCGAGGTCGCGATGGAGCAGCCGCCGTCGCGCCCGACCGGCGCCGACGTGGGGCGCATCGTGCGGATGGTGGACGGGCACACCCGCTACCTCGCCCACCTGCTCCGCGTCCTGCCGCACCGGCTGGACGGGCTCACGGTCGTCATCGACGGTGCCCACGGGGCCGCGAGCCAGGTCTCGCCGGAGGTGTTCCGCCTCGCCGGCGCCGAGGTGGTCGAGATCGGCACCTCGCCGGACGGGCTCAACATCAACTCCGGCTACGGCTCGACCCACCTCGGGCCGCTGAAGGCGGCCGTCGTCGAGCACGGCGCGGACCTCGGCATCGCCCACGACGGTGACGCCGACCGGTGCCTCGCGGTGGACGCGGACGGCAACGAGGTCGACGGCGACCAGATCATGGCGATCCTCGCCTGCGACCTGCGGGACCGTGGCGTGCTGACGCACGACACCCTCGTCACCACGGTGATGAGCAACCTCGGCCTGCTGCAGGCGATGGAGCGGGAGGACATCCGCGTCGTCCAGACCGCCGTCGGGGACCGCTACGTGCTCGAGGAGATGCGCGAGGGCGGCTACAGCCTCGGCGGCGAGCAGTCGGGCCACGTGATCTTCCTCGAGCACGGCACCACGGGGGACGGCCTGCTCACTGGGCTGGTCCTGGCCGCCCGGGTGGCCGGCAGCGGCCGGACGCTCGCCGACCTGGCACGCGTGATGCGGCGGCTTCCGCAGGTGCTCGTGAACGTCCGCGGCGTCGACACCAGCCGCGTCGAGAGCGACCCCGACCTGCAGGCCGCCGTCGAGGCCGAGCAGGACGGCCTGGCCGGCTCCGGCCGGGTGCTGCTGCGCAGGTCGGGCACCGAGCCGCTGGTCCGGGTCATGGTCGAGGCGGCGACGGCGGACCAGGCGCAGGGTGTCGCCGACCGGCTCGTCGACACCGTCCGGTCCCGCCTCACGCTCGCCTGAGTTGTGACGCCTGACGCCTGACGCCTGACGCCTGACGCCTGACACCCGACGCCTGACGCCTGACGCCGGCGCCGGCGCCTGAGGCCTCACGCCGAAACCGGGCTCAGCCCCTCGGGGCCTTCGCGCCGGCGAGAATGCGGGCGTACTCGCGTCCGGAGTCCTTGACGGTCCGGCGCTGGGTCGCGTAGTCGACGTGCACGATGCCGAAGCGCTTCTCGTAGCCGTACGCCCACTCGAAGTTGTCCAGCAGCGACCACGCGAAGTAGCCCCGCACGTCGGTGCCCGCGGCCACGGCGTCGGCCACGGCGGCGAGGTGACCGCGCAGGTACGCCACCCGGTCCGGGTCGTGGACCGCTCCGTCCGGGGAGACAACGTCCGGCCACGCCGAGCCGTTCTCGGTGACGTAGACCGGCAGCCCGCTCTCCCGCGCGCACCGCTCGACCACGGCCCGGTGCGCCTGCGCCGAGACCTCCCAGCCCATCGCCGTCAGCGGCGGGTGGGGGGCGACCGCCTCGACCCCGTCGCACCCGGGAAGCCCCAGCAGGGGTGCCTCCGGAGAGCGCGCGGACCGCACCCGCGTGGGGAAGTAGTTGTTCACCCCGAGGTTGTCCAGCGGTGCCGCGATGACCTCCAGGTCGCCGTCGCGGAGGTAGGCGTGGTCGGTGAGGTGGCCGGTGTCCTCGAGCCAGCCACGCGGCAGCGACCCGCGCACCACGGGGTCGAGGAAGAGCCCATTGAGGACGTTGTCGGCCCGCCGCACCGCGTCCAGGTCCGCCTCGGTCGGGTCGTCGGGGCCGAGCACGTGCGTGGGGTTCACCGTGATGGAGACCTGCGCCGGGGGGCAGTGCTCCCGGATGACCGGCACCGCGCGCCCGTGGGCGAGCAGGAGGTGGTGCGCCGCGACGACCCCCTCGGCGAGGTCCCGGTGCCCCGGGGCGTGCGCGCCCACGGCATACCCGAGCATCGCCGAGCACCACGGCTCGTTCAGGGTGGTCCACCGGGTGACCCGGTCACCGAGCGCGCCCACCACGGTGGCGGCGTAGTCCGCGAACCAGTCCGCGACGTCGCGGGTGAGCCAGCCCCCGCGATCCTCCAGGGCCTGCGGGAGGTCCCAGTGGTAGAGCGTGACGACCGGCTCGATGCCGTGCTCCAGCAGGCGGTCCACCAGGCCGGAGTAGAAGTCCAGCCCGGCCGGGTTGGCCGCGCCGGTCCCCTCGGGCAGCACCCGCGGCCAGGCCACGGAGAACCGGTATGCCGCGAGGCCGAGCTCGGACATCAGCGCTACGTCTTCGTCCGCTCGGTGGTAGTGGTCGCACGCCACGTCGCCGGTGTCGCCGCCCAGCGTGGTGCCCGGGGTGTGGCTGAAGGTGTCCCAGATCGACGGGCCGCGGCCGTCCTCCTCGACAGCCCCCTCGACCTGGTAGCTGGCGGTGGCGGCGCCGAAGAGGAATCCGGGCGGGAAGCTGGGGTCGCTGGCCATGGTCGCCACGCTACCCAGCAGGACCACGTCGCGGCGCTTCCACGCCCGGGGTCACGGGGTCGCCCACGTGCACCACCGGGCCGGTGGCATCGGTGAGGGTGGCATCGATGGCGGCGGGGTCGAGGTCCGGGACGAGGTTGACCGCGAACCGGGTCCGCCCCTCCCACCGGCGGTGCCGGGCGAGGGTGCGGATCGGCTCGGGGCCGCGCTCGAGCGTGTCCGGGTCCACCGTCGTGAGGACGCACCGGTCGCTCGGCCGGGCGACGCGGAAGCGCACGTCGCCCACCGTGACGGCGGTCCACCGGTCCTCCTCGAACGGCTCGAGGTCACCGCCCAGCACGAGGTTGGGCCGGAACCGGCCCATGGCCAGCGGGTCGGGAGGAGGCTCGCCCCGCTCGAGCGCGGTCTCGGTGACCCAGTCCTGCAGCCCGCGCAGGGAGGCGGTCGTGGCGAGGGTCAGCGGGTAGCCGTCGGCGAAGGCGGTGTGGTCGCCGGGCCTGCTGAAGTCCGGGTTGAGCGGCCGACGGGTGGGGTCGTCGCACCACACGAGCGCGACATCGGGCCGGGCGAGGACCTCGCGCAGCCAGGTGGTCGCCGCCGGCGGCGCCGGCACGGCATACAGGTCGTGGCGGTGCAGCCGGACGGCCACGGTGGGCGCCCCGCCCGGCTCGTCCATGTGGAGTGGGTCGTGACCGGCCGCGGTCAGCCGGAGGCCGGCGGGCAGGCCGGGCTCGGTGTCCCGCGTGTCCGCGACGACGGTGAGGAGCCGGTGCTCGGTGCGGGCGGAGACCAGGGTGCCGTCGCGGTCGACGACCATCCAGCGGCGGTCGCCGGCGAGTCCCCAGGAGTGCACCCGGGCCGCGCCCACGTGCCGCGGGGCGGTGCTCTTGACCGGGTGGACCGCGACGGTGACCAGACGCACCGCCGGGGAGGCGGTCACGTCGCGCGGACGGTCACGGCAGGGGTTCGGCGCCGGCGTGGTCCGCCTGCTGGTGCCCGGTGTGATCGATGCCCGCCGAGCCGACGACGGACAGCACCCGGACCTCACCGTCGGCGAGGTCGTAGGCCGCGCCGACGATCGCCAGCCGCCCGTCGCGGACCCGTTCGTGGATCAGCGTCGAGCGCTGTGCGATGAGGGTGCAGGTGTGCTCGACGTGGGTGCGCTCGATGTCCTCGGTGCTCGGCTCGACACCACCGCGGGAGGCGAGCAGCACGCTGGGAGTCACCCGCTCGACGATGTCCCGGAGGTAGCCGCCAGGCACCTCGCCGGTGCGCATGGCGTCGGCGGCCGCCTTGACGGCGCCGCAGGAGTCGTGGCCCAGGACGACGATGAGCGGGCAGCCGAGGACGCCCACCCCGAACTCGAGCGAGCCCAGCACGCTCGGGTCGACGACGTGCCCGGCGGTCCGGACGACGAAGAGGTCCCCGAGCCCCTGGTCGAAGATGATCTCGGCGGCGACCCGCGAGTCGGCGCAGCCGAAGAAGATCGTGAAGGGGTCCTGTCTGCCGGCGAGCCGCCCCCGGGTGTGGGCGTCCTGGTTTGGGTGCGCGTGCTCACCCGCCATGAACCGGGCGTTCCCCTTCGTGAGGACCTCCCACGCCGCCTCGGGCGTGGTGGGTCGGGCTCCGGGCTGGGTGCGGTCGTCGTCGATCACGGGCTCATCCTCTCGGCCGCCTGCGGGGGCGGACATCGCCCGTCAGGAGGTCGAGGACCTCGCCGACGGAGTGGGGCTGCTCCACGGGGTGGCGCAGCGGCTGGTCGGCGAGGACGCGGTACCGGTTCCGGCGGCCCTCGCGCCGCCGCTCAAGGTAACCCGAGGTCACCAGGTCGGCGACGATCCGCTGCGCCGCCCGCTCGGTGATCCCCACCGAGGCGGCGAGGTCACGGATCCGGGCGTCGGGATCCCGGGCGATGCACACGAGGACGTGCGCATGGTTGGTGAAGAAGGTCCAGTCGCCCACGGTTCGCAGTCTAGGAGGCGGCGGCGGCCCCGTGTCACCCGATCCCGGAAGTTGAGATCGCGACTTGTGGAGCGTGCGTCAGAGCTCCGCCCGGGTGGGGGCGTAGGGGCCGGCGTGCCCCACGGTGAGGGCGCTGGTGGTCAGGGCGCGCGCCAGGGCGGGCCTCACGTCGGCCAGCGGCGCCCGACGCAGGTGCTCGCGGGCCTCGGGGCCACCGAGGAGCCCCGCGTCGAGCAGCCCGGACAGCAGGCCCGCCATGAACGAGTCGCCGGCGCCGACGGTGTCCACCACCGAGCCGCCGCCGGCCGGCTCGCGGGCCACCTCACCGGTCGCCGTCGTGCGCGCCACCACCCCGTCCGGGCCGCGGGTCACCACGACCAGGGCCGGGCCGAGGGCGCCCCAGTGCTCCAGCGCCTCCTCGACCGAGCGGTCGGGGTAGAGGAAGGCGAGGTCCTCGTCGCTGGCCTTGACGACGTCGCTGAGCGCGAGCAGCTCCTCTACCCGGGCGCGCACGAGGTCGGCACCGCCCATGATCGTCGGCCGGACGTTCGGGTCGTAGGACACGGTCGCCCGTCCCCGGGCGGACCGGAACGCCGCCGTGACCTCCCGCTCACCGGGCTCGAGGGTGGTGGCGATGGAGCCGCTGTGGACGTGCCCGGTGCGGTCCCCGACGGTGACCGGCGCGAGGTCCCAGCGGAGGTCGAACGCATAGGTCGCCGCCCCGGAGGCGTCCACCGTGGCGTCGGCCACCGAGGTGGCGCCGGCGTGCCGGCTCTGCGCGGTGACGTCGACGCCACCGGCCTGCAGGTGGGCCAGGCAGCGACGGCCGCGCTCGTCGTCGCCCACGACGGTGGCGAAGTCGACGTCGTGCCCCAGCCGGGCCAGGCCGATGGCGACGTTGGCGGGTGAGCCACCGACGTGCTCGGTCACCTCGCCTGAGGGTGGGCGCACCACGTCGATGAGGACCTCGCCGACCACCAGCACCCGTCCGGCCACGCCGGTCAGCCCCGCCGCTCGAGGTCGTCGTGCGACCGCCCGGCGCTGCGGTCGAGCCGGTCGGGGCTCTCGAGGCCGCGGGTGCGATCGGGGACCTGGGTGGCGCCGGCGTCGACCATGGGCCCGACTCTAGCGGCGGGGCGGAGCCGTCCCAGGGGCCTCGGCGGGGGTCGGTTGGGGGATGCGGTGCTCGTCAGGGACGATGGGGTGGTGAGCCAGACGCCCCAACGGAGCCGCTACAGCATGGGCTCGGCCGCCAACATGGTGCGGTCGATGCTCGTCGTCGGCGGCCTGGTGCTGCTGCTCATCGTGCTCGTGCCCCGTGTCACCTCGGTCAGCGGGCCGCCGGTCGACGTCGCGGCGACGGCGGCGACGGTGGCGCGCGACTCCGGGCGCACCGTGCTCGTCGCCACCGGCCTCCCCGAGGGGTGGACCGAGACCAGCGCGCGCTACGTGCGGAGCACCGACGGGCTGATGACCTGGCACGCCGGCTACCGGACCCCCGAGGACACCTATGTCGCGGTGGAGCAGACCGTGGACGCGACGCAGCAGTGGGTGGACGCGCAGACCAACCGGGCCCGCCGGGTCGGTGAGGTCACGGCGGGAGGCCGGACGTGGGTGACCTACGCCCGGGACGGCAAGGTGCAGAACAGCATGCTCGACCGGCGCACCGGCGCGGGCGAGGCCACGACGCTCGTCACCGGGACCGCCGACTTCGACGTGATGACCGACTTCGTCGGCTACCTCCGCGAGGTCCGTCCCGCCTGAGCGCGCCTGAGCACGCGCGGGCACCGTCAGCCCGCCGGGTCGCCCGCCGGGTCGCCCGCCGGGTCGCCGTCGCCGCCGAGGTGGGCCTCGGCGCGGTCGAGCCAGCCGGCGCAGTGGGCGGCCAGCGCCTCGCCACGCTTCCAGAGGGTCAGGCTCTCCTCCAGCCCCACCTGCCCGGTCTCGAGCCGGGCCACGATGTCGACCAGCTCGTCGCGCGCGGCCTCGTAGCCGAGCGAGGCGACGTCCCCGGTGGTCTCCGTCATGGCGTCCACCCTAGGCGCCGGCCCCGTCGGCGGTGGGTGCGTCGGCGGTGGGTGCGTCGGCAGTGGCCTCGTCGGCGGTGGCTGCGTCGGCGGTGGCTGCGTCGGCTCCCACCGTGCGGACCCCGAAGTCCCCACCGGCGACGAGGACGCGCAGCAGCTCGCTGGGCTGGAGCTCGACCGGGTCCCGCACCACCCGGCCGTCGGCGTGGCTGACGATGGCGTACCCGCGGTCGAGCGTGGACTGCGGGGAGAGCGTGCGCAGCTGGGCCCGGAGGTGGTCGACGTGGTCGCGGGCTCGGTGCACCCGGGCCTCGGTGCGGCCGTGCGTCCGCCTGCGCAGCGTCGCGACCACCTCGCGTTGGGTGCGCACGTAGGCCCCCGGGTCGGCGAGCACCGGACGCGAACGCAGGTCGACCAGGCGCCGGCGCTCGGCGTGCAGCCGGCCGACGACGGCCCGGCGGGCGCGTTCCCGGGCGGCGGACACGCCCTGCAGCTCGGCGGCGGCGTCCGGCACGACCGCCTTGGCGGCGTCGGTGGGCGTGGAGGCACGGTGGTCGGCGACGAGGTCGAGCAGCGGGGTGTCGACGTCGTGCCCGATCGCGCTGACCACGGGAGTCCGGGCGCCCGCGACGGCGCGGAGCAGCGTCTCGTTGCTGAAGGGCAGCAGGTCCTCCACGCTGCCGCCGCCGCGGGCCACGACGACGACGTCCACCTCGGGGTGCGCGTCGAGGTCGGCGAGCGCCGCGACCACCTCGCTGACCGCCGTCGCGCCCTGCACGGCGACCTGGCGCACCTCGAATCGCACGGCCGGCCACCGGCGCCGGGCGTTCTCCACCACGTCCCGCTCCGCCGCGCTCGCCCGTCCGCAGACCAGCCCGACGCGCCGGGGCAGGAAGGGGAGCGGCCGCTTGCGCTCGGCGTCGAAGAGCCCCTCCGAGGCGAGGTGGCGCTTGAGGTACTCCAGCCTGGCCAGCAGCTCACCGACCCCCACCGGCCGGATCTGCCGGCCGTCCAGCAGGAGGCTGCCGCGCTGGGTCCAGAACACCGGCTTCGCCTGCACGACCACCCGGGCGCCCTGCCCCAGCTCGACGGGCATCGCGTCCAGGGCGTGAACCGAGACCGCGACCGAGAGCGACATGTCGACGTCCGGGTCACGCAGGGTGAGGTATGCCGTGCGGGCGCCGGGCCGCCGGGTCAGCTGGACGACCTGGCCCTCGACCCAGATGACCGACATCCTCTCGACGTACTCACCGATCCTCATCGAGAGCAGCCGCACCGGCCACGGGTGCTCGGCGGTCGTGTCCGCCGCGCGCTGGGGGAGCTCGGAGCCCGACGGCGCGCGCCCCGGCCCACCCGGACCCGCCCCGGGAGGGCCGGGGCCCGGCCCGCCAGCGCTCGTCACGGCGCCCACCCTAGGACCGTCCGCGGGCGGGGCCACGGCTCCGCCGCGTTCCGGAGCGCCCAGCTCGCCCACCTACCATGGGTGGCATGACGCCGACCCCCAAGCGCGTGCTCCTCGCGGCACCGCGCGGCTACTGCGCCGGCGTGGACCGCGCCGTCGTGACCGTGGAGCGGGCTCTGGAGCTCTACGGCACCCCCGTCTACGTGCGCAAGCAGATCGTGCACAACCGGCACGTCGTCGAGACCCTCGAGCGGCGCGGGGCGATCTTCGTCGACGAGACCTCCGAGGTGCCGGAGAGTGCCACCGTCGTCTTCTCCGCGCACGGGGTCGCACCCGTGGTGCACGAGGAGGCGCGCTCCCTCGGGCTGCGGGCCATCGACGCCACCTGCCCGCTCGTGACCAAGGTGCACCGCGAGGCCGTGCGCTTCGCCGACGCCGACCTCGACATCCTGCTCATCGGGCACGAGGGTCACGAGGAGGTCGTCGGCACCGCGGGGGAGGCGCCCGAGCACATCACGGTGGTCGACGGCCCGGAGGACGTCGCGAACGTCACCGTGCGGGACCCGGAGCGGGTCGTGTGGCTCTCCCAGACCACCCTCTCGGTCGACGAGACCATGGAGACGGTTCGGCGGCTCCGGGAGCGCTTCCCCGCCCTGCAGGACCCCCCCAGCGACGACATCTGCTACGCGACGCAGAACCGCCAGCTCGCAGTCCGGGCCATGGCCCCGGACTGCGACCTCGTGGTGGTCGTGGGGTCGCGCAACAGCTCGAACTCCGTCCGCCTCGTCGAGGTCGCCCTCGAGTACGGGGCCGGTGACGCTCACCTCGTCGACTGGGCCGAGGAGATGGACCACGCCTGGCTGGACGGCGTCTCGACCGTCGGCGTGACCTCCGGGGCGTCGGTCCCGGAGGTGCTCGTGCGCGGTGTCCTGGACTCCCTCGCGGCGGCGGGCTTCGAGGACGTCCGCCCGGTCGTGGCGGCCGAGGAGTCGCTCGTCTTCTCCCTCCCGACGGAGATCCGACGCGACCTCAAGGCGGCGGGGCTCTCCGACTCGATGCGCCACGACGCCGCGACGCACCGACCCCACTGACGCGCGGCCCCTCTGTCGCGCGGGCCCCTCTGACGCACCGGCTCGCTGGCGCGCCGGTGCGCCCGACGCGCCGGCTGTGCCGAGGGGCCGGCCACCGCTCACGCCTCCCGCGCCCAGCTCTCCGGCGCGCCGGCCCGGGAGCCGGCCGCGCCGTCGAGGTCGAGCTCTGGTCGGGCCTCCACCGCGGTCGCCGCCTCGAGGAGCTCCAGAGCGGTGAGCACGCGAGGAGCGGTGGCCACGGCGGCCGGCGCCGGCAGCTCCTCGGTCACGAGGTCGAGGTCGCGCATCCGGCGCGCCGTGACCAGCACCCGGCTCTCCAGCGCCCCGACCAGGGCGTTGTAGGCCTCGACGGCACCCTGGAGCGACCGGCCCAGGCGCGATGCGTGCGCGCCCAGGGTGCCGAGCCGCCGGTAGAGCTCCTGCCCCAGGGTGAGCAGCTCGCGGGCGCTCGCGCTCAGGGCCTCCTGCTGCCAGGTGAACGCGACGGTGCGCAGGGTCGCCATCAGGGCGGCGGGCCCGACCAGGACCACCCGGGCCGACAGCGCGTCCTCGTGCAGGCTGGGCTCGGCCGCGAGCGCCGCCGCCAGCATCGCGTCGCTGGGCAGGAAGCACACGACCATCTCGGGAGTGCTCGAGAACGCGGACCAGTAGTCCTTCGCCGCCAGGGCCGTGACGTGGCGCCGCAGCGCCGCGGCGTGGCGGGTGAGCAGCGCCTCCCGCTCGCGCGCGGGGAGGCCCTCCGCCTGGGCGTCGAGGAACGCGGACATCGGCGCCTTGGCGTCGACGACGAGCACCTTGCCACCGGGGAGGCGGACCACGACGTCGGGGCGCACCTCGCGGTCGTGGCGGCTGACCGCCCGGACCTGCTCCTCGAAGTCGCACCGCGCGAGCAGCCCGGCCGCCTCCAGCACGCGTCGCAGCTGCACCTCACCCCAGGCGCCACGCACCGAGGAGGCGCGCAGCGACCCGGCCAGCGAGGCGGTCGTCCGGCCCAGCTCGGAGGTCCCGGCCTCCACCCTGGCCAGGACCTCGCTCACCGAGCCGAACTGCTCGACCCGGTCCCGCTCGAGCACGCCGACCTGCCGCTCCACTCGCCCGAGGGCCTCGCGCACCGGGGCCAGCAGGGCCGCGGTCTCGAGGTCCTCGGCGAGCGAGACCTGCAGGTCCTCGACCCGCTCCCGCAGCAGGTCCCGCTCGGTGGTGGTGGAGGCGAGGCGCACGGCATACCGCTCGCGCAGCACCACCGCGGCGACGGCCGCGCCGAGGACGGCACCGGCGAGGAGGCCGAGCAGGGAGGTGACCCAGGGGCTCATGTCGGGCACGCTGCCAGCCGCCACCGACAACGGCTCGGCGGCGCACGGGCGGGTAGCCTCCCCGCATGACGCAGCCGAGCGGGTCGCCGGGGGCGGCGGGGGCGACGGGGGCGACGGGGGCGACTGGGCCACCGCCGGGCGGGAGGCCGGCCGGCCACCCGGACGCGTCGACCGAGGAGGGCCGCCGACTGCTGGTCCGCGCGCTGAACAGCCGGCTCCCGACCAAACGGGCCATCGCCCAGGGCGTGCTCCGCAACGTGGCGGGCGAGGTGCTCTTCTGCCAGCTGACCTACAAGCGGGAGTGGGACCTGCCCGGCGGTGTGGTGGACCCCTCGGAGTCCCCGGCCACCTGCGTGGTCCGCGAGGTCTTCGAGGAGCTGGGCGTGGAGGTCACCGTGCGCCGCCTGCTCGCGGTCAACTGGCTGCCGCCATGGCGCGGCTGGGACGACGCCGTGCTCTTCCTCTTCGACCTCGGCACGGTGCCCGACGACTTCCTCGCGCGCGCCCGCCTGCTCCCACGCGAGATCCGTGCCGTCCACTGGCGCAGCCCGGGCGACGCGGAGCCCCACCTCGCGCCCTACACGGCGCGCATGCTGGAGGTGGCGCTGGACCTGGAGCACCCGGCATACCTGGAGAACAGCGAGCACCGCGGCACCGGCGGCTGACCGGGGACTCTGGCGCGCTACGGTCGCCGTTCGTGCGCACCCCCTCGACGTCCACGACGCTCCGGCTCGGCTACCTCGCCCTGGCGGCGACCGACACGTGGCTCTCCGGCGCGACGGGGCAGCGGGGAAGGCGGGCCCGGCGCGTCACCAAGCCCCTGCTGATGCCCACCCTCGCCGCGTCGCTGGTGACCGACCCCCGAGCGGCCGGGTCGCCGTTGCTCCCGACCACCGTGGCCGCACAGGCCGCCGGCTGGGGCGGGGACGTCGCGCTGCTCGGGGAGGGCACGCGGTCGTTCCTCGCCGGCGCCGGCGCCATCGGTGTCGGCCACCTCGCGTACGTCGCCGGCTTCCTGCGCCATCGGGACCCCTCGCCGGGGCACCGAGGGCTCGGCGTGCGCGCGGTGGCCGCCGCCTGGCTGGCCACCGCGCCGACGGCGGCGCTGGTGGCAGGGCGGCGGCAGGGGGGGCTGGGCCTGCCCGTCCTCGGGTACGCCACGGTGCTCTGGGCCACCGCGGCCGCGGCGACCCGCCTCGGGCCCGGTGTCGGCGCCGACGCCCGGCGCCTGTCGACGTGGGGCGCCCTGCTGTTCGTGGTCTCCGACGCGGCCCTCGCCGTTGGCACCTTCGCCCTGGACGAGCCGCCGCCCTCGCTCGAGCGCGCCGTCATGGCGACGTACACCGGCGCGCAGCTGCTGCTGAGCGAGGGCGCGGCCCGGGCCTGAGGCCCGCGACGCGGCGTGGCCCCGCCCGACGCGCGTGGGAGGCGGTGCCGGCGGCCCGCGTAGACTTCCCGTCCCGTGGCACTCACCATCGGGATCGTCGGGCTCCCCAACGTCGGCAAGTCGACCCTCTTCAACGCGCTGACCAGCAACGACGTCCTCGCGGCGAACTACCCCTTCGCGACCATCGAGCCGAACGTCGGCGTCGTGGCGCTGCCCGACCCCCGGCTGGGCCGGCTCGCCCAGATCTTCGAGAGCCAGAAGATCGTCCCCGCTACGGTGTCCTTCGTCGACATCGCCGGCATCGTCCGCGGCGCCTCGGAGGGGGAGGGGCTCGGCAACCAGTTCCTCGCGCACATCCGCGAGGCGGACGCGATCTGCCAGGTGGTGCGCGCCTTCGCCGACGACGACGTCGCCCACGTCGATGGACGGGTGTCGCCGACGTCGGACCTCGAGACCATCACCACCGAGCTGGTCCTGGCCGACCTGCAGACCCTCGAGAACGCCGTGCCCCGCCTGGAGAAGGAGGTCAGGGGCAGGAAGACCGACAAGGCGGTGCTCGAGACCGCGCTCGCGGCGCAGTCCGTGCTGGAGCGGGGCGAGACCCTGTATGCCGGTGGGCCGGCCGCGGGGGTCGACGTGGACGTGGCGCGGGGGCTGGGGCTGCTGACGACCAAGCCGTTCGTCTACGTCTTCAACGTCGACGAGGACCAGCTCACCGACACCGCACTGCACGCCGAGCTCGCGGCGCTGGTGGCCCCGGCGGACGCCATCGTCCTCGACGCCAAGCTGGAGGCCGAGGTGGCCGAGCTGGACGACGCCGACGCCCGGGAGCTGCTCGAGTCGGTCGGGGTGGGCGAGCGTGGCCTGGACCAGCTGGCGCGCCAGGGCTTCCACACCCTCGGCCTGCAGACCTACCTCACGGCCGGGCCGAAGGAGGCGCGGGCGTGGACGATCCACCAGGGGTGGACGGCGCCGCAGGCCGCCGGGGTCATCCACACCGACTTCCAGCGCGGCTTCATCAAGGCCGAGGTGGTCTCCTTCGACGCCCTCGACGCAGCGGGGTCGATGGCCGCGGCGAAGGCGGCGGGGAAGGTGCGCATCGAGGGCAAGGAGTACGTCATGGCCGACGGCGACGTGGTGGAGTTCCGCTTCAACGTGTGAGTCGGCGCGTCTGCGAGGTCAGACCGCTATGGCCCTCCCGGGCCCTCCCGGTCCGCACGGAGTCGGCAAGAACTTCACCACGGGGTCAGCCGGAGGGGCGGTTGAATATCACTATAATGGAGGATAATCTCCGTTATATGAGAACTGAGGCACCGCTCCTCGCTCCGGTCTTCCGGTCCGACGGTCAGGCGCGCCTGCTCTCCGCCGTGTTGCTCACCGGCGACGAGCTGAGCGTCACCGATCTGGCCGACCGGGCCGGCCTGGCCTACCCGACCGCGCACCGCGAGGTCGCGCGCCTGGTGGACGCCGGCATCCTGAGCGAGCGACAGGTGGGCCGCACGAGGCTGATCCGCGCCAACGGCGAGAGTCCGCTGGTCGCACCCCTGCGCGAGATCCTCACGGTCGCGACCGGCCCGGTGGTGATGCTGGCCGAGGAGCTCGCCCGTATCGACGGGATCGAGGCGGCGTTCCTCTATGGCTCCTTCGCCGCGCGGATGCTCGGGGATGCCGGTCCGGCACCGCACGACATCGACGTCATGGTGCTGGGTGCTCCCGACGTGGACGCGGTCTACGAGGCGTGCACGCGGATCGAGGCAGCGGTGCACCGTCCCGTGAACCCCACGATCCTCACCCCTGAGGAGTACGCCGCGCCCTCCGCCTTCCTGAACGACGTGCGCAGCGGCCCCGCGGTCGCCGTGATCGGGGAGCTGCCGTGGCGCTGACCCCGCTCACCCGCGTCCAGCAGGCGACCGTCCTCGCGTTGGTCGAGGCGCGACGTCTCGCGGTCGTGCCCGCGGACGTCGCGCGTGCGACCTCGTTCCTGCGCCAGGCCGAGGGCTGGACCAGCTGCCGCTGCTCACCAGTGTCGTCGTCAGATCCGGCATCGCCTACGACGCCTGTCACGACATGGGCGAGGCGCTGCTGGCGGCGTACGGCTTTCGGACGGCCAACGGGCCCGGCCAGCACGAGGCGCTCGGCCGCTCTCTGCGTGCCGTCTTCGACAGGCCGCCCGCGGACCGGGCGGCGCGGGAGTTCGACCGCCTTCGACGCGCTCGCAACCAGGACCGCTACGAGGCGAAGCCGGTGGGTGCCGCGGCGACCGAGAAGGCCGAGCAGGTCGCTCTGACGCTGTTCGCCGCCGCCCTCGCCAGAGGGATCTCGCCGTAACCCAGCAGTCCGGAAACAGCCCGCACGAAGTGCGCACGCAGTCCAGCGGAGAATGCCTCAACGTCTGAGAACGTGTTTAAGAAGCGGTTAGGCGGACCTGCTGGGCTGCCAAGGGCGTCGACCAGGGCCGGGCGCGAGGCGTCGGGTCATCAGCCCGATCATGGCCCACTTGACCATCGCTTCGGCGTGTTCGGGGAGCCGTTCGTGGTCCTTGGACAGGCGCCGGCAACGGCTGATCCAGGACAGGGTA
>DASQFD010000008.1:0-4911 GCA_035633255.1 Dermatophilaceae bacterium
GGCCGGTGTCGGGGCGGTCGGCCCACACGTCATCCTCCTAGGCTGGGGCTCACCCGATGAGGAGGCCCCGTGGCCCGACGCGTGCTCGTTGTCGATGACGAGCCGGAGATCCGCGCGGTGCTGCGCGCCTACCTCGAGCACGACGGGTTCGTCGTGCTCGAGGCTGGGACCGGTGCCGAGGGGCTGCGTCGAGCCTTGGCGACGGACGGCACCGGCCCCGATGTGGTGCTCCTCGACATCGGCCTCCCCGACCTCGACGGCCTCGAGGTGCTGCGGACCATCCGTCGCTCGTCCGACGTCTACGTCGTCCTGGTGACCGCTCGCGCCGACGAGGTCGACACCCTCGTCGGGCTCGGGGCCGGCGCCGACGACTACGTCGCGAAGCCGTTCTCCCCGCGCGAGGTCGTCGCCCGGGTGGGGACGGTGCTCCGCCGGTCGGCCCTGCGGGGGGCGACTGCCCCGGCCGAAGAGCACGTGCTGCGGTTCGACCAGCTGACCCTCGACGAGCGTCGACGAGAGCTCTCGCTCGACGGGGCCGAGGTGCGCCTGTCGACCCTCGAGTTCGACCTCCTGCGGGCCCTGGCAAGCTCACCCGGCCGCGTGTTCTCGCGGGCTCAGCTGCTCGAAGAGGTGTGGGGCCACGACTTCTACGGCGACGAGCGGGTCGTCGACGTGCACGTGCGCAGCGTCCGACGCGCCCTCGGTGACGACGCGAGCGATCCCCACGTGATCGGGACGGTGAGGGGTGTCGGCTACAAGTTCCTCCTGCGCCCCGCCGGGAGCACACGGTGAACCGGCTTGCCGCCAGGCTCGTCCTGTCCCATGTGCTCGTCGCCGTCCTCGGAGGGGTGGCCACCTTCCTCGTCGTGCGGCTGCTGACTCCCGAGCTGTTCGACCGGATGAGGGGCGCCAACGGCTCGATGATGGGGCAGGGCAGGGGTGGTTCGCTCCGCGGCCAGGTGGCCGACGCCGTCACCCAGTCCCTGGTCGTCGGCATCCTCGTCGGGATCGCTGCCGCCACCGGGTTCGGGATCTTCGCCGCCCACCGGCTCGTGCGCCCGCTGCGTCAGCTCGGTGACACGACCCGGGAGATCGCCGCGGGCCGCTACGACGTGCACGTCCCGCGACCCCGGGAGCACGAGCTCGCCCTCCTTGCCGACGCCGTGAACACGCTCGGCCGCACGCTCGCCGAGACCGAGTCGCGGCGGGTGCGTCTCCTCGGCGAGGTCGCCCACGAGATGCGCACCCCGCTCACCGTCGTCGAGGGGTCGGTGGAGGGAATGATCGACGGCGTCCTGCCCACGAGTCCCGAGCGCCTCGCCGTGCTGAGCGACGAGGTGCGCCGCCTGCGGCGTCTCTCCGACGACCTGTCGGCCCTCTCGCGCACCGAGGAGGGCCGGCTCGGGCTCCGTCTCGCACCGGCCGAGCTTCGTGCCGTGGTGACGACCGCCGTCGAACGCCTGCGCCCGCAGGCCGACGACGCGGGCGTGGGCCTGCAGGTGCGCGTTCCGGACTCCGCGGTGCCCGTGGCGGTCGACGCGGACCGCTTCGCGCAGGTGGTGACCAACCTCGTGGGGAACGCGCTGCGCGCCACAGGTCCTGGCGGGCGGATCGACGTCGAGGTCTCCGTCGACGGGGCTACCGCGTCGGTCGCGGTGACCGACACCGGTGAGGGGGTGGCGCCAGAGGACCTCGAGCGGATCTTCGAGCGGTTCTACCGGGTGCCCGACCGGCGCCGGGGTCGCCGGGACACCGGCTCGGGCATCGGCCTGACCATCGCTCGCGGGATCGTCGGGGCGCACGGCGGCACCCTGGACGCGCGGTCACCGGGCCGTGGTGACGGTGCGACCTTCACGGCCCGGATACCCCTGGCTCGGGGTGCTCAGCTGGCGTCCTCGTCGGCGTAAGGGCAGTCCCCACCCGTCCCGGCGCCGTTGCCACCTCGGAAGCCGCTGCCGCTGCCGCCGTTGCCACCTCGGAAGCCGTCGCCGCTGCCGTTGCCGCTGCCGTTGCCCATCCTCCCGGTGCCGCGGCCGGAGGTGGCGGTGTCACCACGGCGACCGCCTGGCACTCCGGTGCGGCTGCCGAGGCCCCCTGCGACCGCCCGCTGGTAGGCCGCGAGGTGGTGGTGCGACCCCTGGAGGAGCTGGCCCAAGACGGTGTCGACGTCGGCCGGGAGGTCGGCGGCGATGCTCTGCCGCAGGTCGGCGATGTCGCGCTGCTCGAGCTCGACCCCCACCCGGTAGGCACCCTCGAGCGAGGCCCTGCCCTCGGCCAGCCAGCCGTCGTAGAGGTCCTGGATGGCCGTGATGGAGTAGGTCCCGGCCGCCTTGCCGGCCGAGGGGTCCGCGACGTCGTAGCGCTCGATGAGGGCACCGACGGCATCGAAGTGTCGGTCCTCGCTCTTCGTGATCATGCTGAAGGGGCGGGCGCCGTCGTAGGAATCGGCGAGGGCGGCATACAGGTCGCGAGCCATTCGCTCCTCCTCACGGGAGAAGGTCAGGGCGCTGGCCACGCCGCCGGCGGCGGTGGTGGACGGGGCCGTTTCGGTCGTTGCGAGCGCCTGGCTCGCGGCCACGCCTCCCGCCAGGAGGGCTGCAACGCCCAGGGCTGCCGCTGTCATGCGGATCGGCCTGCTCATGGTCTGCTCCGGTCTGGGTTCACCTCGTGGTGGGTTGTCCACGACTCATGCAACCGGACGCGAGTGAAGCGACTCCCGTCGCGAGTGTGAAGCGTTCGTGAAGGGCCCCACGTGTCGCCGCGCGGAGGCGACCGACGACGCCTTCCGCCATGGTCCGACTGGTGTCTGTATACCCCCTGGGGTATGCTGTCATCACACCCATTCCCGTCGCGAGGAGTCCCCGTCATGTGCCGAGCAGTGACCTGCAGCAAGTGCAGCAAGACGACCTGGGCCGGCTGCGGCCAGCACGTCGACAGCGTGATGCGTGGCGTGCGCGCCAGCGACCGCTGCCCAGGCCACGAGGGTGGGCCGAGCACCGGCGCCCTCGGCAGGCTGCTCGGGCGCTGAGCAGCCCGGCACCCTCCCCTCGGCCCTGCCGAACACCTGGGCGAGGTCGGCTCATGACGACCACCGATCGGCACTCGATCCGGCTTGGCCTGCGGGCCAACGTCGCCCAGTTCAGCCTCCTCGTCGGGGTCAACGCCCTCGTGGGCGGGATGCTCGGCCAGGAGCGCACCGTCGTGCCGCTGCTGGCCACCGAGGCCTTCGGGGTCCCCGGCTACACCGCGGCGCTGACGTTCATCGTCGCGTTCGGGATCGCGAAGGCGGCGACCAACTACTACGCCGGGACCCTGTCCGACCGCTACGGCCGCAAACCGGTGCTGGTGGCCGGGTGGCTGGTGGCGCTCCCGGTTCCCTTCCTGCTGATCTGGGCCCCGTCGTGGGGTTGGGTCGTGTTCGCCAACATCCCGCTCGGCATCAGCCAGGGCCTGACCTGGTCCACGACGGTGGTGATGAAGATCGACCTCGTCGGCCGGGCGCGTCGCGGCCTGGCGATGGGCTTGAACGAGGCCGCCGGGTATGCCGCCGTCGCGCTGACCGCTCTGGCCACCGGCTACCTCGCCGCGGACCACGGACTGCGCCCCGCACCGTTCTACCTCGGCATCGCCTTCGCCGGCCTGGGGCTCGGCCTCTCGACCCTGTTCGTGCGCGAGACGCGCGATCACGCCCGCCTCGAGGCCAGGAGCCACGTCGCCCGGGCGGACGGGCGCCACGACCACCTCGGCCAGCACCTGTCCAACGGGCAGGTGTTCGCCCAAACATCGTTCAAGGAGCCGGCCCTGTCCTCCGCCAGCCAGGCCGGGCTGGTCAACAACCTCAACGACGGCCTCGCCTGGGGCTTGTTCCCGGCCCTGTTCCTGTCCGCCGGGCTGTCCATCGAGCGGATCGGCCTGCTCGCCGCGATCTACCCGCTGGTCTGGGGGGTGGGTCAGCTCGTCACCGGCGGCCTGTCCGACCGGTGGGGACGCAAGTGGCTCATCGCGGGCGGCATGGGCGTGCAGGCCGTCGGTCTGGCTCTCATGGCGCTGGCCGACGGCTTCGCCTGGTGGGCCCTTGCAGCCGGGCTGCTCGGCACCGGCACCGCCATGGTCTACCCCACCCTGCTCGCCGCCATCGGGGACGTGGCCCACCCCGCCTGGCGGGCCCGGGCCGTCGGCACCTACCGCCTGTGGCGCGACGGCGGCTTCGCCCTCGGAGCCGTCCTGGCCGGCGTTCTCGCCGACCTGTACGGCGTGCGCCTGGCCGTCGGTGCCGTCGCGGCACTGACCGCCCTGTCCGGAGTGGTCGTCGCCGTCCGGATGTACGAGACCCGACAGGACCCGGCCCCGGCCGACCCGGCGGCCACAGGAGGGTCCCCATGAGCCTGCGCGACGCAGCACCCGACGCGACGCCACCTTCATGCACTGCCGCCTCGCCGGAGGACGACGTGGCCGCTCTGCCCGACCTGAACCCGGTGCGGCGGGACGGTGGTTGCCCCCCAGGCCCGCGTCGCACTGCCACGATCCGTGGTCTGCCGGAACCGCGCCACCGCGGTCGGCCATCGTGCGATGAGCCTTCGTCGATGACCACGTGGGGGACCGCTCACCGGGAGCGGGACGGGGAGCGCGGCCGTCCGTCCGCCGACGTCGACTGACCCGGCGCTTAGGGCTCGCGAAGAAATAATGTCCAGTTGTTACGGCGTGTCGCCGGGGAGCAGGGTGTAGTTCCAGTCTCCGTGGAAGTCGTGCCGGACCAAGGGGAGCGCGGCGATGTCTTTGTGGCTGTAGCTGATACCGGTGGGGTACTGGCCGGTGTCTAGGACGGCGCGCACGCTGAGGCCGGTTGCTGTGCTGGTGTGCGCGATCAGGTCCACGATGACCTGGTGGCTGATCAGCGGTCGTCCTCGCCAG
>DASQFD010000009.1:0-4403 GCA_035633255.1 Dermatophilaceae bacterium
AGGAGGCTCCGCCACGCTTGACATAGACGTTGGCCACGCGGAACTGCTGGCTCCAGCCGTTCGCCAGCGCACGCTCCGGCTCTCGCGGGAAGCCAACCGGGGAGTTCTCTGCTCCCGTGCGGAGCCAGTAGGCACCCAGTGACCCGTGGAGCGGTTGGGAGCCCGTGGCGGGGGACCACGCTGCCGAGTATCCCGCGGAGAAGCTCACCCAGCTCCCGCGGGTCCCCAGCTGTTCATCGGTCAGGGGTGCACCCCACCGACCCGGGCCTCCGCTGCGCCAGTAAAGGGCGTCGATGCCGGAGCCCAGGATTCTCGTCGACGATCCCACGGCATACCCCGCCCTGGCGTTTTGGAAGACCGTTCGCGCGCCGAACGGCATCGGCGCCTCGCCCCGCCACACCGGGCCCAGCCTGCCCGAGGCGCCGCCGAGCGAGGCCCATCTCCTGTAGAGGGGACTGCTGGTGTAGGCCGTTCGCGCCGCGACCGCGGTCCGCAGGGCCCCGAGCCTGGGGTAGAAGGCGTTCCCCGGGCACTCGGTGTAGCCGAGGTTGCGGTGCCCGAGGATGAAGGGCATGGTCACCTTCGTCCCCGCACGGTAGCGGGAGTTGCTGCTCCGGCTGGTGAGCACGGTGGTGCCCGTCGGGTTGCGGTAGAAGGACGACGCACGCCAGGCGAGCAGGTTGGTCAGGGCGTTCACGGCGGCGGCCGGCGGGGCCGCGGTGCTGAAGGTGCCCAGCACCGAGACCCCGAAGGTGTCGGTGTTGAAGCCGGTCGTGTGGGCACCGGTGACCGGACGGTCCAGGCCGCCGTAACGGCCCTCGAAAACCTGGCCGTAGCGGTCGACGAGCGCGTTGTACCCGATGTCGCACCAGCCGCGGCTGCGCGTGTGGTAGGCGTAGACGCCACGGACGATCGCCGCGGACTGCGCCTTGGTGTAGTTGTTCGATCCCGCGGTGTGATGCACCACGGAGGCGAGCGTGGTGGAGCCGTAGCTCGGCGTGCACGAGCGGAGCGACTCGTTCGCGCCCCAGGCGGCGCGACTGAGAACGGCGGGGCGGCTGGTCGCCGCCCGGGCCGACGCGGCCGGGGCCGACGAACGGGCGTCGGCCGCGGCCCGGCGCGGTTCCACCAGCTCCAGGCGCCCGGTGCGGACCTTCGCCGCAGCGGCGTCGGCGAAGCGGACCTGGACCGAGGTCACCGGCCCGAACCAGACCGGTTCGGTGCCGACCCGGGTGACCCGCCCGGCGGCCTCCGCGACCGGGTCCGTGTCCGCCTCGACGCTCGTGGCGGTCCACGCCGTCCATCGCCCGGTCGAGTCGCGTCCGCGGACCTCGACGCGGGTGCCGTCGGCGGGAGCCGTCCGGGGGAGCCAGGTCAGCCCGACGAGCGAGGCGTTCCCCGTTCCGGTGACGACGTGGTCCGCGGGCCCGGAACGGGTCGTCGACCGCCCCTGCGCCGCCACCCGCTGCTCGGGCAGGTCCGCCAGGGCGGGGTGCTCGACCACGGGGGTGATCGGGCGCGCCTGCGCGGTGTCCGAACCTCCGACGACGGGCGCGGCGCTCAGGCCGGCCGCGGCGACGAGGACGCACGCGCCCCCCGCAAGAGGCCGACGTGGCCCAAGGCCACGCGGTGCGAGGGGGGAGGATCTGTGCCGACGCAGGAATGGGGCGAGGACGGTCATGTGCAGTCCAAGGGGCAGGAGGGGCGGCTGGTGGCTACGGGGGCGTGGGGACAGCCGGATAGAGGGATCCTTCCCGGGAGGCATGTGACATGCGAGGCGAGTGGGGTCCCGTTGCCGAATCGTGATCTGGCGCGGGGGATCGTTCCGCCAGTGGCGCGCCTCCGAAGGTGTATGCGCCTTTGGGGCCTGTGTGCTGTCGGCGCTCAGGTCAGCGCGACGGCCATCAACGGCTCGGTCTTCTCGCGCACCTCTGCCTCGCTCACGCCGGGAGCGAGCTCGCGCAGCACCAGCCCGTCCGCCGTGACGTCGAGGACGGCCAGGTCGGTGATGATCCGGTGCACCACCGCGCGCCCGGTCAGCGGCAGCGAGCACTCCCGGACGATCTTGTACGACCCGTCGCGGGCGGTGTGCTCCATGAGGACCACCACCTTCTTCGCCCCGTGGACCAGGTCCATGGCCCCGCCCATGCCCTTGACCATCTTCCCGGGGATCATCCAGTTGGCGATGTCGCCGGCCTGCGAGACCTGCATCGCGCCGAGGATCGCGGCGTCCACCTTGCCGCCGCGGATCATGCCGAAGCTGGTCGCCGAGTCGAAGTACGACGCCCCGCGCCGCACCGTGACGGTCTCCTTGCCGGCGTTGATCAGGTCCGGGTCGACGTCGTCCTCGGCGGGGTAGGCGCCCACCCCGAGGATGCCGTTCTCGGACTGCAGGACGATCTCGACGTCGTCCGGCACGTAGTTGGGCACCAGCGTCGGCAGGCCGATGCCCAGGTTGACGTACGAGCCGTCGCTGAGCTCGCGGGCGGCCCGGGCCGCCATCTCCTCGCGGGTCAGTGCCATCTCAGCCCTCCACGTCCTCGGAGCCCGCGCCGGCCCCCGCTCCCGGCGACGGACGGGTCGTCCGGCGCTCGATCCGCTTCTCCGCCGCCTGCTCGGGGGTGAGCGGCAGCACCCGCTGCACGAACACGCCGGGGAGGTGCACGTGGTCGGGGTCGAGCTCGCCGGGCTCGACGAGCTCCTCCACCTCGGCCACCGTCACCCGCCCCGCCATCGCGGCGAGCGGGTTGAAGTTGCGGGCGCTCTCGCGGAAGACCAGGTTGCCGTGCCGGTCCCCGCGCCAGGCCCGCACCAGCCCGAAGTCGGCGACGATCGCCTCCTCGAGCACGTACTCGGCCGGCACGCCACCCACGTCGAACGTCCGCACCTCCTTGGCCGGGGAGGCCACCGCGACGGTGCCGTCTGCGGCATACCGCCAAGGAAGCCCGCCCTCGGCCACCTGGGTGCCCACCCCCGTGCGCGTGAAGAAGGCCGGTATGCCGGCGCCCCCGGCCCGCAACCGCTCGGCCAGGGTGCCCTGCGGGGTCAGCTCCACCTCGAGCTCGCCCTCGAGGTACTGGCGGGCGAACTCCTTGTTCTCCCCAACGTAGGAGGAGACCATCCGGGCGATCCGGCGCGCCTGCAGCAGCAGGCCGAGCCCCCAGTCGTCGACGCCGCAGTTGTTCGACACCACCTCCAGGTCGCGCACGCCGCTCTCCAGCAGCGCGGCGATGAGGACGCTGGGGATGCCGCAGAGGCCGAAGCCCCCCACGGCCAGTCGGGCGCCGTCGACGATCTCCTCGACGGCCGCCTGCGGGCTGGAGACGACCTTGTCCATGCCTCGGACCCTAGCCGAGCCGCCGGCGTGGCCGCCGCCCGGTGGCCCACGTCGCCGCCTGTCGGCGTCGCCCACCCGACGGGTGAGCGCGTCGCGGCTCCTAGGGTGGGCCGGGCGCGACCTCGGGGCCGCGCACCCACCAGCGGGAGGACCGGCATGGGGACGACCAGCGGCACGCGCGTGCACCCGAGCGCAGTGGTGGGACCGGGGGTCGACCTCGGCGCGGACGTGGTCGTCGGTCCGCACGTGGTCCTCCTCGGTCCGCTCGTCGTCGGCGACGGGTGCTGGGTCGGGCCCCACACGGTGGTCGGCGCGCCGGCGGAGATCCGGGACATCGACCACGGGGCGGCCTGGGACGGCGACCTCGTCGGCACCGGTATCACCATCGGCGCGCGCACCGTGCTGCGCGAGCACGTGACCGTCCACCAGGGCCACTACGACGTCACGACCGTCGGCGACGGCTGCTACCTGATGAACCGCGCCTACGTCGCGCACGACGACCGCGTCGCCGACGGGGTGACGATGGCGTCGGCCGCCACCCTCGCCGGGCACGTCCACGTCGGCCGGGGTGCCTACGTCGGCTTGGGGGCCGTGGTGCACCAGCGCGTGGTGGTCGGCCCGGGCGCCATGGTCGGCATGGGCGCGGTGGTCACCCGGCCCGTGCCTCCGTGGGCGAAGGCCTTCGGCGCGCCGTGCCGAGCGCAGGGGGCGAACACCGTGGGCCTGGAGCGCGCCGGCGCGCCGCCGGAGACGGTGGCCCGGCTGCGGGAGGTGTATGCCGTGGGCGGCCCGGGTGCCGCGGCGTGGGCCGCCGGAACGGAGGCGCCGGAGGGGCTCGTGGACGACGCGGCCTGGTGGCGGGCGCGGGTCCCGGGCTGAGCCCGGAAGCCCGTTGGGCGCCAGGGAGGTGCCTCGTGGGGCCGGAACTACAGTGGTCGGGCCCGCCCCCCCGGGCGGCGACGGCCCAGAGGCGGAAGGCGGCGTGGCCATGGCGCACCCGGACCCGGACCCGGATCCCGCCGGCCCCGCCGGCCCCGCCGGCCCCGCCGGCCCCGCCGGCCCCGCC
>DASQFD010000010.1:0-2712 GCA_035633255.1 Dermatophilaceae bacterium
CTCGATGCTGGCCCGCCCGGCCATGTCGGAGACCAGCATGCGCATGTCGTTCCCGACGGCCTTGGGGTCCAGGTGCTGGTAGAGGTCCGGGTCGACCTTGATGGCGCTCGCGTGCAGGCCCGCCTTGTGCGCGAAGGCGCTTGCGCCGGCATACCTGCGGATCGTCCAGGGTTGACGCTCTCGCACGTGACCCCGACCCCGACCCCAAGGACGCCATGACCGACACCGCCGCCCCGCCCACCCCGCCCGCCCCGCGGGAGGTCCGCCTGGTCTCCCGCCCCGTCGGGTGGCCGGCGCCCGAGGACTTCGAGCTCGCCGGGAGCGAGGTGCCCCCGCTGGCGGACGGGCAGCTCCGGGTCCGCAACGTCGTCATGTCCGTCGACCCCTACATGCGGGGCCGGATGAGCGACGCGAAGTCCTACGTCGCCCCCTACGCCCTCGGGGAGGCGATGCAGGGCGGCGCGGTCGGAGTGGTGGAGCAGTCGCGCGCCGACGGCTTCGCGGTCGGCGACCACGTCCTGCACGGGCTCGGCTGGCGCGAGGTCGCGGTCCTCGACTCCGGGGCCGCCCGGGTGGTCGACGTGTCGGTGGCGCCGGCGTCCGCCCATCTCGGGGTGCTCGGCATGACCGGGCTGACGGCCTACGCCGGGCTGACCCGCGTCGCGCGCCTGGCGCCGGGGGACGTGGTCTTCGTCTCCGGCGCGGCGGGCGCGGTCGGCAGCGTGGTGGGGCAGGTCGCCAGGGCGCTCGGCGCGAGCCGGGTGGTGGGCAGCGCGGGCTCGGCGGAGAAGGTGCGGCACGTCGTGGAGGAGCTCGGCTTCGACGCCGCCTTCGACTACCACGACGGGCCGGTCTCCCGGCAGCTGCGCGAGGCGGCGCCGGACGGCATCGACGTGTACTTCGACAACGTGGGGGGCGAGCACCTCGAGGCCGCGGTCGGGGCCCTGCGGCGCGGTGGGCGGATCGCCATCTGCGGGGCGATCTCGGTCTACAACGCGACCGAGCCCGCACCCGGGCCGCGCAACCTCGCCCGGCTCATCCAGACGCGGGGGCGGATCGAGGGTTTCCTCGTCGGCGACCACGGCGACCTGGCCGGGGAGTACGCGGAGCGCGCGGCGCAGTGGCTGGCCGACGGGACGCTGCAGTCCCGTGAGACGGCCGTCGACGGGATCGAGAACGCCGTGGAGGCGTTCCTCGGTGTCCTGCGCGGCGACAACACCGGCAAGATGGTCGTCCGCCTCTGACCGGTCCGGGGCACCCCCGGCCGGTCCGGGGCACCCCCGGCCGGTCGGGGCACCCCCGGCCGGTTGGGGCACCCGGGTCAGGACCGACCTGACGCCCCACCCGGGCGGTGCGGGCGGCCGACGAACTCGCCGTCCTTCAGCACCGGCACGACGGCGGTGGCGTCCACCTCGGCCGCGAGCACGACGTCCCCGCCGAAGCCCTGCTCCACCAGCTCGACCCCGCTCGCACACCCGTGCAGCCACCCCGGCCACTGCACCCGCGCGCCCTTGAACGCTGCCCACGCCGCCGTGGCCTCCGGGCTCGCCGTGCGCCCGGCCCCGAGCGCCGCCAGGCCCTCGAGGACCGCACCCACCCCGACCTGGTCCTCCGCGGCCGGGCGCATCGAGCCGTCCTCCCACCGCTCCCCCGCGGCCACCAGCCCGACCGGCCCGTCGACACCGCCCAGCCAGCGGGCCACCGCCGCGGAGTTCCGCAGGCAGCCGGCCGCCACCGCGACCCCCGCCTCGGCGAGCCGGGCACTGATCGCGGAGCCGTTCGGCGAGGGCAGCACCAGCCGGCTCACCCCCTCCGCGGCCGCGATGCTCGCCGGTGACAGCGACACGCCGCCGACCTCGCGGGCGGCCGACCGCCCCACGGCGCACGTCGCCCCCTCCATCGCCGCGACGACCTCCGCCGAGCCCGGCGGCCCGTCGTGGGGCCGCACCGCGATGCCCCGCTCCACCGCGACGGACACCGCCGTGGAGAAGGACAGGACGTCGACGACGACCACCGCCACCACGCCGTCGCCGACCAGCTCGGCCGCCCCCCGGGCACCCCAGTCGACGCGCACGGCATACCGTCCCTGACCCCACGGCGACCCCATGGCGAGGTGACCTCCGCCGCGATCCCTGGCCGGCTCAGCGCGCCGGCACGCCGGTGCGGACCAGTCCGTAGGTCACCGCGTCGACGAGCGCCTCCCACGACGCCTCCACGATGTTGGGATGGACCCCGATCGTCGACCAGGACGTCTCCCCGTCCGCGGTCTCGATGAGCACCCGGGTGACCGCGTCGGTCCCGTGTGAGGCGTCCAGGATGCGCACGCGGTAGTCGATGAGCTCCAGGTCCCCGATCTCCGGGTATGCCGTGCACAACGCCTCGCGCAGCGCGTGGTCCAGCGCGTTGACCGGTCCGTTGCCCTCGCCGACCGCCACGGTCCGGCGCCCGGCGGCATGCACCTTCACCGTCGCCTCGGAGAGCGCCTCGCCGTCCTCCCGGCGGTCGGTGATGACGCGCCACGACTCCACGTCGAAGTAGGGCGGCAGCCCGCCGTTGAGCTCCCGGCGCAGCAGCAGCTCGAAGGAGGCGTCGGCCGCGTCGAAGGTGTAACCGCGCAGCTCCAGCTCCTTGACGCGCGCGAGCACCCGCTTCATGGTCGCGCTGTCCTCCTCGTCGGCGGCGTCGAGGTGGACGCCGAGCTCGCGGCTCTTC
>DASQFD010000011.1:0-52756 GCA_035633255.1 Dermatophilaceae bacterium
ACTGAGGCGCCTCCGATGATCGCCATCGTCACCATCCTGCTGGCCCTTCCGCTCGGCTACCTCGTGCGCTCGCGACTGGCGGCGAACACGACGTATGCCGTGGCCTACCTGTGGGCGTTCGTCTACCAGACGCTCTACCTCTCGCTCGACGGCTCGGCGTTCGGGAACGAGGAGTTCCCGTGGTCCTGCGGGCTCGTGACGCTGGGGGTCTTCGCCACCGGCTTCGGGCTCGTGGCGGTGGGGCACCTGGCCCGGACCCGCCGTCGCTCGCGGGCGACGGCCGGCGTGGCCTCGCGGGTGCCGTCGGTGGCCGCCGAAAGCACCGGGCGGACCTGACCGCTGGGGTCGCCGTGACGCCGGCTCGAAAGAGGGGCGACGTGTCCGGCGTACCCCGATGGGTCACGACCACAGCGTTCGCCGTTCGGGACCACTCCCGAGAAGTACCGCCGTGCACATCGTGGGCACCACGTCGGTGCGCATACCCACGGCACTCCCAGACGGGTCCTCGTGACCGATGCAGGGGCCCACGCACCGAGAGAGGAAGAACGAGATGTCCCGCAACCAGATCCGTTCCCGCATCGTCGTGCCGGCAGCGCTGCTGCTGGTCGCACTCGCCGCCGGCCCGGCGGCCGCACAATCCCAGCCGGGCCAGGGGCCCCCCGCACCACCGGGCAGCACGCGAAGTGCCGCCTGCCCAGCGCGCAGGCCTTCCGCTGCGACGAGCACGCCTCCTACCGGTCCTCAGCTCCGGGCTGGGCCGCATACCCCGCGGGCCACCGCGCGGGTGCCTCAACCGCGCGGCTGGCGGGCGACCTCAGGGTGCGGGAGGACGAGCGTCCCGCCCCGGGTCCCGCCCAGCTCACCCTGGTGCGGAAGCAGGTCGTGCCGGTGGACGACAACGGCGTGGAGCCCGTGCAGGTCGGCCTCGGGGTCGTGGCCGGCATCGCGGGCGCGTCGGCCGTGGGGTTCGTCCTGACCCGCCGCAGGGCGCGTCCCTCCCCGGTGTGACCGTCGCTCCTGCTGACCGCTGTTGTCGCCGAGCCGCCGCCTCGAACAGGGGCGGCGGCGCCGGCACGCCCCGTGGGGGCCGGCACGCCCTCGTGGGGGCCGGCGGTCACGTGCGACGGAGGGCGCGCACGGCGCGGCGCGCGCCGGACACGGCGAGCCAGCCACCGAGCACCCACGGGCCCGTGACCAAGACCGGGGCGAGTGCCTGGTGTGCCCGGTCGGCCCGCTCGGTGTCCATCCGCGAGGACCAGCCGTGCCGCTTGACCTCGCTCAGCACGCCCGTCTCGGTGATCGGATTGTCCGGGCGCAGCGTGGCGAACGACCGCAGGTGGCTCTCCCACGCGTCCACCCGGTCGGCGGCGAGCAGCAGCAGCCAGTGCGCCGCTCGCGCCTTCCTGTACCTGTCGTGCGAGGCCGCCGGATCCGCCCCGACGCCCCCTTCAGCGGCGCGGCGGTGCCGAAGACCGGCGGCGTCTGCCGTGCTCGACCGACTTCTCCCGCGTCTCCCAGCCCGGCTGCCGCTCCGGGAAGTCCCAGTGCGCGCCGGTCGCCTCGGGTGCGAATCGCTCACGCGGGTATGCCGGCCGGTCACGCGGGTCGAGGTCGGCACCCCAGCCGGGGATGCGGGCGCGGAGCTGCTCCGGGGTCTCGGCGAGCGGCGGCTTGTCGGCGGTGTACGGCATACCGGTCCTTCCTTTATTCTTGCGCACCGAGTCGATCGCCCAGTTGAGCGCGACCGGCGAGCCGCCCTGGAGCTTGAGCGTCGCCGACGTGACGTGCTGGAGGAAGCTGCCGTCGGCTTCCGCGCCGGCCGCGTCGATGACGACGTCGGCGCCGAGCCAGGCCCGACAGTGTCTGGTCGTTCCCGGGACACCAGGCGTGCACCTCACCGGCCGGCGCCCGCATGCCGTCCGCGCGCGGCGCTACGCGTCGTCGGGATGACTCCGTCCTGCAACGGGTCCAGCCGTCGCACCCGTCGTCGCGAGCTCGCGATGGGAGACGCACCCCAAGCACCCGCCTGCGACAGATTCGCGGGCACCCCATCCGACGCACCCCCAACGGCGCCTCGTGCCCGTCACCCTCGCTCCGGTCTGGGCGGGTGGGAGTACGTGGGCCTTCCCGGGTGATCGGCGACACCTCGACTGTCGTCACGATCCTTCAGGGCGTGAGCCTGCCCGCGCCTCAGATCGTCACGGGCTGGATGCATGCCGCCGGCACCGCTGCGGCGAGAACGTCGATGTCCTGCGGGTCGCTCGTGACAACGAGCCCGCCACCATAGGGAAGGCAGACTGCGACGACATGCGCGTCCACGAGACGGTCGGTGGCGCTGCCCGAGCCGTGCAGGATCGCCCCGACCTGGCGAGCCAGCGCGAAGTCGGTGTCGACCAGCCGCAGGGCGGGGCGTTGGGTTCGGGTTCGGTCGTGCCGTGCCACCGCCGCCTCCAGCGCGCGGGTGCGACCCCGCCCACGGGCGACCTCCGCACACGCGAGCGTCGGCGCGAGGACCTCACGCCCACGTCGAGCGGCCTCCTGCAGCAGGGCCTGAAGGCGTCTCGGCGGGGGGCTGTGGACCAAGGCGGCCAGGCCTGCGGCGTCGAGCACGAGCGGCACGCCGCTCATGCCACTCCATCCCGCACTGCCTCTTCCTGCGGTGCTCCTCGTTGAGAACCGGCCGGGGCGACGAGGTCGGCCGCGGCTCCGTCGACGTCGTCGAAGGCAGCGCACGCCCACGCCTCGTCCTCGCTGCTGACCGGGCCGAAGCGCGCTTCCCAGTCAGCGACGAGTGCGGCAAGGGCAGCGGATCGGGCACGCCGGTCAACCTCGTTCCCGAGCGCCGCGTTCACCACCTGCGAAAGCGACTCGGCACCCAGCGAGTGCACCGCATCGACGAGCTCCTCGTCCACGGTGACCGTCACCTTACGTTTCGCCATACTTCCATGCTACTTCGGCCGCGCGTGTCCGCCTCCCGACCTGTTGACGACCTGGCGGTGCCTTCAGCGGGGGCCTCGGTGCGAGCGCGGCCAGGACCCGAGCGCGTCGAGCAGGAACGGGAGCACCGCCTCCTCGTGGACGGCGCGGCCGACCTCGACCATCGCGGGCGCGAGGGCGGGCTCCCACGACGCCGCCACGGGTGTGCCGACGAGCTCGGGTCCACGGTCCCCGGCGCCCCGCTGGTAGGAGACCGCGTCCATGAGCCACGGCTCGACGCCGAGGCGGTGCACCAGCCGGTTGACGATGGCGACCCCGGGCCAGTCGAAGTCGCCGTGGGACAGCAGTCGCAGGCCGGCACAGTGCAGGCGGTCGAGGACCGCGGTGACGACGGTGTTCGGCTCGCCGGAGGTGCAGACGACCGGGACGGCTCCGCCGTAGCGGGTGGCGACGGCCTCGAGCACCCGCGGGTTCTCGCAGACCAGGACCGGCATCCCCGCCGCCCAGCTCGGCGCCCCACTCGACGGCCGGCTCGGCGCCCCACTCGACGGCCGGCTCTGCGCCGCGGCGGGCGCCAGGGGTGGCCAGGAGCGCAGGTCCCATGCGGTCAGGTGCACCGGCGCGCCCGCGTCCGCCGCCAGGTCGAGGCGCTGCGCCAGCTCGGTCATCCCGGCTGGACGCGGTGGCTGCTCGTGAGCACCACCGATGCGCAGGCCGAGGGTCAGGCAGGTGCTGGACACGAGGTCGACGTGGATGCCGAAGCCCTCCCACACCGCCCGCCGGCCCGACGTCGTCGTCGGCCACGCCGAGCCGGAGGCGGCGCACAGCGCCCGGAGGACCACGGCGTGGAGCAGCCGGTCCTCGTCGAGCGCGTGGGCGTCACCCGTCGTCTCCGCTGCGAGGTCCACACGGGAGCGGACGGTCTCCGCCGGCCGGCGGCCGTCCTGCGGGAGCAGCCGCCCGAGCATCCGTGCCGCTGCCTCCACCGTCGGCAGCGCGTCGGCCCGCCCGGTGAGCAGCCCGGTGGAGCGCAGGCTCTCGGCCCACGCGTCGACCCAGGGACCGCTCAGGAGGGTCCGCGCCAGCTCCAGCGGCTCCGCCCGTCGCCGCGCGGCCAGGTCGCGCTCGCGCGCCCGGTCTCGCAACGGCATACCGGTCACGGCCGAGACCACCTCGGGAAGGCCGCCGACACCGGACCGCGCGTGCAGCACCGCGTCGAGCACGGCGAGGTCGACGGTGCAGGTCTCCGACACGACAGCCCGCCCGAGCAGCCCCGAGAGGGCGTGCCGCTTCGCACGGTCCAGGCCGGTCAGCCGCACCCTGCCCGTGGCCCGGAGGCCGCCCCGCTCCAGGCGCCCCCGGGCTGCGTCCCACAGCGGTCGCAGCCCCGGGTCCGCGAGCCAGTCAGGGACGGGAGGGATCATCCGACGGCGTGCAGCCGGCGACCGTCCCAGCGGTACTCGAACTGCGCGATCCCCCGCTCCGCCGGGTCGCGCAGCGCCTCGTAGATCGCCAGCGAGGGGACGGTGTCGTGGTCGCCCCAGAGCCGCTCGCTCGTGATGACGAAGTCGAGGTCGAGGTCGACGAGCAGCCCGAAGAGCAGGGGATGGGTGCGTACGTCGATCTTCGGGAAGGCGTCGTCGAGCAGCACCAGCCTCGGGGCGTGCGGCGCAGCCCCGGCGAGCGAGGTGAAGTGCGCCGCGGCCGCAGCGAAGAGCGGCAGGTAACAGAGCACCTTCTGCTCGCCCTGCGACAGCGGCGAGCGCCGGTGCAGCTCGAGCCAGGCGCCCTCGCTCTCCGGCCGGGTGTACTGGATGCGGAACGCGAACCACTGCCGGTAGTCGAGCGCGACCGCCAGGTGCTCGCTGTAGGACAGCTCCGGCCGCTCGGCCCGCGACGCCTCGATGAGCCGGTGCAGGCTGTCCCGCAGCCGCGCGCGCTCCTCGGGGACCAGGGCGCCGAGCGGCTGGACGAGGAGGCGCACCGACTCCTTGGCCTCGGCGGGGACGTCGTCGCGGAGCTGCCACCGCAGCCGGACCCGGATGCCCTGCGAGGTGCTCACGCCGGTGAGCAGGCGGTTCATCGCGACGACGAGCTCGTCGGCGTCGCGCCGACACCGCCGGATCGCCTCGCCGAGCTCACCGAGGACGTGCCGCTCGAACTGGGCCTTCTCGCGCTCGGTGAGCAGGTCGCGGTCTCGCTCGACGGCTGCGGCGACCCGGCGGGCCAGCTCGGCGATCGGCGCGTCACCGGCCTCGTCGCGCGCGGCGACGGCGAGCAGCGCGCCGTGCTGGTTCACGGCCGGCTCATGGTCGCCGGCGGGTCCGCTGCTCGCCTCGGTGTAGGCCTTCCACACCCCGGTCGGGTCCGGCGCGCCCTGGGTCTCGCCCGGCGGGTGGCTCGAGGTCCCGCCGGCGGCCGGCCCGGTGGCATCGGTCCTGGGCAGCAGCGCGGCGAGCCGCTCGACCCCGTCGAGGACGTCGGCCGGGGTGTCCTCGTCGTCGGGCAGCTCCTCGGCGCGGATGAGGACCGCGCGCCCCGGCGGCAGGTCGTCGCCGAAGGCCGACTCGAGCAGGCCGGGCACCGCGGCCAGGGCCCCGACGTCGTGGACCCGGGCCAGCCGCAGCCGCTGCGCCTCGCCGCGTCGCTCCGCCGCGGCTTCGACGTCGCGGTCGGCCCGGGCCCGCTCCGCGACGAGCGTCTCCCTATGCTGCGCCAGCGCGCGCACGCGCTCCCCTGCCGCCCGCGCTCGCTCCTCGAGCTCGCGGATCCGGCCCAGGAGCTGCTGCACGTCCGCCCCGACGCTGGCGACAAGCTCGGTATGCCGCGCGGCTGCCGTCGCCGCCGCGTCCCTCTCCCGCTCCGCCGCCTGCTGCGCCGCCAGGGCGGCCTCCGCGCAGGCCGCGAGCTCGGTCAGCGCCTCGGCGAGCCGCCGCAGGTCCTGCTGGTGCGACGGCAGCGCATCGGTGAGCCGGTCCAGCTCGCGGTCGAGCGCCGCGAGGCGCTGCCGCAGCGCCTCCAGCGAGGTGCGCTCCGCAGCGAGGCCGTGCTGAGCCGCGGTGCGCACGACCTCGTCCCGTATGCCGGCCGCTCGCGCGCGGCGGTCGCTCGCCTCGCCCTGCGCCTCGCTCAGGACGGCCGCGTCACGAGCGACCGAGTCCTCCCGCGCCGACAGCGTCACCCGGGCGTCCCGCACGGCACGGTCGGAGGGCAGCGCGGCCAGCCAGGTCTCGACCGCGGCGATGTCGGCCTCGGCGGCGGTCAGCGCGCGGGCGGCCTCGGCGTGCGCCGCCTCGGCTTCGCTGATGTCGGCGCTGAGCTCGGCGAGACGGCGACGCCGCTCCTCCGCCCGCGCGGTGGCCCCAACGAACTGCGCCCGGTCCTTCGCGCTGCGGCCCCGGAGCGCACCCATGGACCAGGACCCGTCGGTCGAGACGTGCGGCGTCGACGCCTCGGCCCCCGTGGCCGCCTCGGCCGCGACCCTGGTGAGCAGGGCCTCGACGACCTCCGCCGCGACGTCGGACCCGGCCGGGACGTCGGGGCGGAGCAACGCGGCCAGCGTGCGACCCGGGGCCCCGGCGTCACCGTCGGCGCCGGCGCTTCTGTCGCCGAGGGTGCTCGCCGCGAGGACGACGTCGAGGTGGTCCGGGCCGAGCAGCGCACCGTCGGGTCGCACCCAGGCGTCGAGCAGGCCGCTGTCCTGCAGCGCGGCCTCGACCGCCGCCCGCTCGCCGTCGGCCAGCTCGTCGGCGAAGTCGACGAGCCGCCACAGGGGGGCGCCGTCGGGGCGGTCGGTGCGGGTCAGGACCGGGGCCGGTGGTGACGGGTCACGCTCACGCTCGACGACGGCATACCGCTCCTGCAGGTCACGGAGGCGAGCCGAGAGCTCACGGACCGCGACCCGGTGGCCGGCCTCCTCCTCGCGCAGCACGCCGAGGCGCGCGGCCACGGCGCCCCGGGCCCGGTCACCGGCCTCCGCCACGGCCTCCGGGCCGAGGTCGACCGGACCCTCGACGCGCAGCGCGGCGGGGTCGCCGAGCCACTGCTGCCAGGCGGCTGCGAGGTCCCGTTCGGCGGCGAGCACGTCGGTCTGGGCCGAGTCCCGCAGCGTCACCGACTGCTCCCAGCGCTGCTCGGCCCGGGCGGCCCGCTCGGCCGCCCGCCGGGCGTCGTCCTCGGCCCGCCCGAGCGTGGTGATGATGTCGAGGACGAGCAGCACGGCCTCGCCGCGGCGGCGGGCGGCGGCCGTCGCCTCGGTGACCGCCGGCTGCAGTGCCGTGACGGCCTCCGCCAGGCGCAGGGCGTCCGCCGGTGACCCGCTCGCTGCGGTGGGCGCCGGCGTGTCCAGCGCGGCGGGCAGCGCCAGCGGTGTCTCGGCCCCCACCGATCCGAGCGCGTCGTCGAGCTCACGGACGCGCCCGACGAGTGCTCGCAGCCGGTCGGCGACGCGGCCCGCGTCGCGACCCACCCCGGCGGCGACGCGCTGCCGCCGGTCGCCCTGCTGCTCGGCCGCGAGCTCGCTGCGGCGGGCGGTGTCCGCCGCGGCGCGGGCGCGCTCGTCGAGCTCGGTGAGCCGGCGCTGGTCGCGGGCCTCGCGGCTGTCGCGGAGCTCCTCGCGCCGGGCGTGCACCTCCTCCTGCTCACGTGCCGCCTTGCCACGCTCGGCCTCGACCGCGTCGAGCTCCTCGTCGAGCCGGCGCCGACGGGCGGTCTCCCGCCGCAGCGTGACCACGGCGCTCCGCTCCGCGGCGTGCGCGGAGGAGGCGGCGCGACCGCGGGCGGCGGCGGCGGAGCGGGCGTAGGCGGCATACGCGTCCGCGAGCCGGGCCAGCCCCTCCGCGGCGGCGGACCGGCGCGCGAGGTCCTCCCCGATGGCCGCGAGCGAGTCGAAGGTCTCCCCCGTGCTCCGCACGGTGTGCTCGTCGAGCTGCGGCAGGGCGTGCGCGAGCTGGGTGGTGAGGCGAGCGGGCTCGATGTCCTCGCCGATCTGGGGCTGGCGCAGCCAGTAGAGGAGGCGGAGGACGTCGTCGTACTGCTCCACCTCGAGCCCGAACAGCGTCCGCCCGACGTGCTCCTTGTAGGGCTTGGCGCTCTCGAAGACGTGGCCGTCCTCGCCGAGCTGCTCCTGCAGCCGGGGCCGGGTGAGCGGGCCGGCGGCGTCCTCGAGGTCGAGGTCGTGGCCGACCCGTCGTGGGGTGGTGAAGAACCACGCGGTGGCCGTCTTCGCGGTGGTCGAGGCCCGTATGCCGATGCCGCACGTGTAGTGCTCCGGCTCGCCCTGCGGGGTGGTGCGAGCGAACTCTACCCAGAGGTACCCGATGCGGGACTGGCCGGCATACCCGTCGGTCATCAGCCACAGCAGGCTGGTGTGGTGACGCGCGGAGGCGGTGATGCGCGCCTTGTCGCCGTCGAGGACGAAGGGGAGCAGCATCTCGAGGGTCTTGGACTTGCCGGCGCCGTTGGCCCCGCGGAGCAGGATCCGGCCGTCGGCGGCGGTGAACTCCTGGTCGTCGTACTGCCAGACGTTGAGGACGCCGGCGCGGGAGAGGCGGAAGCGGTGCTCGACGCGCAGACCGGACGTCGGCGGCGGGGCGTGCAGGGTGGCTGTCATGGCTCGTCCTCGTCGAAGAGGGAGCGCTCCGCGGTGCCGCCGACCGCGACGAGCTCGGGGCGGGGCACGAAGCGGGAGGCGCAGGCGTGGAGCTCGAGCGATGGGCTGCGGCGGACCAGCCCCATCTCCTCGAGCACGCCGAGGGCCTCCTCCAGGAGCGCGGCGGGGTCCTCGCGATGGGCCTTCTTGAAGCCTGAGCGCCAGGAGGCGAGCACGGCGTCGGCGAGCCGGCGGACCGTGGCGGGGTCGACCGCGACCCAGGTGGTGCCGCTCAGCTCTCGGGCGGGACGGGCGGCTCGAACGTGGGCGACCAGGGCGTCGAGCAGGAGCAGCGCGAAGTGCCGGGCCGACCCGCCGCCCGGGAAGGGGACGTCGGTGAGCTCGCCGTCGGGGTCGATGGCGACGGCGCCCTCGCCGCGCAGCTCGACCTCGAGCCCGAGGACCCGGCGGAACCAGTCGCGCTCGCGGTTGCGGTTGCGGCGCCACCACTCGAGCTGCTCCTCGGTGAGGTCGTCGTGGGACAGCACCGGCTGCTCGGCGAGGCGGCGCCGGACCGCGACCCGGGCGCCGCCGGCCGTGGAGGGCACGGCGGTGACGGTGAGGAGGTCCTCGAGGGTGCGGCAGGCTCCGAGCGGCGCGGCGACGAGCAGGGCCAGCCGCTCATGGTGCACGTCGAGCAGCGACATCCGCTGCTGATCGACCCAGTGCTCGAGGTCGCCGTCCCGCTCGGTGAGGACCCCGAGGTCGCAGAGGGCGAGCAGCGCAGCGTGCAGCGCGCGGCGGTCGGCGATGGCGTCGAGGTCGACCGAGACGCCGGCCTCCGCAGCGGCCGAGCGGACGGCGGCGACGAGCTCGTCGACCATGAGCTGGGGGCGGGCCCGGGTCAGCGCGGCGACGGTCAGGGTGAGCAGGGCGTACGCGCGAGGGGTGAAGGCTCGGCCGCTGCGGCGGCGCAGCGGCCGGGTCGCGTCGCGGCCCAGCCCGGACTTGAGCAGCCGCGCGGTCGTCGGCTCGACGACGACGCGGTATCCCAGCCCGTCGGAGAACGCCTTCGCCAGCTCGGTGCGATGCCGCCGCACGAGCCGGAGGTCGTCCTCGTCGGGTGTGCCGGCCCGCAGCAGCGGGCGGCGCAGCAGCGCGCGGGCGGCGGCGCGGACCTCGGCCTCCCGCTGCAGGTCGACCGCGGGCTGCGGCCGCTCGACAAGGGCGCTCACGCGCTGGCCTCCCGTCGGACGACGGCTGCGACGACCTCGACTCGCAGGGCGAGGCCGGTGAGCCGGAGCTGGCCTCGCGGGCTGCGGAGGACGGTGTCGGTGCCGGGACGGCGGCATACCGAGAGACGGAGGGAGGAGTCCTCGTGCGCACCCAGGGGCGTCTCGACGACGGCCGACTCGCCCTCGGGGATGGGGCGGCCGCGTCCGGTCACGGCCCTGCTGTAGAGGTCGAGCACCGCGCCGCGGGCGTCGTCGGACAGGTCGACGACGCCCCACTCCCCGGGGCGACCGGCGATCTCGCGCATCGCCGCGACCCGCCGCTCCTGGGCGGCCTGCCGCTCGGCGAGCCGCGCGGCCTTGGCAGCGCTGAAGTCCTCGCGGGCGCCGGTGCGGCCGGCGTGCCGGCGGCTGCCATAGCTGCGCATCGCGAGCGGCACCTCGGCCGGCGGCGCGCTCCACCACGAGGTGGTCGGCGGGACCGGGTCGGAGTCGTCCTCGGCGGCGACGTCGAGGTGGCGGGCGGAGTAGAGACCGTATGCCGCGGCCCACGCCGCGTGCGCTGTGGCGTCGTCGGCCTCGTCGAACCACCGGGCGAGGTCGAGCAGGTCGGTCCAGCGGCTCTGCTGGCGGTCGGCCCGTCCGGCGATCCGCCGCAGGTTGGCGAGCAGCGCGCGCATGGCGTCGGTGGCCAGCGCCCGGACGTTGTCGGCGTCGGAGGCCCGGCCGGGCGCTCCGACGAACCAGGCGTGCACGCTGGCCCAGTCCTCGACCGCGAGGCCGGGGGCGCGTCGGGCCTCCCGCCCGTCGAGGCCGACGAGGCGTTGGCCGGCGCCGGCGCGTGCGACCAGCGCGGGGAGCGACTGCGTCAGCTCGGTGAGCCGGTCGGCGATCTGGGGCATGTGGCGGGACACGTCGTCGACGAAGCGCTGCAGGTAGTCCAGGAGGACGCCCTTGAAGACCTGGAACTCCTCGCGGCCCAGGTCGTAGCGGCTGAGCACCTGGGAGAGGTAGGCGTAGAACTGCCGGGTCGAGGTCACCAGCAGCTCGAACTGCGCGAAGACCGTCGTCATCCGCTCCGCGATGTCCGACGGGTCGACCTGCTCGAGGCCGGCGGTCGGGAGCTTGGCCAGGGCGTCGAGGCCGCGGAGGATGCCGCCCAGCATCTCGCTGGACACCTCGCGCGCGGAGTCGGTGTGGCCGAGCAGCTCCTCGACCTGGCGGTGCACCAGCTCCCCGCGCTGGGTGAGCTGGTAGCGGGCGCGGTTGGTGAGGTACTCCCGCACGCTGCGCGCCTCGGTCTCCCGGGGGCTGCGAGCGAGGTTGCCGTGGTCGACGAGGTAGGACAGCCGGGCGTCGACTGTGTCCGCGTCGAGGTCGATACCCGCGGCGACCAGCCGCTCGGTGATCTCGGCGGCGGACAGGTCGGACATCAGCCCCGTCATCCCGGTCGTGAAGAGCCGCATGATCGCGAGGTAGGACCCGGCCTCGTCGGTCGCGGCATACGCCCGCATCGCCCCGAGCGCATGGCGCTCCTCGGGGCTCAGACGCGGCTCGTCGGTCACGGGAAAGACGCTAGCGGGAGGCTCCGACAGCCCGCAGGACCGACGCCCCGGAGGAGCCTCCAGTCCTTCCGACCCTGCGGCGGGCGTCCTACGACGGGCTCGCGGGGCACGTCCTCGGCTGGTCCTACTCGGCGTCTGCCGTGCCCATCCGGAGGAATGGTGTCGCCCCGGCTCAGCAACCGGATCGCCGTCAGCAGCCCCGATTCGAATATGAGCGCCAAGAAGTTGAGGAGAAGAGCTGTTCGACGTGACTTCGCGCGGTCATCGAACATAGACTTCGCGCGGTCATCGAACATAGACTTCGCGCGGTCATCGAACATATCGGCGTGATCCATATGCCTCTGCCCTGGTAGAAGGAGATCAGTGAAAGTGAAGAATGCTGCTACGACAGCTGACGACGTTCCTCCGCTGAGATATCCGAGATCGGTGACCCAACGACAATCGTCAGCGCAAGCGCGACGAGAACGAAGTGGAGCCCTTGGAGGTGAACAACGCTCCCAACCTCCGCACGCTCCTCGTGAACACCTTCGGGGCGCCTCCTTGCCCATCGCGCACCGAGGACTCCGAAACCCTTGCGGCACACCTCTCCTCTACACGGCCGAGGCGGCCCGGGCGCGCACTGCGCCCGGGCGACCATTCAGCGCTTGATCAGCTGCAGCCGGACGTGCTGCCGCAGCCTTCGCAGACGTAGCACGACCCGGCGGGGCGCATCTTCGTGCCGCAGGTCATGCACATCGGGGCGTCCGCGGCCTTGCCCTGGAGCTTCTCGAGCAGTTCGGCTGACGAATGCACCTCCGACGAGACCTCGCGCGCTGACGCCGCGCCGGCGCCCGACTTCACCTCGTCCGCGTGGTCCACCGGCTTGCCGGCCGCCGGCGCGCTGTGCTTGGTCGAGGCTCCGATGCCCTGGCTCAAGGACTCGATCTCCTCCTCGAGCGCCTCCTCGTCCTCCTCGGTCGACGGGGCGTACGAGCCGGTCTCGAGCTGGCGGGCCCGTTCCTCCGCCGTGTGGATGCCCATGAACGACCGGGTGTCGAAGTCGAGGTAGTCCAGGGCGAGGCGGCGGAACACGTAGTCCATGAGCGACTGCGCCATCCGCACGTCCGGGTCGTCGGTCATGCCGGCCGGCTCGAAGCGCATGTTGGTGAACTTCTCGACGAAGGTCTCCAGCGGCACGCCGTACTGCAGCGCCACCGAGGTGACGATCGAGAAGGCGTCCATGACGCCGGCGAGGGTCGAGCCCTGCTTGCCGAACTTGAGGAACACCTCGCCGAGCCGGTCGTCGTCGTACGTACCCGCCGTGAGGTACCCCTCGGCACCACCCACGGTGAACGAGGTCGTCTGCGACATGCGCCGCTTCGGCAGCCGCTCGCGAGTCGGCCGGTAGACGACCTTCTCGACGATCTCCTGCTGGGCCGCCTTGACCGCCGCGTCTGCCTTGTCGGCCGCGGCGTCCTTCGCGGTTGAGCCACCGTCGGACAGCGGCTGGCCCACCTTGCAGTTGTCGCGGTAGACCGCCAGCGCCTTCAGGCCCATCTTCCAGCCCTGGACATAGACGTCCTCGATCTCCTCGACCGTCGCCGACTCCGGCAGGTTCACCGTCTTGGAGATGGCCCCGGAGAGGAACGGCTGGACCGCCGCCATCATCCGGACGTGGCCCATCGGCGAGATCGCCCGGGCACCCATCGCCGTGTCGAAGATCTCGTAGTGCTCGGGCCTCAGCCCGGGCGCGTCCACGACGTGGCCCTTGTCGGCGATGTACTCGACGATCGCCTCGACTGTCTCCTCGGTGTAGCCGAGCTTGCGCAGGGCCCGCGGGATGGTGAGGTTGACGATCTGCATCGACCCGCCGCCGACGAGCTTCTTGAACTTCACCAGCGAGAAGTCGGGCTCCACCCCGGTGGTGTCGCAGTCCATCATGAAGCCGATGGTGTTGTGGCTGACGAAGCCCGCCGCCACGTAGGTGACGTTGGCCGGCACCGACAGGTCGTAGGTCGGCTGGACCCCGCCGTCCTCGTTGGCCGCGACCGTCTCGAAGAGGTAGCCGAGGGCGTGCTGCACCCGCAGGTCCCCTGTCGCCGAGAGGACCCGCGTCGCGAGGTCGCGGCTCAGCCCGACACCGCGCGCCACACCCTGCTGCACCAGCTGGCGCAGCGGGTGGCCGATCGGCACGATCTCGTGCCAGACCTCGGCGGACAGGTGGATGCGGTCACGGTTGCCGGCTTGGATCGAGGCCGTGTCCGCCGTCGCGAGAAGAGACGCCTTGCGTCCTCCCATGAAGCCGATCCGGCTGCCGTATCCGACGGCGTGGCGGATGTTGCGTAGCCGCACCTGGTGGGAGGCGCCGCCCCAGCCGCTCTGCGTCGTTCGCGTCGTCGTCGGGAACCCGAGCGTGAGCAGCAGCGTGCGCACCTCGGCGGCGAACGACTCCGAGGCGGTCGCGAAACTGGGCACCTTGTCCAGAACGGTGCCGTCGGCCTCGAACAGGCCTCGCACGAACGCGGCGTAGACGCCGGCATCGTTGGTCTCCAGCACCGCGGAGGGAACCCGCGGGGTCCAGCCCTTGCCCGAGTGGTCGACGCCGGGCAGGTTCTTGGCGAAGCCGGCCGCCTGCCACCAACGAGCGAGCCGCACCGACTGCAGCATCACCTCCTGGTACCCCTGTTGCGCCGTGACGACGGGAGCCAGGTTGAACAGGCCCTTGCCGAGCACCCGAAGCCGCTCGATGACATCGGGGTCGGTGTCGGCGACGCAGAACCGGATGCCCTTGGCGTGCAGCGAGCCGTCGCCCATGAAGTAGCCGACGAGCTCGGCGAGCTCGGTGTCGACGTGCTGGGGCACCACGAGATCGCGGTCGCCCGCGTAGTAGGCCTGGTCGAGCACCGGGAGCGGCATCTCACGCGGCTCGCCGACGAGGCTGCCGAGCTGCACGGGGACGAGGTCGCCGGGGGCGACCTCTGCCATCCGCTTCCACACCCACTCACCCGTCGCGGGCTCGACGACCTTGATCCGGTGGGCGAGGGTGCCCTGGATGCGATAGCCACCCTCGGTGACGACGCGGCGGGTCGGCTCCTCACCGTTGACGAAGAACCTCGTCGCCTCCTGCGGGCCCTCGTCGGTGGAGACGCGCAGGTCGATGTCCTGCCACCGGTAGCCCCACACGTCGCCGAGTTCCGACAGACGGGTCAGGCCACGGTCGGTGGTGACGAGAGTGTCGCCCGTGAGGCACCCGGTCGGTGCGAGCACGCTGGCCTGGGCGTTGCGGAAGCCGTTCTTGGCCCCGAGCGTGACGACGTCGTCCCACGCCTTGGTCGCGGCGCGGTGGATGTCCTTGTCCTCGGTCGAGCTCGTGCGCACCGCGTCGTTGGCCGCCTGATGCTTGCGCATCACCCGCTGGTGCGCCTCGGCGTTGCGGGCGTAACCGGCATACGGACCGACCACGGCCGCCAGCTCCGCGGACCGCTTGTAGGCCGCCCCGGTCAGCAGCGAGGTGATCGACGCGGCGATCGCCCGCCCGCCCTCGGAGTCGTACCCGTGGCCGGTCGCCATGAGCAGCGCGCCGAGGTTGGCGTAGCCGATGCCGAGCTGGCGGTAGTCGCGCGTGGTCTGCCCGATCGACTCGGTCGGGAAGTCGGCGAAGCAGATCGAGATGTCCATCGCCGTGATGACGAGCTCGACGACCTTCGAGAAGGTGGCGACATCAAAGGTGTCGTCGTCCCGGAGGAACTTCAGCAGATTGAGACTTGCCAAATTGCAGGATGAATTGTCCAGAGAAAGGTACTCACTGCACGGGTTAGATGCAGTAATTCGACCCGATTCCGGATTCGTGTGCCAGTCGTTGATCGTGTCGTCGTACTGGATTCCGGGATCGGCGCACTCCCACGCGGCGTTGGCAATCTTCCGCATGAGCCCACGCGCGTCGACGGTCTCGATGACCTCCCCGGTCTTGCGGGCGGTCAGGCCGAACTCGGTGCCCTCCTCGACCGCGCGCATGAACTCGTCGGTGACCCGGACAGAGTTGTTGGCGTTCTGGTACTGCACGGACACGATGTCCTTGCCGCCGAGGTCCATGTCGAAGCCGGCGTCGCGCAGCGCGCGGATCTTGTCCTCCTCGCGCGCCTTGGTCTCGACGAACTCCTCGATGTCGGGGTGGTCGACGTCGAGCACGACCATCTTCGCCGCGCGCCGGGTGGCCCCGCCGGACTTGATGGTGCCCGCGGACGCGTCGGCGCCGCGCATGAACGACACCGGCCCGGAGGCGGTGCCGCCGGAGGACAGCAGCTCCTTGCTCGAGCGGATGCGCGAGAGGTTCAGCCCCGCGCCGGAGCCGCCCTTGAAGATGAAGCCCTCCTCCTTGTACCAGTTGAGGATCGACTCCATCGAGTCGTCCACGGAGAGGATGAAACACGCGCTGACCTGCTGGGGGCTGGGCGTGCCGACGTTGAACCAGACGGGGCTGTTGAAGCTGAAGACCTGGTGCAGCAAGGCGTGCGTCAGCTCGTGCTCGAAGACCTGCGCGTCCTCGTCGGTCGCGAAGTACCCGTGCTCCTGCCCGGCCCGGGCGTAGGTGAGGACGACCCGGTCGATGAGCTGCTTGAGCGAGGTCTCGCGCTCGGGGGTGCCGAGGGCACCGCGGAAGTACTTCGTCGTGACGATGGTGCTGGCGTTGACGCTCCAGAAGTCCGGGAACTCCACGCCGCGCTGCTCGAAGATCGTCTCGCCGGTCTTCCAGTTCTGCTGGACGACGTCGCGCTTCTCCCACGTCACCGCGTCGTAGGGGTGCACCCCGGCGGTGGTGTAGATGCGCTCGATGGTCACGCCTCGGCCCTTGCCCTTGCGCGACCCGGTCCGTGCACCGGCGGTCTCCGTCATGCTCTCCTCTTTCGGTTGCCGCCGCGGGGGGCGGTGGGGCCTGGTTGCGATTGAAGCGGAGGGCACCGACAGTGCCCGGTGGGGTGGTGCGGTGGGTATGCCGCGGTCTCAGCCGGGCGGCATACCCACCGGGTTCGGTGGCGGGCCCGATCCCACGCCCGCGGGCTGGGGCTCGGCGGCGGTCGCCGCGCGCTCGGCTCGCAGGAGGGTGATGGCGGCCTCGAAGTCCTCGAGGCCGTCGAAGCCCTGGTAGACGCTCGCGAAGCGCAGGTAGGCGACCTCGTCGAGCTGGCGCAGCGGCTCCAGGACGGCCAGGCCGACCTCGTGGGCCTCGACCTCGGCGCTGCCGGCCGTGCGGATGGTCTCCTCCACGCGCTGGGCGAGGAGGGCCAGGTCGTCCTCGGTGACCGGCCGGCCCTGGCACGCCTTGCGCACGCCCGCGAGGACCTTGGACCGGCTGAACGGCTCGGTGACCCCGGAGCGCTTGACCACGCTGAGGCTGGCCGTCTCGACGGTGGTGAACCGGCGGCCGCACTGCGGGCACTGCCGCCGGCGGCGGATCGTGGCGCCGTCGTCGGAGGTGCGCGAGTCCATGACGCGGGAGTCGCCGTGCCGGCAGAACGGACAGTGCACGGGCACCTCCTCGGGGCCTCATGGGGGCTGGCAGGGAGCCGGCGGGGGGGCCGGCGTGCGGCGGCGTGGACCGCGCCGTGGACGAGCCTGGGGGCCGGGCTGGGGACGAACGTGGGGACGAACTTGGGGACGGGCTTGGGGACAACGTGTGGAGAACCGGCCCGTCCTGTGCACTACATGTGGATGAACTACACTGGTGTAACCACTAGATGTAGTGAATCATGCCCGCGTGTGACCCACGGCGCAAGCGCCTCGGCGAATGTCCGGCGTGTCAGCACGCGGCCCGGCGTGTCGCGGCGCGCGGGCCGCCCCTCGCGGCGTGACGCTCACGGGCAGGCACCTGCCTACCCGTCGAACGGACCCGAGCCGGCCGCCCCCGCGACCGGTCACGGGTGGAGCAGCGCGGCCAGGCCGCCCCGCGACCGGTCACGGGTGGAGCAGCGCGGCCAGCTCCTCGACGCCGTCCACCAGGCGCGGACCCGGCCGCGCCCACGCCGCGTTGGCGTCGACCGCGTGCACCGGTATGCCGGCCGGCAGGACGCCGGCGGCCACCAGCGCGTCCGCCTGCTCCTGGGCCGCCGCCCGGTCGTAGCCGCACGGCGCACACACGACCACCTCCGGCCGCGCGGCGTGCACGTCGTCCCAGGTGACGCGGACCGACTTCTCCCCCGCCACGCCCAGCACCGGCTCCCCGCCGGCGGCGAGCACCATCTGCGGGATCCAGTGCCCCGGCGCGTAGGGCGGGTCGGTCCACTCCAGGACCACCACGCGGGGACCGCCGCGGCCGGCGACCCGGGAGCGCACGGCATACAGGCGGTCCTCCAGTGAGGCCACCAGTGCCGAGGCGGCAGCCTCGCGGCCGGTGGCGCGGCCCAAGGTGAGGACCGAGGCCAGCACGTCGGGCAGGGTGTGCGGGTCGAGCATGAGCACCTCGGCGGTGCAGCCCAGGTGGGCGAGGGCGTCGTCGACGGTGCCGACGTCGACGGCGCACACGGCGCAGAGGTCCTGGGTGACCACTAGGTCGGCGTCGAGCCCGGCGAGCGCACCGGCGTCGAGGCGGTAGAGGTCCTCGCCGCGTGCGACCGCGGCGGCCACGGCGTCGTCGATCTCCCGCGGTGACAGGCCCTCCGGCAGGGTCGAGGTCGACACGACCCGGCGGGTGCGCGCCTCGGGCGGGAAGTCGCACTCGAACGTCACGCCGACGACGTCCTCCCCCGCCCCGATGGCGAAGAGCGTCTCGGTGGTCGACGGGAGCAGGCTGACGATCCGCACGACGGTGACCCTACGGCGCGCCGCCGTCGGCGGGCGGTGCTTGGGTGGACGGATGGAGCACCCACCGAGCTGGGAGACACACCCGGTCACGCCGGACCGGTTCGAGGACTTCGCCGACGTCGTCAACCCGAACCGCCGGGAGACGCACTGCTGGTGCCTCTCGCACCGCCTCGGGGCCACGGAGATCGAGGCGCTGGGCCACGGCAGCCGCGAGCGGGCGATGCGCGCCCTCTGCGAGCGCGAGCACCCGCCGGGCGTCGTGACCTACCGCGATGGCGTGCCGGTCGCGTGGTGCAGCATCGGACCGCGCTCGGAGATCCCCCGCCTCGCCCGGTCGCAGCGGATCCGACCGGTCGACGACCTGCCCGTGTGGAGCATCATCTGCGTCGTCGTCCGCGGGGGTCACCGGAAGCGAGGCGTCACGGCTCACCTTCTCGAGGGAGCCGTCGCGTATGCCGCCGCCAACGGCGCGCCGGCCGTCGAGGCGCACCCCGTCGACCCCCCCGGGCGCATGGACCTGACGATGGCCTTCGTCGGGACCCGCTCGATGTTCGAGCGGGCCGGCTTCGAGGTCGTCGGCACGACGGATGCCGTGGCGAGCCGGATGCCGCGCCTCGTCATGCGCCACGACCTGCGTTGACGCGGGCCTGCGCTGACACGGGCCTGCGCTGACGCGGGCCTGCGCTGACGCGGGTCTGCGCTGACGCGGCCCCGCACGCCAGGGAGGCGGGTGGGCCCCTGCACCACCCGCCTCCGGCGTGTCCTCGGCTCCGACGCCCCCGACGCGGGCCGCGGACGTCTGCGTCAGCGCCGCGGGGGCTCCTTGGAGAACCCCGACGCCGCCACGACACCCCAGTGCCAGTGGGTGTGCCGCTCGGGCTCCCGCCCGACCTGGCTCTCGGCCGTCCGCCGTGCCGCCCTGCGCTGCTCGCGTCGCTGCGGGATCCTCATGCCACCAAGGAGTGGGCACCCGTTCGTCCTGATACGCCCGATTCTCCTGATGTGCCCGGACCGACCCAGCCGACGGACATTCCTCGGACGACGGCCAGACCGGTGCTGGCGTGGGCGCACCGGCGCGACGGCCGGCACTCCTGGCCGCAGCTTCTGGTCGCGGCGCCCCAGCGGCGGCGTGGTCGCCGGCGTTGCCGACGGCGTAATCCGGTGACGCCGGGGTGCCTGCGCTGTCGGTGCCGGACGGCACGATGGCGCCATGGCCCGGTCGCACACGCACGAGTGGGTGCTGCGCCGCCGCCTCGCCACCCAGCGCGTGGCCGGCCCGCCGCTGCCGACCGCCGCCGACGCCGTGCGCCTCCTCACCGCGGTCCAGGCCCAGGACGCGCCCCTCGCCGCATGGTCCCTCGGCCTGCGCTCAAAGGCGAGCACGTATGCCGGTGTGCTGGCTGAGCGCGCCACCGGCACCGTGGTGCGCACGCACGTGCTGCGGCCGACGTGGCACCTCGTGGCCGCCGAGGACCTGCGCTGGCTGCTGCGGCTCACGTCGGCCAGGGTGGAGCGCTCGATGGGCGCGCGACACCGCGGGCTCGGCCTGGAGGAGCCGGTGCTGTCGCGCAGCGTCGACGCCGTCGCGGCCTTCGTGTCTGGAGTCCCCGGAGGTCGGACGCGGCGCGAGGTGCAGGTGGAGCTGGCCCGCCTCGGCCTGCCGTCCGGCAACGAGCAGGTGGGCCACGTGCTGCTCGTCGGGGAGCTGCGCACGGTGCTGTGCTCGGCGCCGAATGCGGGCGCGGAGCACCGCTACACCCTCGTCGACGAGGTCGTCCCCCGCTCGCCGCTCGACGACCTCGACCGCGACGCCGCCCTCGACCTGCTGGTGCTGCGCTTCTTCGGTGGCCACGGCCCGGCGTCGACCGGTGACCTGCGGCGCTGGTGCGGCGTCACTCTCGCCGAGGTTCGCGCTGCGCTGGACCGGGTGGGGAGCCGGCTCGAGCGTGTGGAGCTCAGCGGCGAGGAGCTGTGGTTCGACCCGGCGGTGCCGCACCGGACGACGCGCGAGCGGCCGGCGCACCTGCTGCCGACGTTCGACGAGGCGGTGCTGACCTACGTCACGACGGGTTTCCCGCGCCGCGACCCGACGGCGGTGCGGCCCCGGCTGCTCTCGGAGTCCGGCGGCGGTGTCGTGCTCGTGGGCGGCGCGGACGTCGGCATCTGGAAGCGTACGGCCACCGCCGGGGAGGTCCGGGTCACGGTGCGGCCGGACGGTGCTCTCGACGCGGACGAGCGCACCGCGGTGGCGGCCGCGGCGGAGCGGCTGGCCGCCTTCCTCGAGCGCCCGCTCGACCTCCGCTGGGCTTGAGTGTCAGATCCGCGGGCCCCCCACGCCGCGGAACTGACACCGAGGGTGACGTCTCGTGTTCCGGCGCGCCATCGCCACCGCCACCGCCACTGCCACTGCAACCGCCACCGCAACCGACTCGAACGCGGGGCGCCCCACCCGGTGGTGGGGCGCCCCGCGCCGTCTGAGTCGGGTCGAGGGACTCAGGATCGAGGGATCACCAGCCGCTGACCGGCGGCGACCTGGGTGGAGGGCAGCTCGTTGGCGAGGACGATCGCCGTGACCGCCTCGTCCAGCGACATGCCGGACAGGTGACGCGCGGCGATCTCCGAGAGCGTCTGCCCGGCCTGAACGGTGACACGGGGTGCCCCGACGGGCACGGCGCCCGCCGCCGGGCCCGAGGACGCCCGCGCCACGCCGGCCGCCACCGCGGCCGCGAGCAGCAGGAGCACCAGGACGGTCAGCACCAGACGCCCCGCCCGGGTGACCCGCAGCCCACCGGCCCCCCGCGCCGACGCCGGCTGCCCGGTGGGCACGAGCACGAGGCGAGGCTGCTCGGTGCGCGGCGGCACGGCATACCCAGGTGGGGCCGGGACCTCCGATGGGGACCACGCGACTGCGCTCATGGTGACCTCTCCTCTCGCCGCGAGTCGGCGCCGCATCGAAACGGTGTTCGATCGAACGCCTGTCCAAGGTGTAGCACACCCGTTCGACTCGATCAAGACACGCGTCGAACAGGTGTTTGAAACCGCGGCTCCGGCTCCGTACGCTGTCCTCATGCCAGGAACCCAACAGCAGGGCACCGACAGCGGTCCCCCAGACCGCCCTGACCTGCGCCGACGGAGGATCGCCATGACCGACCGGACCGACCGGACCGACACCCCTCCGACCGATGGGCACCCGACTGACACCCCTTCCGCCGACACCCCTTCCCCCGACGGCCACTCCACCGACGGCCCGAGCGAGAGCCCAAGCGGCGCGACGCAGGCGGGGGTCTCCCCGAGCGTCGCCGCCGACACAGGCGCCCAGGTGCACGCCGAGGTCCGTGAGCTGCCCGAGCGCGCACCCGGCGACGGGCTGACCGTGCGCCAGCGGCGCGTCCTGGAGGTCATCCGCAACTCCGTCGACCGGCGGGGCTACCCGCCCAGCCTGCGGGAGATCGGCGAGGCGGTGGGTCTGACCTCCCCCAGCTCGGTCGCCCACCAGCTGGCCAGCCTCGAGCGCAAGGGGTACATCCGGCGCGACCCGCACCGGCCCCGCGCGCTCGAGGTGGTCTCACCGGACACGCCGGCGGACATCCGGGGCTACCGCGGCGGCGCCACCCCGGACGACGTCCACGCCAGCGACGACACCGGCAGCGGCGACGATCGGCCGGAGGCGTCCTACGTGCCGGTGCTCGGCCGCATCGCGGCGGGCGTGCCGATCATGGCCGAGGAGTCGGTGGAGGAGGTCTTCCCGCTGCCCAAGCAGATCGTCGGCGAGGGCTCGCTCTTCCTGCTCAAGGTGGTCGGGGACTCGATGGTCGACGCGGCGATCTGCGACGGCGACTGGGTGGTGGTGCGTCAGCAGCCGACCGCGGAGAACGGCGACATCGTGGCGGCCCTGCTGGACGATGAGGCGACCGTCAAGACGCTTCGGCGGCGCGACGGGCACGTCTGGCTGATGCCGCACAACCCGGCGTTCGAGCCGATCGACGGCGACGCCGCGACGGTCCTCGGGAAGGTGACGGCGGTCCTGCGCCGGGTGTGAGGCCTGCGCCGCCGGTCCCTAGACTGCGGCCCACCACCAGTGAGGAGTCGGTCTGGGTGTGTGCGGACCGGTCCAGGCCGGCCCGGACGGATCCGGAACGATCCGGCCATTGCGTAGCCCTCCGGCCGCCGGCCCAGCTCGCGGGTGAGCAGCGCGTCCGGCCGGTCGAGCAGTCCGGCACGGTGGCGAGCAGGCGCCGCTCAGGCCCGCGCTGGGGGGCTGGGTGCTCAGGCCCCCGCCGCCAGCGCCGCCAGCGTCGGCCCCAGCGGGGCGTCCAGCCGATGGGTCGCCTCGGCGTCACCGCGCGTCGGTCCCCGGGTCACCACGACGACGGGTATGCCGCGCGCGGCCGCCCGGCGCACGAACCGGTACCCGCTCATCACCCGCAGCGAGCTCCCGAGCACGAGCAGGGCCGGTGCCGCGTCGGTGAGGGCGTAACAGGCGCCGACGCGCTCGCGCGGCACGCTGCCGCCGAAGAACACGACGTCCGGCTTGAGCGTGTCGGCCCCGCAGACGAGGCACCGGGGCAGGACGAAGCGGGTCACCGCCGCGTCGGCGAGGGCGATGTCGCCGTCCGGGCGGATCTGGCTGGAGACGCGCGAGCCGTCCGGCGCGACGTCCGTGGCCAGCTCGGCGAAGCCCGGGTTCGCGTCCGTCATGCGCGCTTGGAGCAGGTCGCGGTCGGTGCGGTCGCCGCAGGTCAGGCACAGCACGTCGGCGAGCGAGCCGTGCAGCTCGACCACGTCGCGCGTCCCGGCGACCTGGTGCAGCCCGTCGACGTTCTGGGTGATGACGGTCCCGACCCGGCCTCCCCGCTGCAGGGCGGCGAGTGCGCGGTGCCCCGCGTTGGGCTCGGCGACGGAGAACCGCTGCCAGCCGAGGAAGCTGCGCGCCCAGTAGCGACGCCGGGCCTCGCTGGAGCCGACGAACTCGCCGTGCTGCATCGGCGTCACACGACGCGTGCCGTCCGGCCCCCGGTAGTCGGGGATGCCGCTCTCGGTCGAGATGCCCGCGCCGGTGAGGACGAGCACCGGGGCGTGCGCCGCCAGCACCGCGGCCACGCCCTCGAGTCCCCCCGTCTCCGGGTCGAGGTCGACGCTGGTCACCGCCCCAGTATCGGTCGACGCCCGGGGAGTGGGTGCACCGGCGTCTACCCTGAGGGCATGATCGACGCCGCGGGTCTTCGCGTGATGCGCGCGATCGCCGAGGAGGGCAGCTTCACGGCCGCCGCGGCGTCCCTGGGCTACTCCCAGCCGGCGATCTCACAGATGGTCCGCCGCCTGGAGGAGCGCACCGGCACGGTCCTGATCGAGCGCGTCGGCCGTAGCGTCCGGCTCACCGAGGCCGGGCAGGTGCTGGCCCGCCACGCCGGCCCGGTGCTCGCCGCGCTCGACGCCGCCGAGGAGGAGGTCGCCGCCATCGCGGGCCTGCGCTCGGGCCGGGTGCGGCTGATGGCCTTCCCCTCCGCGTCGGCGACCCTGGTGCCGCGCGCCCTCTCGCTGGTCAAGTCGGCATACCCGGACGTCCGCATCACCTTCGCCGAGGCCGAGCCGCCGGAGTCCCTGGCCGCGCTGCGGGCCGGCGAGTGCGACCTGGTCGTGGCCTTCGTCTACGAGGGCCTGGACATCGGGCGCGAGGAGGAGCACCTGGAGTCCTTCGTCGTGACCCCGCTGCTCGACGACGACGTCCGCCTCGTCGTCCGCCGGGACCACCCACTGGCCGAGCAGGACGAGGTGGACATCGCGGCCGTCGCCGACGACACGTGGATCGCCGGCTGTCCCCGCTGCCGGGGCCACCTCCTGCTGATGTGCAGCACGGCGGGCTACTCCCCCAACGTCGCCTACGAGACCGAGGACTACGTCGCGGTCATGGGCCTGGTCGCCGAGGGCCTCGGTGTCGCGCTGGTGCCCGACCTCATCCTGCGCACGGTCCGGCGCGCCGACGTCGTCGCCCTGCGGGTCACCCCGGCGTCGCGCCGGGCCATCATCGCCGTCACCACGGCCGACCTCTCCCGCGTTCCGGCCGTCAAGGCGGCCGTGGACGCGCTCACCGAGAGCGCTCGCTCGCAGTCCTCCGCCCCGACGTGCCGGTCGCTGCAGGTGCACTGACACCGCACCGGCGTTGCGAGGCCGGCGGGGCCGGGAGCCGCGGGGCGCCCGGACGGACGCCCACCCTCACCTCGTCGTCATGACGCCCACCTCGCCTCCTCGCTCGACGAGGACGACGTCCCCCCGCAGGTCGGTCCGGTAGGCCGTGTAGCCGTCCTGCCGCAGCATCGCCAGGTGGCGCGCGGTCGGGTGGCCGTAGTCGTTGTCCTTGCCCACGCTGACCACCGCGACCGGTGCGCGCACCAGCGCCATCAGGTCGGCGTCGAGGTTCGCCGAGCCGTGGTGCGGCGTCTTCACCGCGTCGAAGTCGTCGACCCGAGCCGCCATGGCCGGGTCCCGTCGGGCCCGGAGCAGCAGGTCGTGCGCCGCCTCCCGCTCGACGTCGCCGAGCAGCAGCACGTCCACCGCGCCGGTCCGGGCGGCCAGGACGACGCTCGCGTTGTTGGGCACCGACCCCGCGTCGATCCGGCGGGCCGGCGCCCACACGTGTGCGTGCACCGTGCCGAGGTCCAGCCGGTCGCCGGCGCCCAGCTCACCGACCGGTATGCCGTGTGCCCGGCTCCAGCGGTCGACGTCCCGCGCCTGCGTGGCGGGGTCGCGCACCGGTGTGGTGAGTACCCGGCCGACGGCTCGGCCGTCCAGCGCACCGGGCAGGCCCTCGACGTGGTCGGCGTGGAAGTGGGTCAGGACCACGGCGTCCAGCCGGGCCACCCCGTAGCGCCGGAGGCAGCGGTCGACGACCGGGGGGTCGGGACCGGCGTCGACGAGCACCGCGCTCGTCGGTCCGCTGCGCAGCAGCGCCGCGTCCCCCTGCCCGACGTCGCAGAAGACCACCCGCCACCCGGCGGGTGGGCCGGTGACCGGGCGGGTCGGCACCAGCAGCGCGCCCGCGACGAGCGCCACCCCCAGCACGGGCAGCGGTCGTGCCGCGACGGAGTGCCCGACCCACCGGCCCAGCAGCAGCGCCCCGACGGTGAGCCCGGCGAGCAGCAGCGCCCCACGGCCGCCGTCCGGCCACGGCAGCGTCCCGCCCGGGACGTCGGCCAGCGCCCGGGCCACGCCGGCGATGGCGAGCGTGGGGATCGCGCCCACCCACGCGGCGACCACCGCGAGGGGCCGCACGAGCACTGCGAGCAGGGCCGCCGCCACACCGGCCACGGTGGCGGGGGCCACGAGCGGCGCGGCCAGCAGGTTCGCCAGCACGCCGACCACGCTGACCGAGCCCGCCAGGAGGACGACGACCGGGGCGCACGTCACCTGGGCCGCGACCGGCACGGCCACGGCCGGTCCCAGCGCGGCCAGCCGGGGAGGCAGCCGTCGACCGATGGCGTCACCCCAGGGACGGGTGAAGAGGAGCAGGCCCACAGTGGCCAGCGAGGACAGTGCGAACCCGTAGGACCGGGACATCCACGGGTCCACGGCCAGCACCAGGACCACGGCGCCGCCGAGCAGCGGCAGCCCAGCCGCCCGGCGCGACCGGCTCAGCCCGATCAGGCCGATCCCGCCCATGACCGCGGCGCGCACCACGCTCGGCTCCGGCCGGGCCAGCACGACGAAGCCGGCGAGTGCCGCCAGGGCGAGCACCGGGCGCAGCAGCCGGGGCATCCCGACCAGCGCGCACAGGCCGAGGACGAGGCCGAGCACGACGGCGACGTTGGAGCCGCTGACCGCGGTCAGGTGCGTCATGCCGGTGCCGAGCATCGCCGCCGTCAGGTCCTCCGGCGTCCGGCTCGTGTCCCCGATGACCAGGCCGGGGAGGAGGCCCCGGGCGTCGGCGGGCAGCCCGTCGGTGACCGAGCGGAGGCCGCTGCGCAGGTGCTCGGCCGCCCCCGCCACCGCCCCGGGCGGGGCCCGTCGCTGCGGGTCACCGCTCACGCGCAGCACCACCAGCTCCCCGCCCCACGGGTCCGCCGGGGCGAGCCGGCCGCTGACCCGCGCGCTCTCCCGCCAGGGCATCCGGGCCAGCCGCTCGTCGCCACGCAGGAGGACCGGCGCGGCGGCCGGCCCGGACTGCCCGCGGCCCACCACCCGCTCGGCCCGCGCCCGCAGCAGCACCACCCCCTCTCGGCCGCCGCCTCCGGAGAGGCGGATCGGCTCTCCGGTGACGACGACGTCGAGGGTGACGACCGCGCGGTCGGCGGCGAGGTCGTCCAGCGGTCCCGCGCCCCGCCGCAGCTGGTGGCCCGCCACCGCGACCTGCAGCAGGGCGGTCACCGCGAGGGCGAGAGCAAGGACCCGGAGCGTCGCCCCGCCCTCCAACCAATGGTTGCGCGGGGGGCCGACCCGGTGGACCCGGCGCCGGGCGCCGCGAAGCCCCAGCAGCGCACCGACCCCGGCACCGGCCGCCAGGGTCAGGTGCACTCCGGTCCCCAGCCCGACGGTGCCCGCCAGCACCGCCCACGCCAGCAGGGCGGGAGCGAGCAGGCGGACGTCGCCGACGCTCCCGCCCGGCTCGGCGCTCCCGCCCGGCTCGGCGCTCGCGCTCCGCTCGGCGGCCTCGCCGGCTGCCTCGACGCTCGGTGCACCGCGGGCCGTCACAGGGTGACCTTCGGACGGAGCTGCGCGAGGAGCTTCTCGCCGATGCCGCTCACCTCGCCCAGCTCGTCGACCGTCGTGAACCTCCCGTGCTCGGTGCGCCAGTCGACGATCCGCTGGGCCAGGACCGGACCGACCCCCGGCAGCGTGTCGAGGGTGGCGAGGTCGGCCGTGTTGAGCGAGACCACCGTGCCGCCCGCCGAGCCGCCACCGCCCGGGCTCCCGCCTCCCGCGGCCCCTGACCCCCCGCCCCCCGCTCCCCCGGCCGCCGTGCCGCCCGTCCCACCGGCCGGGAGCGCCTCGCCCGGCCGGGGGACGCGCAGCTGCTCACCGTCGACGAGGACGCGGGCGAGGTTGAGCGCCGACGTGTCCGCTCGGGCCGTGGCACCGCCCACGGCGCCGACGGCGTCCTCCACCCGGGACCCGACCGGCAGGGTGACCACCCCGGGGTGGCGCACCTGCCCGACGACGTGGACGACCACCGTCCCCGCCGCGGCCCCGGGGGGACCGGGCGAGGCACCGGGCGAGGCACCCGGCGAGGCACCGGCCGAGGCGCCGACCGAGGCTGCGGTGGACGGACCCCCGGACGCACCGCCTGACGGGCCCTCGGAGGTCCGCTCCGGCCCGGCCGACCCCCGGGTCACCCCCGTTTCCACGCCGCCGCCCGCGTCCCGGGCCTGGACGACCTGCACCGGATCGGCCGCCCCCGCCCATGCCACCCGGACCCCGACAATGCCGAGGACGGCGACCGCCACGACGAGCACACCCAGCACGGCCGGACGGCCGGGCACCCAGCGGGCCTCCCGCAGTGAGACGGGCACCTCCACGACCGAGCGCGTCCCCGGACGGTCCGGGAGGAACGGCTCGGCCGGCCGCGCCGCTCGCGCCGCGAGCGGTCCGGGCACAAGCCGGCCGGGCGCGGGACTGCCGGGCGGGGCGTGTCCGGCCCCGGTCTGCCCGGGCGCGGCCTGTCCGGCCCCGGTCTGCCCGGGAGAGGGCCGTCCGGTGAGCAGGCCCATCGCTCGAGGCGACGGGGCGTCGGGAAGGCGGCGGCGCGGCATACCGGAAACCTAGGAAGCGCCACCGGCACCGTCAGCGCCCGGCGTCCCGCCCTGTGGACGACGCCCGCCCGGGCGCCCCGGTGTGGACGGACGACGCCCCTCAGGCCATCGTGCGACGCACCCAGGCCTCGATGTTGCGGCGGTGGCGCAGCAGCACCAGCAGCGAGAGGCCCGCGAGCCACCACCCCACGAGCCGCGGCGCCAGCCCCAGCACTCCAAGGCCGTCGAGCAGGCCGAAGAGCAGCAGCGCCCCACACGCCGCCACCGACCCCCGGCCCACCCGCTTGAGCACCACCGCGACGGCGACGAAGACGGCGAACGCCGCGAGCGCGATCCACGGCTCGATCGCGAGGATGGCCCCGAGCGCCGTCGCCACGCCCTTGCCGCCGCGACCGCGGAGGAACGGGCTGAACATGTGCCCCAGCACCACCGCCGTCGCGCCGAGCAGCGCCATCCGCAGCCGCTGGTCGGCGGGGAGCCCGGGCCAGTGGAGCAGGACCAGGGTCGGGACGTACGCCTTGGCCACGTCGAGCACCCCCACGAGCACGCCCCAGCGCACGCCCAGCACCCGGCCGGCGTTCGTGGCGCCGGGGTTGCCCGAGCCGGACCCGCGCAGGTCCTCGCCGAGCGCGCGAGCGGCGATCGCAGCCGGGTTCGTCGACCCGATCAGGAAGCAGACGGCCGCGACCGCCCCCGCGGCCGCCACCTCGACGAGAGCGGACACGTCAGGGGCGCGGGACCACCGCGACGGCGAGGGTCCCGGGGCCGACGTGCGCGCCCACCACGGCTCCGAGCTCGACGACGCTGACCTCGCCGGCCCGGGTCAGCCGGCCGCGCACCCGGTCCGCGAGCCGCTCGGCGCGGTCCGCCGAGTCGAGGTGGTGCACTGCCACGTCGACACCGCTCCCGGCGGCCTCGCCGGCCTCGACGGTGAGCTCCTCCAGGCGCGCGATCGCGCGGGTGGACGTGCGCACCTTCTCCACCGGCATGATGTGCCCGTCGCGCAGCGCCAGGATCGGCTTGATGGCCAGCGCGGAGCCGAGCAGCGCGCCGGCCTTGCCGATCCGGCCGCCCCGGCGCAGGAACTCCAGGGTGTCGACGTAGAAGACGATCATCGAGCCGGCGCAGCGCTTGGAGACCACCGCCGCCACGGTGGCCGCGTCGGCGCCGCCGGCGGCGGCCTCGCAGCCGGACAGCACGGCTGTCCCCATCGCCATCCCCATGACCCGGCTGTCGACCACGGTGACGGGGACAGGTGCGCGGGCCGCCGCGAGCTGGGCCGAGCCGACCGTGCTGGACATGTCGGCGGAGACGTGCACGGAGACGACCGCGTCGGCACCGGCCTGCGCGGCGGCGGAGTAGGCGTCGAGGAACGCCTGCGGTGACGGCCGCGACGTCGTCACCGGCGTGAACGACCGCAGCGCCGTGGCCACCTCGTTCGGCGCGATGTCGACGCCCTCGGCGTACTCCCGCCCGCCGACGATGACGTGAAGCGGGACCACCCTCACCCCGTGCCTGGTGGCCAGGTCGGCGGAGAGGTATGCCGTGGAGTCGGTGACGAGGGCCGTGGTCACCGCGTCAGGCTAGCGGCCCCCCCGGAGCCCCGTGCTCACCACGGCAGGTCGACGGTGACGGGGCCGCCGGAGTGGACCGGCCGCCAACCGAGGCCGTCCACCTGCTCGTATGCCGTGCCGGGCCCGTCGGAGGCCAGCGCGGCGACGGCGCCCAGCAGCCGGTCGACGTGCTCGTCGGTCGTGGCCAGGCCGGCGCTGACGCGGACCGCCGTCACGGGCGGCGCGCCGGCGCTGTCGGTGTGGTCGGAGTCCTCCAGCAGCGCGTCGACGAGCAGGTGGGCGCAGAACCGGCCGTCGCGCACCCCGATCGCGTGCTCCGCCGACAGCGCCGCGGACACCAGGCCGGAGTCCAGCCCGTCGACGGTGAAGGGCACGACGGGCGCGCGCTCGGAGTCGTCGCCGAAGAGGCTGTAGGTCTGCACCCCCGGGATGGCGCGCAGTCCGGTGACCAGGCGGGTGGTGAGCCGCTGCTCGTGCGCCGCCACGGCGCCGCGGTGCTCGCGCAGCGCCGCGCAGGCGGCGGCGAGCGCCACGGCTCCGAGGACGTTCGGGCTGCCGCCCTCGTGCCGGGCGGGGGCGGTCTCCCAACGCACCGACCGGGCCGACACCTCGGCGGTCGCGCCACCGCCGGCGAGGTAGGGGGGCGCCGCGTCGAGCCAGTCCCGGCGCCCGGCGAGCACGCCGGCGCCGTACGGGGCGTAGAGCTTGTGTCCCGAGAACGCGACGTAGTCGGCCCCGAGGGTCTCCAGGTCGACCGGGGCGTGGGGGGCGAGCTGGGCAGCGTCGAGGGCGACCCGGGCGCCGTGGGCGCGAGCCACCGCGGCGAGGTCGGCCACCGGCCAGTGCTCGCCGGTGACGTTGGACGCGCCGGTGAGGACGACCAGCCGGGGGCCCGTCACACCGGCGGTGCGGCGCAGCGCATCGGCGAGGAGCGCCTCGGCGTCACGGGTGCTGGCGGGGACGGGGAGGCGCACCGTGTGTCGTGGGTTCCACGCCAGCAGCGTCGCGTGGTGGTCGGAGCCGAAGACGAACACCGTGGTGGCCCTGGGTAGTGACCGCGCGAGGAGGGTGAGGGCGTCGGTGGTGTTCCGGGTGAAGACGACCACGTCGTCCTCGCGCGCGCCCACGAAGCGGGCCACCTCCTCGCGTGCCGCCTCGTAGTAGGCGCTGGTGACCTGTGACGCCCACCCCCTGCCGCGGTGCACCGAGGAGTAGGTGCGGGCGGCGGTGTCGACGGCGGCCTGCACGCCGACCAGCGCAGGGGTGGAGGCGGCGTGGTCGAACGGGGCGTAGTCCAGGAGCGGGCCGCCCACTGTCGGCACGACCAGGCCGGCGGAGGCGACGGCCGGGAGGGCCGAGCCGGCCGAGCCGGCCTGGAGGGCCGGGGCGGAGGTGGGCGGGGTTGAGGTGGGCGGGGTTGAGGTGGGCGGACCGGAGGTGGGCGGACCGGAGGTGGGCGGGGCGGAGGTGGAGGCGATGGACACGGCGTGCTCCCGTCGACGAGGAGGACCCTCGACGAGCCGCCGTGAGTCCGCGCTTGCCGACGCCGTCCGGCGTCGGCCGGGTCGTCACCCGGAGCACCCCACCGCGGAGGAGGGTTGCCGACCAGCGAGCCGGGGCTTGGCGCTGGTGCTCTTGACCTGGGCCGAGGCTACCCAGCGCGGCGCCCCGCCCGTCACACCCGTCCCGGACTGCGAGACGGCAGCTACCCTTCGCGGATCGTCAAGCACTTTGACGATTCCATCAAGGGGCTTGACGATCCGGAAAGGACATAGTGCGCCCGGCGCCCCGGGCGGCTCCGGGCGCACCGCTGGCGTCGACAGGCGAACGGAGCGCGACTCCGACCCCGCACCCCGGGTTGGCGGCACGCCGGACCGCGGACCCGGCACCGTTCCGGACCCCTCACCTCGGCGGCAGCACCCTCAGGCGGGCACGACGTTGACCAGCCTGGGCGCCCGGACGATCACCGTGCGCACCCCGTCCTTTGTGGCCGCCACCACCTTGGGCAGCGCCAGCACCTGCTCGCGCAGCGCGTCCTCGGCGATGTCCGCCGGCACCTCGATGCGGTCCCGCACCTTTCCGCGCACCTGCACCACGCAGGTCACCGTCTCCTCCACCAGCAGCTCCGCGTCGGCCACCGGGAACGGCTCGCGGGCCAGCGAGCGCTCGTGCCCGAGGCGCGACCACAGCTCCTCCGCGACGTGCGGCGCGAGCGGCGCGACCATGAGCACGAGCTGCTCCACCGGCCCGCGCGGCACCCCGCCCTCGAGCTTGGTCAACGCGTTGTTCAGCTCGGTCAGCCGGGCGATCGCCGTGTTGAACCCCAGCGTCGCGAAGTCGGCCCGCACCGCCTCCACGGTCCGCGCCAGCACCCGGGCCACCTCCGGCCCGGGCGCCTCGTCCACCACCCGGAGCCCGCCGGTCTCCTCGTCGACGACGTTGCGCCACAACCGTTGCAGGAACCGCTGCGACCCGACGACGGCGCGGGTGTCCCACGGCTTGCTCTGCTCCAGCGGCCCCAGGCCCATCTCGTAGAGCCGGAACGTGTCCGCGCCGTACGCGGCATACATCTCGTCCGGGCTGACCATGTTCTTCAGCGACTTGCCGATCTTCCCGAACTCGCGGGTGACCGGCTCGCCGCCCCACCGGAAGACCGGCTGCCCGTCCGCCCCGACGCCCTCCTCCACCTCCCCGGCGGGCACGTACTGGCCGCGCGCGTCGGTGAAGGCCGGCGCCTGAATGTAGCCTTGACTGAAGTAGGTGCGGAACGGCTCGTCCGAGCTCAGGTGCCCCAGGTCGTGCAGCACCTTGTGCCAGAACCGTGCGTAGAGCAGGTGCAGCACCGCGTGCTCCACCCCGCCGACGTAGAGGTCCACCCCGCCCGGGTCGCGGGTCCCGGCCGCGGCCCCGGCCACCGGCTCGGCGCGCGGCCCCATCCAGTAGGCCTCGTTCCGCGGGTCGACCAGCGCCGCCTGGTTGGCCGGGTCGAGGTAGCGCAGGTGGTACCAGCACGACCCCGCCCAGTTGGGCATGGTGTTCGTCTCCCGGCGGTACCGCCGCGTGCCCCGCCCGTCGCCGAGGTCGAGGTCGACCTCGACCCACTCCCGGACCCGGCCCAGCGGCGGCTCCGGCTCCGACGCGGCGTCCTCGGCGTCGAAGGTCCGCGGGCTGTAGTCCGGCACCTCGGGCAGCTCCACCGGCAGCATCGACTCGGGCAGCGCGTGCGCCGTGCCCTCCTCGTCGAAGACGACCGGGAACGGCTCGCCCCAATACCGCTGCCGGCTGAACAGCCAGTCGCGCAGCTTGTAGGTGACCGTCCCCTCGCCCGCACCGCGCTCCTCCAGCCAGGCGATCATCGCGGCCTTGGCGTCGGCGACCCCCAGACCGTCCAGGCACAGGGAGTCGTTGCGGGAGTTGGTCGCCGACCCGTCGCCGGTGTAGGCCTGATCCTCCGGGTGCCCCTCCGGCGGTTGCACGGTCCGCAGGATCGGCAGCCGGAACCGCAGCGCGAACTCCCAGTCGCGCTCGTCCTGCGCGGGCACCGCCATGATCGCCCCGGTGCCGTAGCCCATGAGGACGTAGTCGGCGACGAAGACCGGGATCCGCGCGCCGTTGACCGGGTTGACGGCCCAGCCGCCGGTGAACACCCCGGTCTTGTCCCTGCCCTCGGACTGCCGCTCCACCTCGCTCCGGCCCGACGCGGACAGCCGGTATGCCGTGACCGCCTCCGTCGGCGTGGCCGCGCCACCGGTCCACTCCGGCAGCGTGCCGTCCGGCCAGTCGCCCTCCGGGGTGAGCACGTCGACCAGCGGGTGCTCGGGGGCGAGCACCATGAACGTCGCGCCGAAGAGGGTGTCCGGTCGGGTGGTGAAGACGTCGATCCCGGGCCCGGCGGCGGCGGGCGGCGCACCGGCATACCCCTGCCCGCCGGAGGCGAGCGGGAAGGTGACCCGCGCACCGGAGCTGCGCCCGATCCAGTTGCGCTGCATGGTCCTGACCTTCTCCGGCCAGTCGACCCGGTCCAGGTCGTCGGCGAGGCGGTCGGCGTAGGCCGTGATGCGCATCATCCACTGGCGCAGGCTGCGCTTGTGGACGGGGAAGTTGCCGCGCTCGGAGCGGCCCTCGTTGGTGACCTCCTCGTTGGAGAGCACCGTGCCCAGGCCGGGGCACCAGTTCACCGGCGCCTCGGAGGTGTAGGCCAGGCGCCGGGAGTCCAGGAGGTTGGCGCGCTCGAGGTCGGACAGGTCCTCCCAGCCGCGGCCGTCCTCGTTCGGCAGCGGGCGGGCGCCGGAGCGGTACTCCTCCACCAGCTCGGTGATCGGCCGAGCCCGGCCCCGCCCGCCGTCCTCGCGCTCGGCGTCGGCGTCATACCACGCGCCGTGGATCTGCAGGAAGATCCACTGGGTCCAGCGGTAGTAGTCGGGGTCGATGGTGCGGATGGCGCGGCGGTCGTCGTGGCCGAGCCCGAGCCGGCGCAGCTGCCGGCTCATGATCGCGATGTTGTCCTCGGTGGTCTTGCGCGGGTGCTGGCCGGTCTGGACGGCGAACTGCTCCGCCGGCAGGCCGAACGCGTCGTAGCCCAGGCAGTGCAGCACGTTGCGGCCGAGCATCCGGTGGAAACGCGCGTAGACGTCGGTGGCGATGTAGCCCAGCGGGTGGCCGACGTGCAGGCCGGCCCCGCTCGGGTAGGGGAACATGTCCAGGACGAGCAGGTGCCCGTCGTAGCGGGCCACCTCGTCGGGCTGCGCCCACGGACCGGCCGGGTTGGGGGCCCGGAAGGTGCCCTCCTCCTGCCAGCGGTCCTGCCAGGCGACCTCGATCCGCCCGGCCAGTTCGGCGGTGTAGCGGTGCGGGGTGTCGGTCATCGTCCTTCTCGTCCGTCTCGTCGGGGTGCGCCCAGAAAAAAACCCCTCACGCAGGAGGGGTTGCCGCGCGGCGGGGGTCCGGCACGGCTAAGGAAGGAGCAGCAACCTGGTCACAGACCGAGGGTATCGCAGGCGTCCCGGGCACCCCGAGCCGGTTTCCGGGGCTCAGGAGGCCGCCTCGTGCTCCGCGCCGGGCAGGTGGGCCGCGCCGTCGAGCCGGGACCACATGGCCCGCAGCCAGCTCGCCCGCCGGTCGGGCAGGTCCGCGGCCCGCAGGTCGGCGAGCCAGCGGGCCTCCGCCGCGTCCACCACCTCGGCCGCCTCCGCCGGGCCGGGCAGCTCATCGGGCGCTGCCGACAGCCACGCCGCCTCGAGCGCGTCACGCTCCTGCCCGAACCGCGGCAGCGCCGTCGACAGGTCGCGCAGGGCGAGCCGGTGCAGCAGCTCGTGCCGCCACCAGCGGTGGTCGGCGTCGAAGACGTTGCGCAACGGCCGCACCCCCGGCGCCGACTCCGCCAGACCGGCCGCCGCCTCCCCCACCGGCAGGGGCAGGAACGTCGCCGTGCAGGTCGCCGCCGTGCCGGTCGCCCAGTGCTGCGGCGCGGACCGCAGGTCGGACACCCAGGCCGCGGTGGTCTGGCTCGACACCACCGCACCGCCCGCGTGCGCGCACGGCGCCCCAAGCGCTCCGGTCACCGGCGACCACCGGGGCACCGGGCCGTCGTGGTCGCGCAGCGCCGCCATGACGTCGCCCGGTCCACGCGCCAGCGCCGCCGCCCGCTCGGTGCGGGCCCGTCGTGGCCCGCACCGGGCGAACTGCTCGCGGGTCCGGTGGGCGTGCCGACGAGCGAAGTCGGCGATGGTCAGGCCGTTGGAGATCGACCGGCCCGGCCCCGTCACCGGCTCGGTCGCCCAGGCCGTCCCGGCGGTCTCCAGCACCCAGGCGCGGTCGGTGTCCACGACGAGGAAGCTGCTGTCGTGGCTGTAGCGCGACCGCTCGTGGCTGCACGACCCACCCTGCCCGTGCCGCTCGAGCAGGCTCACGATCAACTCGACGGCCTCGTCGGCGGTCACGGCCCGCTCCAGCGCCAGCCGGAGCAGGTCCATGCCGAGCAGCTCGCTGCCGGTGCGCGGGCGCGGCGCGTCGCGGGTGAACACCGCCTCGTTGCCGATCGCGACCCCGTGCTCGTTGGCGCCCATCTCGGCGCCCCACATCCACCACGGCTGGCTGAGCAGGACACCGAAGGTCCGCGGCGCCTGCGCGATGGTGCTCCACGTGCATCGCACCACGGCGCCGGGCGGGTGCTCCGCGGCGGCATACCAGTGCAGTCCCTGCGCCTCGTTGACGTCGCGGTCGCTGTTCTTCCCCAGGAGCAGGCCATCGTCGGTGACGGCGACGAGGGTGTCGCACATGCGGCCAACCTAACGGCGCGGGCCCCGTTCGGCGCTCAGGGCGACCCGGACATGCCTGGGCCGATGGCACCGGTATGCCGGGCCGCCGCCTCCAGCACAAGGGCTGCGGCCCCAGCGGGGCCCGGCGCCGCGGCCAGGTCCCGGGCCACGGCCCGGGCGCGCTCGCGGAAGGCCGGGTCCGCACGCACCCGGTGCACGGCCGCCGCGAGCTCGCGTTCCCCCGGGCGGTCGGTGCGCAGCGCGACCCCGCAGCCCGCACGCGCCACCCGGTTGCCGACCTCGAGCTTGTCCTCGGTCGTGCCGGCGACCACCAGCGGCACCCCGGCGGCGAGGGCGGCGAGGACCCCGCCGTAGCCGCCGTTGGTGACCAGCACGTCGGTGTGCGGCAGCACCGCGTCGAAGGGCAGGGTTCGCGCGACCCGCAGCCCGCGCGGGCGGGACGCGGGAGGAAACACCTCGTCGGGGTCGCGGTCCGCCGTGGTGACGACGACGAGCGGCCCCCACTCGGCAGGGGCGTGGCGCCCGGCGGGGTCGGAGGGGGTGGCGAGCCCCGCCACGGCCGGCAGCACGAGGTTCCGCGGGTCGGTCGTCACCGTGCCCTGGGTGACGAGAAGGACCGGGCGCCCGGCCGCCCGCGCCGCGGGGAGGTCCGCCAGCCAGGCCGGGGTCGCGCCGCCGCCGGTGGCCGGGGTCGCGCCGCCGCCGGTGGCCGGAGCGGGCAGGACGCCGACGAAGGTCACCGGCACCGGGAGGTCGGAGCGGGGGTACTCCAGCGCCTCGACGCCCACGGCCAGCACCCGGTCGGCGACCCGCATCGACCAGTCGAGGAACAGCTCGGGCAGTGGCGCCAGGCCCAGGCCGGTCCGGACGTCGTTGGCGCGGCGCTGGAGGTCGGCGAGGACGACCCCCGGCAGCACCCGGTTGAGGAGGCGGTTGCGGAAGTGGCCGTGCCGGGTGGCCGTGGGCGGCAGCCCGCTCCCGAACGGGCCGGTGTCGACGCTCGCCAGGCCGAGCGGGGAGACCGAGACGGTGACCCGCGGCAGGTCACGGGCCTCCGCCACGAGCGGGCCGGCGAGGCACCCCTGGTCGGCCAGCACCACGTCGGGGCGGACCTCGTCGACGAGCCGCTGCACCGCGGCGACGGCAGCCGGCAGCGGCCGGAGGAAGACCTCGTCCAGGGCGTGCCGCAGGCCGACGACGCCGCTGACCCGGCCCTGACGCACCGTTGCCGGTCGCCCACCGGAGGCCTCCTCGCCGCCCATCGCGACGGCCCGCGCACCGACGGCCGTGACCTCCGCCAGGTAGTCGGGACCGGTCGCCCAGACCACGTCGTGGCCGGCGCTGGTCAGCTCGCGCACGACCGCCGACACCGGGCGCAGGTGACCGGCCATGGACGCGGTGGTGACCAGGACCCGGGTCACGGGCCGGGCACCCCCGCCCCCACGCCGGGCTCGACGTGCGCCGCCGCCGCCGTCGCCGCCGTTTCGGTCGCCACCCCCGCCGTCGCCGTCGCCGCCGTCGCCGCCGCCGTCGCCGCCGCCGCTCTCCGCGGTGCGAGCTCGAGCCGGCCGTCCTCGATCGGGGCGGTCCTGATCGCCAGCCAGTCGAGCAGGTAGTTCTGCCGGACCCGCCACGGCTGCCCGCGACCCTGCACCGGGAGCGCGGCGATCCCCCGGCGGATGTAGCCGGAGGTGAGGTTCAGGATCGGCTCCGGCGGCCCGGGCGGCCCGGGCGGCTCGTCGAAGCGGGGGGTCGCGCTCGCCCAGCCGCGGTCGCGCAGGTGGCGGAGCAGCCGGCATACATAGGTCGCGGTGAGGTCGGCGCGCAACGTCCAGCTGTTGTTGGTGTAGCCCATGCACAGCGCGAGGTTGGGCACCCCCTCGAGCAGCGCCCCCTTGTAGACGTGCCGCTCGTGCGGGTCGACCACCTCGCCGTCGACCTCGACCGTCGCCCCGCCGCCGACCAGCAGCCGCAGCCCGGTCGCGGTGACCACCACGTCCGCGGGCAGCTCGCGGCCGGACCGCAGGCGCATCCCGGTCGCGGTGAGCCGCTCGAGGTGGTCGGTGACGATCTCGACGCGCCCGCGGCTGATCTCCCGCAGCAGGTCCGCGTCGGGCACGACGCAGACCCGCTGGTCCCACGGGTCGTAGGCGGGCGTGAGGTGGGTGGCCACGTCGTAGCCCTCGGGCAGGTGCTCGCGCAGCCCCCTGGCCATCGCCCGGCGGGAGACCCCGGGCAGGCGACGGGCCATGGCGTAGGTCGTCAGGCTGTAGGCGAGGTGCTTGACGCGCATGACCCGGTGCGCCGGCCGGTCGGGCAGCAGGCGGTGGACGAGCGCCCCGACGCGGTCCTCGCGGGGCAGGACCGCGAGGTAGGTGGGGCTGCGCTGCAGCATCGTCACGGAGGCGGCGCCGCGCTCGGCGAGGGCGGGCACCAGGGTGACCGCGGTGGCGCCGCTGCCCACGACGACGACCCGGCGTCCGGTGACGTCGAGGTCCTCGGGCCAGTGCTGGGGGTGGACCACGGCGCCGGCGAAGTCCTCGCGGCCGGGCAGGTCGATCTCGTGCCCGCGGTCGTAGTCGTAGTAGCCGACCGCGAGGTAGAGGAACCCGGCGGTGAAGGTGGCCTCCCCGTCGGGGGTCTGCGCCGTCACCGTCCACGTCGACGTCTCGCTCGCCCAGGCGGCGCGGGTGACCCGGTGGCGGTAGCGGACGTGGTCCTCGACGCCGTACTCGGTCGAGGTCTCGCGGATGTACCGCAGGATCGCCGGCCCGTCGGCGAGCGACTTCGGGTCGGTCCACGGCTGGAACGGGTAGCTCAGCGTGTACATGTCGGAGTCGGACCGGACCCCGGGATAGCGGAACAGGTCCCACGTGCCGCCGCTGACCGCACGGGCCTCCAGGACGGCATACGTGTGGTCCGGGCACAGGGTGGACAGCCGGGCGGCCATGCCGACGCCGGACAGGCCGGCTCCCACGACGAGGACGTCGAGGTGCGTCGGCCCCACGATGCCTGCTCCTCACCTCGTGCGCGCCGCTGTGGCGCGCCTGTCCCTGACCGCCCAGGCGGACACGGTATGCCGTCATGGAACCACGCCGGGCGACCGCCGGTCGGCGTGGCGGCCGGAGCAGAAGGGCTCCGCCGCGTGTGTGCGAGCATGAGGAACCCGGTCCACCGGGCCCGGCACCGCATCCTCGGGAGGACCCCGCATGACCACGCTCGCCGACTTCACGGCCCGGACCCTGGCCGGCGCGGAGGTGCCACTCGCCCCGTACGTCGGCAAGGTCGTAATCGTCGTCAACACCGCGAGCCGGTGCGGGCTCACGCCGCAGTACGAGGGGCTGGAGCGGCTGTGGCGCGACCACCGCGACGCGGGGCTGGTCGTGCTCGGCTTCCCGTGCAACCAGTTCGCCGGCCAGGAGCCGGGCACCGAGGAGGAGATCGAGCAGTTCTGCTCGGTCAACTACGGAGTGTCCTTCCCGATGTTCGCCAAGGTCGACGTCAACGGGGCCGGCGCCCATCCGCTCTTCGCCTGGCTGAAGTCGGAGAAGGGTGCGCTGCTCGGCGGGTCGGTCAAGTGGAACTTCACCAAGTTCCTCCTCGGCCGCGACGGGCGGGTGCTGGCGCGATACTCCCCGCAGACCGCGCCGGAGAAGCTCGTCGCCGACATCGAGGCGGCGCTCGCGACCCCGGCGTCGGCCGCCGGCTGAGCCTCCCGTGGACGTTGACCGCCCGGCGGCCGACCCGGTCCCACCACGCGTCATCGGGGACGGGCTCGTCATCGGGGACGACGGGCTCGTCGTCGGGGAGGACGGGCTGGCCCGGCCGGCCTGGGCGGCTCGCGACCCGTTGCTGCGCGAGTACTACGACACCGAGTGGGGGATGCCGGTCCGGGACGAGGGCGGCATGTTCGAGCGGCTCACCCTCGAGGCGTTCCAGTCCGGGCTGTCGTGGGTGACCATCCTGCGCAAGCGCGACGCCTTCCGCGAGGCGTTCGCCGGCTTCGACCCGGACGCCGTCGCGGCATACGGGGAGGACGACGTCTCCCGGCTGCTGGGCGACGCCCGGATCGTCCGCAACGCGGCCAAGGTCCGGGCGGCGCTCACCAACGCCCGCGCGACGGTCGCCCTGCGCGCCGACGGGGGCCTGGTGGACCTGGTCTGGTCGTTCCGGCCCGAGCGGACGCCGGCTCCGTGGACCCCCCGCGAGGTCCCGACCCGCTCGCCGGAGTCCGAGGCGCTGGCCCTGACGTTGCGGCGCAGGGGGTTCGTGTTCGTGGGCCCGACGACGATGTTCGCGCTCATGGAGGCGGTCGGGGTCGTCGACACCCACCTGGTCGGGAGCCACCGGCGGGGGACGTCCGGGGTGTGGTGACGGTGCAAGGTGACGTCTGTGGGGACGCACGCGGACCGCGCGGCGCGCTCGCGGTGCGGCCACCGGGGGCGCCCATCGAGTGGCCGCGGCGTCCGCCCGCAGGAGGCGTGGATACGCTGGGCCGAGCGAACCGCGCACCGACGGAAGGACCGCGATGAGCATTCAGACCCGGCTCACGGACGAGGGGCCCAACCCCTACGTCATCGACATCGAGGAAGCGACCCTCGCGAACGAGAACTACCGGACCACCCTGTGGACCGGCACCGACCTCCAGCTCACCGTCATGAGCATCGAGCCGGGGCACGACATCGGCCTCGAGGTGCACCACGACCACGACCAGTTCCTGCGGGTCGAGGCCGGTCGTGGGCGGGTGCAGATGGGGCCGAGCAAGGACGAGCTCACCCTCGACGAGGAGGTCGGGGACGACTGGGTCGTCATCGTCCCCGCCGGCTCCTGGCACAACGTGACCAACATCGGCAGCGAGCCGCTCAAGGTGTACTCGCTCTACGCCCCGCCCGAGCACCCCCACGGCACCGTGCACCGCACCAAGACCGAGGCGGACGACGACCCGAACGAGCAGCACGACGAGTAGGCCCCGCTGACCGGTCCGACCGCGGGTGCCGGGCTCGGCAGCGGGTGGCGCACGACGCGGTTCACGGGCGTGGTCGCCCGGCCCGTCCTGTCTCGGTGGAGCTGAGGGGACTCGAACCCCTGACCCCCTCCATGCCATGGAGGTGCGCTACCAGCTGCGCCACAGCCCCGAGTGCCCTCGCGCTCGAAGATCGACCCCGAACGGGCCTCGGGAAGTCTCCCACGACCGCCGGGACGGCACCAAATCGCCCGGGCGGACGGCATACCGGTCCTTCCAAGCCTGCGCCGGGCTGCGACTCGGGCACCCGGGTGAACCCGCTGGGGTCATCACCCCACCTCGTTCACCCAGTGGCGACCTGCCCCTGACGCGCGGTCAGGCGAGGGAGGTCGAGACGCCGCCGGCGCCCCGGGCGGAGTCGTTCCACGTGCGGATCCGCCACCCGAGCCGGCCCTCCTCGAGCTCGGCCCAGCACGCGTTGCCCAGGCCGGAGAGCACCACCCAGGCGAGCTGCTGGTCGATCCCGACGAGCGAGGCGACGAGCGCCCGGCCGGACACCCCGTGCGTCGCGACGACGACGCACTCCCCGGCGCCCAGCTCCCCCAGGACCTCCTCCACCGCCTCCCGGCAGCGCCCCGCCACGTCCGCCACCGACTCCCCGGTGCCGCCGCGCCGGAAGTCCTCGCCGCGGAGCAGCCGGTCCATGTCCTCGGGATACTGCTCGCGCACCTGCGCCCCGGACATCCCCTGCCACTCCCCCGCGTGGATCTCGCGGAAGCGCGCGTCGTAGGAGACCGGTATGCCGCACGCGGCGCCCACCGCGTCGGCGGTGCGTGCCGCGCGGGCCAGGTCGGAGGCCACCACGGCGGTGGGCCCGAGCGCCGAAAGCGCCCGCCCCGCCACCTCCGCCTGAGCCAGGCCGCGCTCGGAGAGCGGGCTGTCGAGGTGGCCCTGCCAGATGCCGGCGGCGTTGTGCGTCGTCTCGCCGTGACGGAGCACGACGACCCGGCGACCTGCTCTCACCGGCCGCCCTGCTCGGTGCCCACGACACCGAGGTCGATCGCGGGGCAGTCCCGCCACAGCCGCTCGAGCTCGTAGAAGACCCGCTCCTCGTCGTGCTGGACGTGGACGACGATGTCACCGAAGTCCAGCAGGACCCACCGCCCCTCGCGCTGTCCCTCGCGGCGCAGCGGCTTGGCACCGTGCTCCCTCAGGACGTCCTCGACCTCGTCGACGATGGCCTCGACCTGCCGCTCGCTCTCCGCCGAGACGATGACGAAGACGTCGGTCAGGGCGAGCTGCTCGCTGACGTCGATGCCGGTGATGGTGGTCGCCAGCTTGTCGCCGGCCGCCCGGGCCGCCGCGCGCCCCAGCTCGATGGACCGCTCGGTGGCGCTCACGCCTCGCCCGCCACGCCGACAGCCGCGCCCGCGGTCGACCCCGCGGTCGACCCCGCTGTCGACCCCGCTGTCGACCCCGCGGTCGCCCCGGACCGACGAGGGCCGTGGCCCTCCGGTCCCCCATAGAGCCCGTGCTTGTTGATGTACTGCACCACCCCGTCCGGCACGAGGTACCAGACCGGCTCCCGGCGCCCCACGCGCTCCCGGCAGTCCGTGGAGCTGATGGCCATGGCCGGCACCTCGAGCAGGCTGACGCGGTCCGCGGGGAGCCCGGACTCGGACAGGACGTAGCCGGGTCGGGTCACCCCGATGAAGTGCGCCAGCTCGAGGAGCTCGTCGGCGTCCTTCCAGCTGAGGATCTGCGCGAGGGCGTCGGCGCCGGTGATGAAGTACAGCTCGTCCTCCGGGTGTAGGCGGTTCAGGTCACGCAGGGTGTCGATGGTGTAGGTGCGGCCGCGGCGGTCCACGTCCACCCGGCTCACGGTGAAGCGCGGGTTGGACGCCGTCGCGATGACGGTCATCAGGTAGCGGTGCTCGGGCGGGCTCACGTCCCGCCCCGCCTTCTGCCACGGCTCACCCGTCGGCACGAAGACGACCTCGTCGAGGTCGAACGACGACTGCACCTCCGAGGCGGCCACGAGGTGCCCGTGGTGGATGGGGTCGAAGGTGCCGCCCATGACCCCCAACCGCATGCGCGCGCCGATCCGGGGTGCCGTCGTGGCCTGCGGTGCAGCGGTCAGACCCGGCCGGACTGGCCCTCCTGGGACCCGCCGTGGGCGTGCTCGCCCTCCGGGGAGACGTACTTCTGGGCGTTGTTGCGGAAGGTCCAGGTGACGCCGAGCAGCAGGGCGAAGAAGACCAGCGCCATCAGCCCGATGGCGTAGGGCGGGATCGGCAGCTCGATGGCCGCTTCCTCGGCGGCGACACGCAGCACTGACATGCCGGTCAGCCTAGCGTGCGAACGGGGGCCGGCGGGAACCCTTGCCCGTCCACCGGTCGTGTCCACAGCCCTGTGCGCAGCGCGGCGTGTTGCGCCCCCGCCTGTGGACGACGGGCAGCGGACGTCCCAGCAGGTGAGGCGTCGCGCGCAAACGCTTGCAAAGCGAAGCCTTTGGCCCTAGACAGGAGCCTCGTTGCCTCCACTCCACCACCGGCTCGGCCGACGGGGCGAAGGGAACGGGGTCGGACGGATAACGGCAGCGTCGGTCCGCGCTCGGGAGACCGGGCGCGGATGTGGGTCCCTCCACACCGCGAGCGACGTCGCGGGGCGCACCGCGCCCGCCGGCCCGAGTCGAAGACCGGCCTTCATCGGTCGGCGCCACCGTCGCGTGGCCATCCCGGGGCACCAGGCCCGGGACGGACCGGCTCGACCGCGTCCGGCGTCCGGCGCTGAGGTTGGCGTGTGGCGTCTGGCGTCTGGTATGTCTGGTGTCAGCGGAGGGCCCCCGATCTCACACATCGGGGGCCCTTCGCTCCAGCCAGACCCCCGCGCTGGAACGCCACGGAGACCGCCGAGGAGGTCGGCGCCACGAGGCACACCCGCCACCACGACGACTCTGGCACCGATTCGACGCCCCGGACGAACTGCGCCCGACCCAGTCTGCCGACATGGCACGTTGGAGACGCCAGCGCCCACCCACAGCCGGGCGGCCCGGTGTCCCGGGTCGGCTCGCCTACGCTGGTCGGTATGCCGCAGGGTCGGGTCGGGTTGAGCCTCGTGCTCCCGATGTACAACGAGGAGGCGGTCCTCCCGCTGCTCGTCCGACGGCTGCGACCGGTCGCCGACGGGCTCGGGGTCACCTACGAGGTGCTCTGCGTCGACGACGGGAGCACCGACTCCACGCCCGTGCTCCTGCAGCGGCTGCGGCGGACGTGGCCGCAGGTGCGGGTCGTCCGGTTGCGCGCGAACGCCGGCCACCAGGCGGCCATCTCGGCAGGACTGGCCCGGTCCCGGGGCGACCACGTCGTGACCCTGGACGCCGACCTCCAGGACCCGCCGGAGGTGGTGGGGCGGATGCTCGAGGTGGCTCGGCGTGAGGGCGTCGACGTGGTCTACGGGGTGCGGGAGGACCGCTCGACCGACTCGGCCTTCAAGCGCCTCACCGCCAAGGCCTTCTACCGCGGGATCCGGACGATCTCCACCGTGGACGCGCCCGCCGACGCCGGCGACTTCCGGCTGATGTCCCGCGCCACCGTGGACGCCGTGAACGCCCTGCCCGAGCACGACCGGGTGCTTCGCTTCGTGGTGCCCGCGCTGGGCTTCCCGTCGGCGTCCGTGGGCTACCGCCGGGAGTCGCGGGCCGCCGGCTCCTCCAAGTACCCGCTCGCGAAGATGCTCCGCCTCTCGGTGGACAGCGTGACCGGCTTCTCGCTGGCGCCGCTGCGGTTCGCGACGTGGCTGGGGCTGCTCGGCGGGCTCGCCGCCGTGGGGGTGCTCCTGTATGCCGTGGTCAGCCAGCTCCTCGGCCGCACCCTGCCGGGGTGGACCTCGACGGTGGTGATCGTCGCCGCGATGGGCGCCGTCCAGCTGCTCGCGCTCGGCATCCTCGGCGAGTACGTCGGCCGGATGTATGCCGCGCTGCAGGCCCGCCCGGCGTACTTCGTCGCCCACGACTCGCTGCTCGACAGCACGCCGACCGACAGCACCCCGCACGACCCGGCCCCACTCGAGCCCGACCCGCTCGAGCCCGACCCACTTGAGCCCGACCCGCTGGGGCCCGACCCGCTCGGGCCCGAACCACTCGGGCCCGCCCCACTCGAGCCCGCCCCGGCGGTCAGTCCCGACGCGCCCGCACCAGCAGGCTCACGCCCGGCAACCTCGTGACCGGGAGCACCCGCTCCACCGTGACGACACCTCGCAGGGCGAGGTTGACGGCCGGGTGGAGCTGGCTGAGGTCGCTGCCGCTGCTGCTGCGGCGTCGCAGGGCCACCACCGGGCGGAGCAGGACGTTCCAGCTGTCCATCGACTCGACCGAGAAGCCACCGCGCGCCAGCAGGTCGCCGAGGGTCGTGCGGGTGTAGCGGCGCACGTGGTCGACGGCCACGTCGTGCTCGGACCACAGCTGGGGGTCGCACGGCACGGCGACGAGGAAGGTCCCTTCGGGGCGCAGGGCCCGGTGCACCTCGCGCACGCACGCGTCGTGGTCGAGGAGGTGCTCCAGGACGTCGAAGGCGACGACGAGGTCGAGGGTCCCACCCGCCACGGGGAGCGCCGTGGCGTCCGCGCGCAGGACGGGCAGGCCGCGCTCCGCCGCCACCTCGGCGCCCTCCGGGCCGTACTCCAGCGCAGCGGCCTGCCAACCGTGGTCGACGAGCACCCGGGTGTTGCCGCCGCCGGCCGCCCCGACGTCGAGGGCACGGCCCGGGGTCAGCGTGCGGAGCTCGCGCGCCAGGAGGTGCCTCCGCTCGCGGTACCACCAGTGCGAGTCCTCGAGCGCGGCGAGCTTGCGGACCTCGGTTCCCTCCACGGGCGGTCATCCTGCCATCCGGCGCGGGTGGCGACCGCCCGACCCCGCCGGGAGACCGGCGTCAGGCGCGGACCTGGCCGTCGCCCTCGACGACCCACTTCGTCGTCGTGAGCTCCGGCAGCGCCATCGGGCCGCGCGCGTGCAGCTTCTGGGTGGAGATTCCGATCTCGGCGCCGAAGCCGAACTCGCCCCCGTCGGTGAAGCGGGTGGAGGCGTTGACCATCACCGCCGCGGCGTCGACCTCGGCGGTGAAGCGGCGGGCTGCCGCGCGGTCCTCGGTGACGATGGCCTCGGTGTGCCCCGAACCGAACCGGCGGATGTGCGCGAGCGCCGCGTCGAGGTCGTCGACCACCCCGACGCTCATCTCGAGCGCGAGGTACTCGGTGGCGAAGTCCTCCTCCGTCGCCGTCTCGTGCGCCACCCCGGCCGCGTCCGCCGCCGCGCCGGACCGCTCGTCGGTGTGCAGCCGCACGCCCGCCGTCGACAGCGCGGCCAGCGCCTTCGGCAGGAACGCCTCGGCCACGTGGGCGTGCACGAGGAGCGACTCGGCCGCGTTGCAGACGCTGGGCCGGTGGGTCTTGGCGTTGACGGTGATGGCCAGCGCCCGGTCGAGGTCCGCGGCCTCGTCGACGTAGACGTGGCAGTTGCCGACCCCGGTCTCGATCGTCGGCACCGTGGACTCGGTGACGACCGTGGAGATGAGGGAGGCGCCACCGCGCGGGATGAGCAGGTCCACCTGGCCGCGCGCGCGCATCAGGGCGCGCACGGCGTCGTGGCCGCCCTCGAGGAGCGCGACCGCGTCCGCGGGGAGCCCCTGCGCGGTCAGCGCGGCGCGGAGCACGTCGACGAGCGCCCGGTTCGTCGAGGCCGCCGCCGACCCGCCCCGCAGGATGACCGCGTTGCCGGACTTGAGCGCGAGGCCCGCGGCGTCGACGGTGACGTTGGGGCGCGCCTCGTAGATCATCCCGATGACGCCCATCGGCACCCGGACCTGCCGGATCTGCAGCCCGTTCGCGAGCGTCGAACCGCGCACCACCTCACCGACCGGGTCGGGCAGCGCGGCGATCGCCCGCAGCGCCTCGGCCACCGCCCCCACCCGCGGTGCGTCCAGGGTGAGCCGGTCCAGCAGCCCCTCGGCCATGCCGGAGGCCCGGCCCCGTTCGAGGTCCTCGCGGTTGGCGGCCACGACGTCCGCCGTCGCGGCGTCCACCGCGTCCGCCAGCGCGTGCAGCGCCGCGTCCTTCTCGGCCCGCGTCAGCAGGGCCAGCCGCCGGGCGGCGACCCGCGCCGCAGCGGCCAGCCTCGCCACCTCCGCGGGTCCGGTGGCGGTGGGCGCGTCGGCCGCAGTGGTGACGTCGGTGCTCATGCACACGAGGGTATGCCGCGGCGGCGCCGCCCGCTCGGACGTCCGGGCTCGCGCGCAGCGGCGGCCGGGCGGCGGCCGGTGGTTCAATGGCGCGGTGACGACGATCCTGTCCATCCAGTCCTCGGTCGCCTACGGTCACGTCGGCAACAGCGCGGCGGTCTTCCCCCTCCAGCGGCTCGGCGTCGAGGTCTGGCCGGTGCACACCGTGCACTTCTCCAACCACACCGGCTACGGGCAGTGGCGCGGACCCCTGCTCCCGGCGGACGACGTCCGTGCGGTGATCACCGGGGTGGAGGAGCGGGGCGCCCTGCCCGAGGTGGACGCCGTGCTCTCCGGCTACCAGGGCGGCGAGGACATCGGCGAGGTCATCCTCGACGCGGTGGCCCGCGTCAAGGCCGCCAACCCCGCGGCGATCTACGCGTGCGACCCCGTCATGGGCAACGCCAAGTCCGGCTGCTTCGTCCACCCCGCCATCCCGGTGCTGCTGCGCGAGCGGGTGGTGCCGCGGGCCGACCTGATCACCCCGAACCAGTTCGAGCTCGGCTACCTCACCGGCAGCGAGCCGGAGTCCCTCGAGGACACCCTGGCGTCGGTGGAGGCCGCCCGCGCCATGGGCCCGAGCACGGTCCTGGTCACCAGCGTGCTGCGGCCCGACCGGCCGGCCGACACCATCGAGATGCTCGCCGTCCACCACGACGGCGCCTGGATCGTCCGGACGCCGATGCTGCCGATGAAGGCCAACGGCTCCGGGGACGTGACGGCCGCGCTCTTCACCGCCCACCTGCTGCGGACCGGCGACGCCGGCGTGGCCCTCGGCCGCACCGTGTCCAGCGTCTTCGACCTGCTGTCGCGCACCCTGGAGTCGGGGCGCCGCGAGCTGCAGCTGGTCCAGAGCCAGGAGGAGATCGCCCACCCGCGACTGCAGTTCGAGGTCGAGCGCCTGCGCTAGCCCGGCTGGCGCCTCAGAGCACCACGAGGTCGTCGCGGTGGATGACCTCGCGCTCGTACGCCGGGCCGAGGTCGCGCGCCAGGTCCCGGGTACTGCGCCCCAGCAGCCCGGGCAGCTCCGCCGAGCTGTAGTTGACCAGCCCCCGCGCGACCACCCGGCTGTCCGGCGCGCACACGTCCACCGGGTCGCCCTCGGTGAACGTCCCCGACACCGCGGTCACCCCGGCCGGCAGCAGTGAGGTGCGCCGCCGGGTCACCGCCGCCACCGCGCCCTCGTCGACCAAGAGCCGCCCGCGCGCCGTGGTGGCGTGCGCGATCCACAGCTTGCGCGACGCCCGCGCCGTCCGGCTGGGAGCGAACACCGTGCCGACGTCCATGCCGTCCAGCCCCGCCCGCGCGTCCTCGAGCCGGGTCAGCAGCGTCGGTATGCCGGCCGCCCCGGAGATGGCCGCAGCCTCCACCTTGGTGGCCATCCCGCCGCTGCCCACCGCCGAGCCCGTGCCGCCGATCCGCACCGCCTCCAGGTCCGCCGGTGAACCGACGAACGGCACCCGCCGCGACCCCGGCCGCGACGGCGGCCCGTCGTGCAGGGCGTCGACGTCGGTGAGCAGCACCAGCGCGTCCGCGGCGACCAGGTGCGACACCAGCGCCGCGAGCCGGTCGTTGTCGCCGAAGCGGATCTCGTGGGTGGCCACCGTGTCGTTCTCGTTGACGACCGGCAGGATGCCGAGCTCGAGCAGCCGCTCGAGGGTGCGCCGGGCGTTGGTGTAGTGCGCCCGGCGGGTGACGTCGTCGGCCGTGAGCAGTACCTGCCCGACCGTCACCTCGTGCGCGAGGAACGAGGACTGGTATGCCGCGACGAGCGCTCCCTGCCCGACGCTGGCCGCCGCCTGCTGGGTGGCGAGGTCGTGGGGTCGACGAGCCAGCCCGAGCGGGCCGAGGCCCGCCGCGATGGCGCCGGAGGAGACCAGCACCACCTGGGTGCCCCGGCGGCGGCGCTCGGCGACCATGTCGACGAGGGCGACCAGCCTGGCGTGGTCCAGGCCACCGCCGTCCGGGCCGGTGAGGGACGACGACCCGACCTTGAGGACCACCCGGGACGCGGCGCCCAGCCGCCGCCGCAGCTCGCCCTCGGCCGGCCTTACCACCCGCTCGCCCTCGGCCGGCCCCACCACCGGCTCGCCCGCCCGGGCCCCCGCGGGCGCGTGCCGTCGGTCGGGGGCGCCGCCGGTCACCGGTCGTCCTCCTCCACGCCGGCCCAGTGGCCGGAGCGACGCTCGGCGGCCAGCTCCTCCCGCGCGAGGGTCTGGGCGTCCTTGCGGGAGTGGAACTCCTCGCGCCTCTGGCTGCGGCTCTTGCGCCGCTGCCCGTCCTCGAGGCGCAGGTCGGTGCCTCGGGGGCCGGTGAGCAGCTCCGCGCCGGCGGTCATGGTCGGCTCCCAGTCGAAGACGACCGCGTCGTCCTCGGGGCCGATGAGCACCGTCGACCCGGGGACCGCGCCGGCCTTGACCAGCGCCTCCTCGACGCCGAGCCGGCCCAGCCGGTCGGCGAGGTAGCCGACGGCCTCGTCGTTGGTGAAGTCGGTCTGCCGCACCCAGCGGGTGGGCCGGTCCCCGACGACGCGGTGGACCACGCCCTCGGGCGTCTGCTCGGTCCGCACCGCGAAGCCGGAGTCGTCCACCGCGGTCGGGCGGAGGACCACGCGCGGCCGGTCGAGCACCGCCGCCTCCGCCTCGGTGCGGGCCTCCACGACGTGGCGCGCGAGCGCGAAGGTGAGCTCCTTGAGCCCGGTGTGGGCGACGGCGGAGACGATGTGGACCTCCAGCCCCCGCTCCTCCAGGTCCGGGGCGACCATCTCGGCCAGGTCCCGGGCGTCCGGCACGTCGGCCTTGTTGAGCACGACCACCCGGGTGCGCTCGGCCAGTGGCCGCCCCCCGAGGCTGTCGTCCGCGACGTACGCGGCGAGCTCGGCCTCGATGACGTCGAGGTCGGTCATCGGGTCGCGACCCGGCTCCAGGGTCGCGCAGTCGACGACGTGCACGAGCACCGAGCAGCGCTCGACGTGGCGCAGGAACTCCAGGCCGAGGCCCCGGCCCTCGCTCGCCCCGGGGATCAGCCCCGGCACGTCGGCGACGGTGAAGCGCTCACTGCCCGCGGTGACCACGCCGAGGTTGGGCACGAGCGTGGTGAACGGGTAGTCGGCGATCTTCGGCCGGGCGGCGGACAGCACCGAGACCAGCGAGGACTTGCCCGCGGACGGGAAGCCGATGAGCGCGACGTCGGCGAGGGACTTCAGCTCGAGGACGACGTCACGCCGCTCCCCCGGCTCACCGAGCAGGGCGAAGCCGGGCGCCTTGCGGCGCGGGGAGGCCAGCGCCCTGTTGCCGAGCCCACCACGGCCACCCGCCGCCACCACGTAGCGGGTCCCGGCGCCCACGAGGTCGGCGAGGACCGTGCCGTCGCCCCCCTGGACGACCGTGCCCTCCGGGACGGGCAGGACCAGGTCCTCACCGTCGCCGCCGTTGCGCTCGTCGCCGGCTCCCGGCCGGCCGTTGCCGGCGCGCCGGTGCGGGCTGCGGTGGTAGTCCAGCAGCGTGGTCGACTGGGGGTCGACCTCCAGGACGACCGAGCCCCCCCGGCCACCGTTGCCGCCGTCCGGGCCACCGAGCGGCTTGAACTTCTCCCGCTTGACCGACGCCACCCCGTGCCCCCCGTCCCCGGCGGCGACGCGCAGGACGACGCGGTCGACGAAGTGGGCCATGGGGCGCCTTTCCGGACAGGACTGCGGGGTATGCCGCGAGGGGCGGCCGTTCGTCGGCTCGCCCCTCGCGTCGGTGCGGGTCCGTGGCAGGTGGGCCCACGGCATACCTCACTCGGCGGCGGCCTCCGCGGGCACCACGTTGACGGTGCGGCGGCCACGTCGGCTGCCGAACAGGACCGCACCGGCGACCAGCGCGAAGAGCGTGTCGTCGCCACCGCGACCGACGCCGTCACCGGGGTGGAAGTGGGTGCCGCGCTGCCGGACGAGGATCTCGCCGGCGCCGACCTGCTGGCCGCCGAAGCGCTTCACGCCGAGCCGCTGGGAGTTGCTGTCCCGACCGTTGCGGGTGGAGGACGCGCCCTTCTTGTGTGCCATGTTGGTTACCTCGGTAGCTCGGAGACGGGCGGGCTCAGGCGTCGATCGCCGTGATCTTGATCTGGGTCAGCGGCTGGCGGTGGCCCTGGCGCTTGCGGTAGCCGGTCTTGTTCTTGGCCTTGATGATGGTGATCTTCGGGCCCTTGGCCGCCTTGACCACCTCCGCCGTGACGCTGACCGAGGCCAGCTTGGCGGCGTCGCTCGTGATCGTCGACCCGTCGACGACGAGGAGCGGGGTCAGGTCGATCGTGTCGCCGGGCTGGCCGATCTTGTCGATGAGGAGGACGTCGCCGACCGACACCTTCTCCTGGCGACCACCTGCGCGAACGATCGCGTACACGTCGGAACTCTCTTTCGTCATGGCGCACTGCTTGTCGTGGGACCGGCTGACGGACGACCCCGCTGCTCCGCCCCGGCAGGACCGGGAGGGGAACGACACGGGACGTCGGCTCGGTGGGCGCACCGACCGCTCAGGCTACCGGTCCTGCGGGGCGCTCTCCAAATCCCCGGAGGGGGTCTCGGCGGGGGCCGTGGCGTCGGTCTCGGCGGGGGCCGTGGCGTCGGCGTCGGTCACCGGTCGCGGGGGACCGGCGGGCGCCACCACGCGGCCGCGCTTGCGGCGAGCGCGCACCGGCGGCGGGGCGGCCGGCTCGGCAACCGTGGGTGCCGCGGGCTCGGCGGCGGGCTGCTCGTCGGGCCGCTCGTCGTGGGGCCGATCCTCCCCATAGGCCGGCACGGTCGTCTGCGCGGTGGTGCCGTCCAAGCTGCCGACTGTGACGCCGTCCGTGGTGCCGGGCGTGACGCCGTCGGCCACGGCGACCTCCAGCTCGGCGACGTCGTCCTCGACCGGCTCCACGGACACCCTCTTGACCGCGGCGGCGTGAGCCGCCGCGGCGATCTGGGCCGGGGTGGGGCCGGACGGACGGGCCTCGTCGGTGGGGCGGCTCGGCGGGGTGTCGACGGGCCGGCCGCGCCGCGCGCGTGGGCCACGGCCACCGTTGCTCGGCCCGCCGGCGTCACCGGAGGGGCGGCCGACCGGGTCGGCGTGCACGAGGATGCCGCGCCCCCCGCACTGTTCGCACGGCTCGGAGAAGACCTCGATCAGCCCCGAGCCGACCCGCTTGCGGGTCATCTGCACCAGCCCGAGGGAGGTGACCTCGGCCACCTGGTGCTTCGTGCGGTCGCGGCCCAGGCACTCCAACAGCCGCCGGATGACCAGGTCGCGGTTGGACTCCAGGACCATGTCGATGAAGTCGACGACGATGATCCCGCCGATGTCGCGAAGCCGGAGCTGCCGGACGATCTCCTCGGCCGCCTCGATGTTGTTCTTGGTGACCGTCTCCTCCAGGTTGCCCCCGGACCCGACGAACTTGCCGGTGTTGACGTCGATGACCGTCATCGCCTCGGTGCGGTCGATGACCAGCGAACCACCGGAGGGCAGCCACACCTTGCGGTCCATCGCCTTGGCGATCTGCTCGTCGACCCGGTGGTGGGAGAAGAGATCCTCCCCGCTGGTCCACTGGGTGAGGCGCTCGGCGAGGTCGGGAGCGACCGCCTGCACGTAGTCGCCCACCTCCTGCCACGCCGCGTCACCGGAGACGACCAGGGAGGCGAAGTCCTCGTTGAAGATGTCGCGCACCACGCGGATGGCGAGGTCGGGCTCGCCGTAGAGCAGCGCGGGCGAGGTGGTCGAGGTCGAGGCGGTCTTGGTGCGGATGTCCTCCCACTGCGCTGCGAGCCGGGAGACGTCGCGCTCGAGCTCCTCCTCGCTGGCGCCCTC